>DASUGQ010000180.1:0-9713 GCA_036273935.1 Cyclobacteriaceae bacterium | reverse complement strand
CCTCATTTTCATTGCTCCTCGGGCTGGGCTCGAACCAGCGACCCTCTGATTAACAGTCAGATGCTCTAACCAGCTGAGCTACCAAGGAATGTCTTCCAAAAGGGACTGCAATATTAAGGACTAGGATTGAAAATTTCTAACAGGCATTTAAAAAAACTGAGTAATTGAATCCGGAATGCATGTCCCTGGTTGTCGAACGTCTACTTTGTAAGTCAACTGGTGAAACCATTGCAAATGTGATTCCGTTTGTTAACTTTGCATTTCAAAGTACTTTTAAATGAAAGAAGTTCAGGACTATGAAAAAGATCTCGCCTCCATCCGGTCGATGATGGAACGATCTGGAAAATTCCTTTCCCTCAGTGGAATGTCAGGAATAATGGCTGGAGTCTATGCGCTCGGTGGAGCGGCCATTGCTTACTTCATGATTTACTATCCGTACTCACCCTTCGGACTTCGTTTCTACTATGTCAATGAGGAAGAAATCATCGGGCGACTTCTCATGATTGCCATTACAGTACTTACCCTTTCCCTAGGCACAGGATTTTGGCTGAGTCATCGAAAAGCAAAAAAACTTAACACCACGATCTGGAACAAAACCAGCCAGCACCTGATGATCAATTTACTGATCCCCCTCATAACGGGTGGGCTGTTCATTCTCATACTCATCTCGCGTGGGTATCTGATCATTGTCGCATCAGCATGTTTGATTTTTTACGGACTTGCCCTGACGAATGCGGGGCGGCATACTTTTGAAGAAGTGCGGTATCTTGGATTCTGCGAAATATTATTGGGATTGGCTGCAGCACTCCTGCCCGGCTATGGCCTCGTATTCTGGTCTCTTGGCTTTGGCGTCCTGCATATTATTTATGGAACTGTAATGTATTACCGCTACGACAAGTGAAGAACCCTTTCGAGAATTTGGACAAAGTCATGGAACACCGCGCGCGACTTCAGATCATGTCTGTGCTGGTGACGAACGATTCGTATGACTTTAAATCCCTGAAAGAACTGCTTGACGTGACAGACGGGAACCTCGCTTCGCACATGAAAGCCCTTGAAAAAGAAAAATATGTCGCCGTGATAAAATCCTTTGTCGATCGAAAGCCAAATACAAAATATAAAATCACAGAGAAGGGCCGCACCGCATTTAAAAAACACCTCGATGCTTTGGAAGCGGTTCTTAAAAATCAACGCAACTAATTTTTTTATCGATTTACTTTGAATTTGAAAGTACTTTTAAAATAAGTTATATGAAAGTCAAACTTATCTTACCAGCCCTCACAGAAGCTGAAAGTCCTTTTTGGAGGCCGATCAAGTATTCGTTATTCCCGCCATTAGGACTGGCCACCCTGGCCGCGTACTTGTCACCCGATGATGAGGTGTCTCTGCAAGATCAGCATGTTGAAACTGTCAACCTAAATGACCAACCTGACCTTGTCATCATCCAAGTTTATATCACCAATGCTTATCGCGCTTACTCCATTGCTGACCACTACCGGGGAAAAAAATCTTTCGTGATACTCGGCGGCCTTCATGTGACGTCCCTGCCAGAAGAAGCTGCGCTTCATGCTGATACTATTTTCTTAGGCCCGGGCGAAGAAACCTTACCCCAATTTTTAAAAGACTTTAAGTCCGGCCATCCTCAAAAACGATACTTCTCTTCCATCCGGACACTTGACAAAATTCCGGCCATCAGAAGAGACCTGATCAAGAGACATCTCTACCTCGTTCCTAACTCAATTGTTGTCACCCGTGGTTGCCCGCATCACTGCAACTTCTGCTACAAAGACGCTTTCTTTGAGGGTGGTAAATCGTTTTACACTCAACAAGTAGATGACGCGTTAGCAGAGATTGAACGGCTTCCAGGGAGGCACCTGTACTTTCTTGATGATCACTTGCTCGGAAATGTAAGATTTGCAGAAGCACTTTTTGAAGGAATGAAGGGGATGAATCGCGTCTTCCAATCAGCCGCTACGGTAGATTCCATTCTACGGGCAGACCTGGTTGAAAAAGCCGCGGCCGCAGGATTGAGGAGTTTGTTCGTTGGATTTGAAACCTTCACCTCCAAAAATCTGGAACAAAGCAACAAACGGCAAAACCTCCATAAGGACTACAAACGCGCCGTGAAGAGGTTGCACAGCCTTGGCATCATGATTAATGGAAGTTTTGTTTTTGGACTGGATGATGATGACCGTGATGTTTTTAAACGCACAGTAGAATGGGGAGTTGAAAATGGCATTACTACATCAACCTATCACATCCTGACACCTTACCCCGGCACAAAGCTATATAGCGACATGAAGAGCGCCGGCAGAATTCTTACCAGCAACTGGGACTTGTACGACACCCGCCATGTTGTCTATAAAACCAAAAACATTTCAGCTGAAGAACTTGAAGCCGGTTACCACTGGGCTTACAAAGAATTTTACACCTGGAGCAACATCACCGCAGCAAGCATACAGCATGATTCGATCAAGCATATGCTGAAACATTTCCTCTACGCTGGAGGATGGAAAAAATTTGAGCCGCTCTGGAATTTTATCATAAAGACCCGAAATCTGAACTCAATGCTCCCTCTGCTTGAGTCTGTTCTTTCCAAAGTGAACTCAAAAAAAGAAATCAAACAAACATCAGAAGCCCTCACTATCAATAACTCGTCACTTCAACAATCATTTCAATAATTATGGAAAATATAACACTTCCCCCTTCATCAAATTTAAATGTATTTGAAAGGCTCAACCGGTGGATCCAGGAATCCATTATGGTCAAACTTTTTTCAATCGGTTTTCTCGTCCTCATCCTGTTGATTCCTTCTTCATGGATTGATGACCTTATTCGAGAAAGACAAAGCCGCTCGGAACAGGTGATGAAAGAAGTTGAAGACAAATGGTCCGGAAGCCAAATACTTGCAGGTCCTATTCTTGTCATTCCTTTTAAGAAGCAGGAAATAATAGATCGAGGTAAGGATGGAAAAGAGATGCGTGAACACATTGAGAAAGCGTACTTCCTTCCCGAAACGTTAGGCATTGACGGAACCGTTAATCCCGAAATCCTTCACAGGGGAATTTTTGATGCGGTAGTGTATGAATCTACACTACAGATAAAATCAAAATTCACAAAACCGGATTTCAAAAGTCTGGAAATAGCCGATGATGACATAGTCTGGAATGCCGCATATATAATTTATGGAATCAGCGATCTCAGGGGCATCAATGACAATCCAACGCTTTTGGTAGGAGGTAATCAGTATACCGCAGAGCCATCCAATGCCATCGGCGTTGAAATCCTTCCTTCACCAAGAGCCACCGACACAAATTATAATGTCTCTTCCGAAGCGAATGCATCGTCCGGGAATGGAATTATTTTAAAGCTTGGTTGGGAAAATGCCGAAAGTTTCAACGGCGATGTTGCTATTAAGCTTAGCCTCAAAGGAAGCCGAAGACTCAATTTTGTTCCCGTTGGAAAAACGACCGACGTAACACTTGCAGGGCCCTGGAAAGATCCAAGTTTCGACGGAGAATTTTTGCCCGCTACGCGAGAAGTATCTGACAGTGGCTTTACAGCATCGTGGAAAGTATTGCATTTTAACCGGCCCTTCGCACAACAATGGATTGAAGGGAAACAGTATTTACGCGGATCCGATTTTGGCGTAAAGCTTTTGATCCCTGTTGATCAATACCAAAAAAGTATGCGCACTTCGAAGTACGCGCAGCTTATCATCATTCTGACTTTTGTAGCATTGTTCCTCGTTGAGATTACCCGCAAGGTGCGCATTCATCCTTTTCAATACATATTGATCGGAGCTGCGCTGATTATTTACTATTCATTACTGCTCAGCATCTCCGAGCAATTGGGATACAACCTTGCTTATTGGATAGCCGCGACGGCCACGGTCGTACTGATCAGTTTGTATGCCACCACCTTTTTGCGAAATGCGTCGCTTGTCATCCTTCTCTCCATGCTCATGATCGTTTTTTACTCTTTCATATATGTGATCATACTCCAACAGGATCTGTCGTTACTGATAGGCAGTATTGGCCTGTTCTTTATTGTTGCCGCATTGATGTTCTTTTCGAGAAAGGTGACCTGGTACAAAGAAGCGATTGGTTAATCCGTACTTATGAATTCCTTTCGAAATCCTAAATGGTCATTGCCCATAACGATCGTACCTGTTGGTATCTTTCTCTGGATTCATTATGGCACTTATCAAATCATTCAGACACAACTCACGTCTGAGGAATTGCACGGGTGGTGGCTATACGGAACAGTTCTGTCCATAATCTGGATTTTGCACAGCGGGTTTTCATTTTTCCTGATCATACTTGGAAGTGCTCTGGAAAGAAAATACGGGCGCATCACCTTATGGGTGTACTTGTTATTTGTTTTTTTATATCTAAACAATTTCTACAACATGATTCCACCCAGCGTTCCAGGCTGGGTGGCTTCAGAAAATAAACGACTATATGCCCTCATATTTATCGCGCCTACCTTGTTGCATAGCCTGATTGTAATTAGCAGCAGTTTGTATGCTTTCCCTAAACCTTTTAAGAAAAGAAATCTTCTGCTTATTGCCGTACCGTCCGTTATATGCGCAATACTCCTTACGCTTCCGGCAAAAATTCGGCCCGGTCCGGCTCATACATTTATTATCCTTTTGTTCCTGCTGTCTTCTGCGGCCTTACTGCATGGCATCATCAAGGCGTTTGATTTTGAGGGTTTGAAAAGATTTTTTGCGAGAGGAAAATATATTGGTATCGTGAAGCCCCTGCTCGCCATTTCATTTCCACTGACGGGAATGTTCCTAAACAGCGATATTCTTTTCGATGCCGGCTTTGGCAATTTCTCAAACGTATCGTTTTATCTATGGAGCATTTTAAATGGCCTGGTAACGTGTGTCCCTGATTTCAAATTAAAGAGTTATAGAATTATTGTCTTTCTCATCCGGTCCATGACTTATTCATATATCGTGTGGCTCATCATCACCTTCCTGCCACGCTTGCCGCTTTCTGCAATAACCATTTCTTCGTTTGGGCTCGGATATCTGATGGTTACGCCGCTGATCATAATCATTTTCCACACACGATTATTGATCAATGATGCCTCTTATCTTTATTACCACATTCCCAGGCGAACCATACGATTGATGTTCGTCGTGGCAGCCAGTATATCAATACTTGCGAACACATTCGAGGTGCTCGTATTGAGTTAAGGATGATGACTTACTCAAGAAACGGATAGCGGTAATCAATTGCCGGAACAAATGTTTCTTTAATCGACCTTGCCGAAACCCAGCGCATTAAATTCATCTTCGCTCCTGCCTTATCATTGGTTCCAGATGCCCGGGCACCGCCAAAAGGTTGCTGGCTGACTACTGCACCTGTTGGCTTATCGTTGATGTAAAAATTGCCGGCGGCATTTACCAACACCTTTGTGGCCAGTTCTATTGCATAACGATCTTTGGAAAAGATTGATCCGGTGAGCGCGTAGGGTGATGTGTTATCCACCAATGTGAGAGTGTCTTCAAAATTATTTTCATCATATACATAGATCGTGAGCACCGGCCCAAAAATTTCCTCAACCATCGTCAATGATGAAGGGTCTTTGGTGAGGATAATCGTCGGTTCAATAAAATAACCTTTTGATTTGTCGACTTTACCACCGGCTATAATTTCATTCAATGGATTTGCTTTTGCTTTATCGATGAAACCGGCGATCTTATCAAAAGCCCGCTCGTCGATGACGGCATTGACAAAATTTGAGAAATCTTCAACACCACCCATCCCTATGTTCTTCAGGTCTTCCGTCATATATTGCTTCACTTCTTTCCATAAATTCGACGGGATGTAGGCCCTTGAAGCAGCCGAACATTTCTGACCCTGGTATTCAAAAGAACCACGTACCAAAGCCGTAGCCACTTCTTTCGCATCGGCACTGCGGTGCACCATTACAAAATCTTTACCACCCGTCTCGCCAACGATGCGGGGATAAGATTTATACTTGTCAATATTTTGTCCGATCGTTTTCCAAAGGTTTCGGAACACATTCGTACTTCCCGTGAAATGTAAACCGGCGAAATCCCGATGATCAAAAATTACTTCTCCTGCTACTGGCCCATCGACGTAGATCAGGTTGATCACGCCATCTGGCAACCCAGCCTCTTTAAGAACGCGCATGATCACATCAGCAGCATAGATTTGTGTGTAGGCAGGTTTCCAAATAACGGTATTGCCCATCAGGGCCATGCTCGTGGGAAGATTGCCTGCGATCGCAGTAAAATTAAACGGCGTGATGGCAAACGTAAAGCCTTCCAACGGACGATATTCCATTCTATTCCATATGCCGGGTGATGACGCGGGTTGTTCCGCGTAGATCTGCGTCATGAAGTAGGTATTGAAGCGAAGAAAATCAATCAGCTCGCATGCTGAATCGATCTCGGCCTGGTATGCATTTTTTGATTGGCCAAGCATGGTGGCTGCGTTAATTTCGTAACGGTACGGCCCTGCTAATAAATCAGCCGCTTTCAGAAAAACAGAAGCCCTGTGTTCCCAACTTAAACCTGCCCAACTCTCCTTTGCATTAAGAGAAGCAATAACGGCTTGTTCCACGTGAGATGCATCACCTTCATGAAAGTATCCAAGAATGTGTTTATGATCATGGGGTGGCGATAACGTTTTTTTATTTCCTGTACGCACCGCTTCACCCCCGATGTACATGGGAATGTCCCTTTTCTTCGCTCGCGCATCCTCAATGGCTTTCTTCAGCAGTTCGCGCTCCTTCGACCCGGGGGCATAAGAAAATACAGGTTCATTTCCAGGATTGGGAACTTGAAAAAATCCTCTAGGCATAAATCAAAATGTTTAGGTTAATGTTTAAGCAACAGGCTGTAATTCCTTATAGAAGATCACAAAGCTCCCGTAAACTCTTAATTTCATAGTGGACATTTTCTTCATGTTCCATTTCAAATGGATTGAAGAATGTAACGTCGATAGATGCATTCCTTGCGCCACCGATGTCTGTTATCAAATTATCACCCACCATCATGGCTTCGTAAGCTTGAATTGCATTTGATCTCAAAGCATACTCAAAAATTTCACGGGCGGGTTTTTTAAAACCGGCTTTTTGCGAAGTAACAACATGATCAAAGTAGTGCAGAAGATTGCTGGTGCTAAGCTTGGTGTGCTGAATTTCATCAAAACCATTCGTCACAACCGTCAGATCATATCGGTCGGACAGGTATTGCAGAGTTTCAATGGCATGCGGCATCAACATCCCGCGTTTAGGACAGTCGAGGAGGTATTCGTGGGAAAGTCTGGCAGACAATTCTTCTTCATGGGCATTAAATTTTTCCAGTATCTGTTTAAATCTCTCCCTTCGGATATATTCGCTGTCAATTAATCCACGATCATATAAATCCCACAATCGTTCATTCACATCCTTAAATGTATGGCTAAAATCGTCTACATCGTTCACACCACGATCCTTCAGCGCAAAACGACAATAAAGATCAGTCAGTGTTTCCCGTGAATTTGTCTCATAATCCCAAAGAGTGTGATCAAGATCAAAAAAAATGCATTTGTACATAGTCCACCAATCAATTCATTACTTTTCGGTTCAAGCCTTTCGCCTGCCATTCTTCCATCTGAACCTTGTTAATGGATAACTCACGGTTGGAGTAAAGGGTTTTATATAGCTGCAAATCTTTTTGCAATTGTTGGTCCCGACGGACGAACTGAAGAATCTGGTTGACGATTTCATACACTTCATCTTTAACAGAGTAGAATACCCAGTGATTGTAGCGCCTGAACGACAGGATTCCGGAATTCTTCAGGTAAATAAGGTGGCGTGAAGTTTTGGCTTGCGTGTACTCCAGGATTCGCTCAAGGTCTGAAATACACATTTCACCATTTTCAAAAATCAAATGTAAAATACGCAAGCGTGATTCATCTGCGCAGGCTTTAAAAATCTGCGAACCTAATGTGAGATTGAAGTTCTTCAGTCGCATATCCTGGTTTATAACCCAGGGTCAAAGGTATGAATTAGGCTGTTTATTGGGTTATCCGTATATTTGAAATCATTTGTAAAAATTGTTTTCTTTTGGTAATTCAGGGGGTAATTTGAGTGAAATGGTAAAGAAAACTGCCTTTTTTTATCTGCCGTTGCTGGCGCTTGCCGTTTTTGCGGGTTCATTCGACACCCAGGCTCAAAATCAAAGGCGTGTAATACAACTTTCTGGTGTGGTCCTGGGCGCCGACAGCGCGTCATTCGTTCCTGGTGTTCACGTTTATGTTCCTAAAGCAGGCAGAGGTACCACGACAAATTCAGTTGGTTTTTTCTCCATGCCAGTACTGGTCGGTGATAGCATTGTGATCAGTTCCGTGGGCTATCAGCGGCAACACTACATCGTGCCAAATTCTTCGAAAGAATTTCAGACCATCATTATCACCATGGTGGAAGATGTCACTTTTTTAAAGGAAGTGGAAATTGTTCCGTTCCCAACGGAAGAGGTATTTAAAGAGGCCGTGTTAGCACTAAATATTCCGACAGATCAGCAAGTTGATCAGAAGAACCTCAATGCGGAGCTCCTTGCTCTTATGTTGAGAACAACGCCTATGGATGGTCCTCAAAACCAGCGGTACTCGCTGGATCAATGGGCAGCCTATCCCAACAGAAGTTATCAGCCTGTAACTAATCCATTGCTGAACCCTTTCAACTGGGTGAAGTTTTTCAATTCCCTGAAAAAGAAGAAGTAAGAAATAGATTCCCAATAGAATCTCCCTTGGCGTAAATGGATCTTATTTACTAATATTGCAGCCCGATTTTGTGGTTATTCATTCACAACTCGGAACTATTGTTCGGGGTGTAGCGCAGCCCGGTTAGCGCACCACGTTAGGGACGTGGGGGTCGGATGTTCGAATCATCTCACCCCGACCAGAAGGCTCGACAATAAATTTTTGTCGAGCCTTAAATTTTTCTGTTGTGATCTATTACGTATACATTCTTGAATCAACCTCCGGTAATTGGTATTACGGTTCTTCAGAGAACCTTGAGCAACGAGTTTTAGATCATCAATCTAATAGAGCTAATTATACAAGGTTCAAAGGTCCCTGGAAACTCATCTTTAAAAGACCTTTCCCCAACAAAACAGAAGCCCTTCGATTTGAGCGATATCTGAAAAAGTCGCGTAATAAGGAATTTATAAAAAGAAACTTTTCACAGTTCTTCCTCTGAAAATTATAATCCACAGACCAAATAGGTTAGCGCATCCCGACAGCGTCGGGAGGGTCGGATGTTCGAATCATCTCACCCCGACCAGAGGCTCGACGGTAAATTCATGTCGAGCCTTTAATTTTTCTGTTGTGATCTATTACGTATACATTCTTGAATCAATCTCGGGTAATTGGTACTACGGTTCTTCAGAGCACCTTGAGCAACGAGTTTTAGATCATCAATCTAATAGAGCTAATTATACAAGGTTCAAAGGTCCCTGGAAACTCATCTTTAAAAGACCTTTCCCGAACAAAACAGAAGCCCTTCGATTTGAACGATATTTGAAGAGGTCGCGTAACAAGGAATTTATCAAAAGAAACTTTTCGCAGTTTTTCCTCTGAAAATTATAAGCCGCAGACCAAATAGGTTAGCGCATCCCGACAGTTGGCGGCTTGTCGAAGGAAATGGTCGGTTGAGTTCAATCCTTCTGGAAATTCCAGGCAACC
>DASUGQ010000179.1:0-7691 GCA_036273935.1 Cyclobacteriaceae bacterium | reverse complement strand
TTTGTTTAAGCTGATTTAATATTCACTGATTTTTAATGTATTAGTAATGTGGCCATTGGAGAGTGGCGCGTTTAAGGTGTTACGCCAAACGGAAAATCCGTCACCCAGGTAGATTCACCCTGTTCATTCTTCCGATCACAGAGAAGGCAGCGATCTTTAATTTCCCAAGCGCTATTTTAGTTCTTTGTTAAGAAGAGAAGTATGGCGGCACAGCTGGCTGATATTATTTGGATGGACGGTGAGAAGATGGATCTTTATTCAAATCCCCTGGAAGAGTATTTTTTGAAACGCAAAAAAAAACGTCCTTCCTTTTTTTCGCTGGATGTGTGCCGAAGAGGCTACGTTGCAACATGGGAAGTGAGGGATGGCCAACTTTTCCTGACGAAACTGGAAGGGGATATCGAATCAAATTCATTGTTTAGTAAAAAGGTAAAAAAGTGTAACCTCTCAACCCTTTTCAGGAAGCCCGGTCCACAAGGGGTAAAGGCTGAATGGTTCTCCGGAAAGTTAAGGGTTCCCAACGGGAAAATGACGCAGTATGAAGATACAGGGTATGATTCCAGGTTTGAACGGGAAATCATACTTACCGTTGAACATGGCGATGTGCTTAAAAAAAGGACGCTTGACTATACCCACCGAACACTCGTCGTCCAGGAAATTGCGAACATTATCTAACGATTAAATTAAGGTCTTATCCGATCGGCTCGCGACACCCAATTTTTGCGAGATATGATCAAAGTAAAAACCATTCCTGATGCTCTCATCACTTCCGATGCGGTTTAGTTTAATTGAAATCCTTAGCAAGCCAATGGTTTGAAGGTCACCCACGTCACAGAAAATTTCCCAAGTTGGATTAAGCACGTTTGACTTCAGAATGAATTGTTGCTGGGTCACGAACAAATTTTCATTCGATTGTTTGTATTAGATCCCGAAGGAACAATGCATGCCCGCTTATTCCATCATTGACTATGCAACGGAATGTTCCAACGGTGTAATATATATTGACCATGCGACGAATATTTGAGATGATTATGTTCGTACTTTACATGAAAGTAAATATGCCCCGATGAATAAACTCTACCTGATTTTTTCAATTGGTATTTTTATGTCAACGATCGTTGAGGCGCAGAAGCCAAAGGAAATTGTCTACGTCGGCACATATACTGTCCGGGGGAGCAAGGGAATTTATGTATACCAGTTTGATCGCGTCAAGGGTAAACTTAATCCTATCCAAATTGTGGAAACGCCGGCAAGCCCTACTTTCCTGGCCATTCATCCCTCAGGTAAATTCTTATACTCAGTCAATCGTGGGGCCATTGACGAAATGAAAAATTCTGGATCCGTCAGCTCGTTCAGCATTGATCCGAAAACAGGCAAACTCACATTGTTAAATCAGCGTCCGTCATATGGAGCAGATCCGTGTCACATCAGCATTGACAAGTCGGGCAAATGGGCGTTCATTTCCAACTACACGGAGGGTAATTTTATCGTCTTACCAATCTTTGATGATGGCCTCCTTGGGTCCAGTTCTGATTCACGGAAACACATCGGAAGTAGTGTGAATCCCGATCGCCAAAAGAAGGCATTCGTGCATTCCGCAATGATCTCAGCCGATAACCGTTTTGTCCTGGTGTCTGATCTGGGAGAAGATAGGATCTATAGTTATAAATTGGATGTTTCTAATGGACGGATCGACGATGCAAAGAAACCCTATGTCTCGGTGAAACCAGGCTGTGGTCCGCGGCATCTGGATTTCCATCCAAACGGAAATGTCGTCTACTCTGCGGAGGAACTGACGTCAACAGTAGGAGTGTTTTCATATGATAAAGCAACAGGAGGTCTGACCGTCATGGCTGACAGCATCCCTTCATTGCCTGGAGATTTTAAAGGGAAGAATACGGCCGCCGATATTCACGTGCATCCGAATGGTAAATATCTTTATATGTCCAACCGTGGGCACAATTCGATTGCCTTGTACTCCATTGAAAAAAATGGGATGATAAAATTGATAGGGCAGCAGGACACTAAAGGAAAGACTCCACGAAATTTTTTGATTGATTTGAAGGGTGAATATGCTTTGGTGGGCCATCAGGATTCAGACACTATTGTGATTTTCAAAATTGACCCTAAGACCGGCAAACTTCGTTACTCGGGAAATCAGGTAAGTGTTCCCTCTCCCGTTTGTCTTAAGATGATGATATTGAAATAGCACAACGGTAAGACTCTCTTCCCCCTGGTTTCACTTTGGTTTTAACCTGCCAGCATGAACAGATTTTCGGTTGCTTTCTTATTGGTATGCTATACTTTAACCACTGCAGTACCTGCAACTCCGCAGCGAAAGCATCCTGATAAGGAATCGATCCTGGAAGTAATGCGAAGAACAAATAACTACTTCATGAACAAATGGCCCGATGTGGGCAAGCGTATTGTTACGAACCGCGATCGTGCCAGCAACATCTGGACAAGAGCAGTGTATTACGAAGGCCTGATGGCATTGTACAAACTTGATCCAAATCCGCAATACCATGACTACGCAATTCGCTGGGGAGATTTTCATAAATGGGACCTGCGCGATGGGGACACCTACACCCGCAATGCTGACAATCAGTGCGCTGGTCAAACCTACATTGATCTTTTTGCCCTGGATAAGAATCCAATACGCATTGAAAAGATAAAGGCATCTGTTGACAGTATGATGCGCACCGACAAGATTGATGATTGGACATGGGTTGATGCCATACAGATGGCTATGCCAGTGTTCGCAAAACTTGGCGTTGCCTGCAAAGAGCCATCATACTTTGACCGAATGTTTGAAATGTATATTCATACCCGCAATGTTGAAGGTGGGAACGGACTCTTTAATCCGCGGGACAACCTTTGGTGGCGAGACAAGGATTTTGTCCCACCCTATAAAGAGCCCAATGGTGAAGACTGTTATTGGGCAAGAGGTAACGGATGGGTGGTTGCGGCCCTTGTTCGCGTGTTGGAAACAATACCAAAAGATGAAAAGCACCGTAAACAATATGAAGCCGATTTCATAGCGATGATCAAAGCAATAGCAGTGCTTCAGCGGGACGATGGTTTCTGGAATGTCAGCCTTCATGATCCTTCACATTTAAGTGGCAAGGAAACAACCGGTACGTCTCTTTTTATATACGGCCTGGCGTGGGGTATAAACAACGGGTATCTCGACGCTCGCGAGTTTAAACCCGTCGCGTTGAGAGCGTGGAATGCAGTTGTAAAGGATGCTGTTCATGCCGATGGTTTTCTTGGATATGTGCAGGGAACCGGTAAAGAACCCGCGGACGGTCAGCCTGTAACGTACTCATCGATGCCAGACTTTGAAGATTACGGTCTGGGCTGCTTTCTTCTGGCGGGCAGCGAGATGTACAAGCTCAAATAAAATACACCATTTCAATAAAATGAATCTAAACGATTTGCTGTTATCATTTTAGTATAATTGCAGATTCAAAATCATTGAAACTATAACATGAGACCTATTATCGCTCCATCTTTGCTGGCCTGTGATTTTTCTAAACTGGCTGATGAAGTGAACATGATAAATTCGAGCACGGCAGAATGGATTCACATTGATATCATGGATGGTGTTTTTGTTCCTAACCTTTCAATGGGCGTCCCCATCGTTGAAGCCATTCATCGACACGCGAAGAAAACAATGGATGTTCACCTTATGATTGTTCGTCCCGAACGATACATAGAAGCTTTTATTAAAGCGGGTGCCGACGTTCTCTCCGTTCATATTGAAGCATGCTTAAACGTTAAAGCAGTTGTCGGCCGGATCAAAGCACTGGGTATCAAAGCCGGTGTTGCCATTAACCCTTATACTCCAGTTACTGCCCTGGAAAATGTGATTGCAGACGTCGACGTTGTTAACATTATGTCAGTGAATCCAGGGTTCGGCGGACAAGAATTGATCCCGTCCACTTTTGAAAAAGTAATCGAAACGAAAAAACTCATCGATAGAATCGGTTCCAAAGCTTTGATTGAAATTGATGGAGGTGTAAATCTGGATAATGCAAAGGCCCTCATCAAAGCCGGTGCCGATGTGCTGGTAGCTGGCAATTTCGTATTCAATACCAGTCAACCAACGGCAACCATTGAGAAGTTGAAGGCCAGTGCTAATTAAAGAATTATGCCATTTTCATGGGGCTAATCGGTTTTATTCTTGCTGCTGACATTTTTTAGCTGATTTTATAAATCAGGCAGGATTTTTGGATAATATTTACAAAACCAAAAAACCTCGCCATGTCTACTAGAATACTACTGGTTTTTCTTCTGTTCACCATCTTTTCATGTTCGAGAAATGTGACAAGGGTTTCACCGGAAACGCAAGTTGACCTTAGCGGACGATGGAACGACACCGACTCCAGAATGGTAGCGGATCAAATGATCTATGAGCTTTTTAATTCGAATGATTTCAAGCGATACGCAGAGGAGAAAGGGACAAAACCTGCCATCATCGTTGGCTATATCAGGAACAAAACGTCTGAACACATCGATGCAGATAACTACGTCAAAAAACTCGAAGTGGTGATTCATCAATCCGGCGTGGCAGATCTTGTTGAGTCAGATGAATTCAGAGATGCTGTAAGAAAGGAGCGAGCAGAGCAGCAAGATTTCGCTGATCCTGCTACAATGAAAAAATTCGGAAAAGAACTTGGTGCAGACCTGATGCTGTTTGGTGAAATGACATCGGAGACTGATGTCTACAATAAGAAAAGAGTTGTTAACTACATTACCACCTTGTATTTGACCGACGTTGAGACCAACCGAAGGGTTTGGTACGGTCAGCATGAGATCAAGAAGCTCGTTAAAAATTGACCTCGCAATGATTAATCCGGGTCGAGTTGTTGTAACACTAGGTATTGTATTTGTAATCTATTCTTGTTCAAGTTACACGCGAACCCAGCAAAGTTTTAATAAGGATTTTGAACAAGGTAATCTGAAGAAAGCGCTTGAAACCCTGCAGCAGGGTGAGAAACTCAGCAGAACCAAATTCATTTACTACGCCAATACCGGATTGATTTTTTCTATTCTTGGCAAGTACAATGAAAGTAATGAGTACTTCGAAAAAGCATTCCTATTCGGCGAAGACTACCGCATCAACTATGCGAACGAAGCGGCTTCTTATCTGACTAATCCACTGGTAACTACCTACCGGGGAGAAGATCATGAACACCTGATGGTCCTGTATTACAAAGCCATCAATTCACTTAAGATGAACAAGTATGAGGATGCACTCATTGAATGCAGACGATTAAACATAAGGCTTCAGCAACTTAGTGACAAATACTCCGCTGAAAGTAAGTACCAGCGCGACGCCTTCTGCCACACATTAATGGGGATTATATATCAGGCAGCAAAAGATTATAATAACGCGTTTATCGCTTATCGCAACGCGCTTGAAATTTATCAGGATGACTACGCCCGGCTATTCAATCTGGCGGTCCCCGATCAACTTAAGATGGATTTGATGAACACTGCATATTGGTCAGGCTTCCAGGAAGAATTTCAAATGTACCGTGAGCAATTCGGCTTGCCCGCGTATCAACCGCAGCACCCCGATGCAGAGCTCGTTTTCTTTTGGCATAATGGATTGGGACCTGTGAAGGAAGAGTGGAGCATAAATTTCGTTATTCAATCAAAGCCGGATAACTGGGTTGTGTTCAGGAATGATGAACTTGGTTTGACGTTCCCGTTCCAGTTGGATAATGATGATGACCGATCGCGATTATCAAAGTTGGAGGTTTATCGGGTAGCTTTTCCGAAGTATCGTGAACGACAGATTTTTTACACCGGTGCGAAACTGATGTCCCAGGACAGCATTTATAACTTAGAGTTGGCCGAAGACATTAACAAGATAGCATTCCATAGTTTGAAGGAACGAATGACCCTTGAGTTCAGTAAGGGATTGCTTCGCGCAGCGTTGAAGAAGGCGGCGGAACATAGTATTCGAAAAGAAGACGAAGCGTTGGGTGCCATGATCGGAATCATAAATGCAATGACAGAACATGCCGACACAAGAAATTGGCAGACATTGCCGCATGACATTTCTTATTCGCGCATTCCCCTCCGGATAGGGCAGAATGCCGTTGATTTTGAAATGACAGAATCAACGGGAAAGGTTGTTATACACCACTTCACGTATGATGCGCAGCAAGATCAAACACTTTTTCATACCTTCTCATCGTTGGAATCGTATGGTTTATCGGGA
Source organism: Cyclobacteriaceae bacterium (assembly GCA_036273935.1). Lineage (GTDB taxonomy): Bacteria > Bacteroidota > Bacteroidia > Cytophagales > Cyclobacteriaceae > ZC4RG29. Next base: position 1,456 of record DASUGQ010000179.1, on the reverse strand, counting down.
CGATTTTATTGAAATTAGGAGGATTATAGTTTTTGAATTATTTTTACAAGTTTAATACACAGATAATGAGTCGTTTATATTTTTTGACGATCATCCGTAAATTTTTGTGACGTTACTTCAATCCAGGCTGGGAAAAAGAATTGCATTCGTACTCTTGCTGAGCCTTGCGTTCGGCATACCGGAATCCTTTGCTCAATATGAGAAGGAGAGTGACGCATCCATTCCGCTGGATTATTTTTATATTAAACGAAAAGGCAGCAGCGGACTGAGACTACTGCTATCAAAAATATATTTTAGCTTAAGCACTGGGTATGGCCAGACGTTCTTTGACCACGACCTCGATGGCTACGGCATTTTTCAAAAACCAGATTCGGTGCCAAAGATTTTCACATCGGGACAGGTCAGCGCCGGTTACTCAAATTGGTTTAACAAAGCAACACCTGCAACCAACACGGTAGCGCCAGGAACATTCCTCGTTAATTCAGACACCGCGTCAATTGGGTTTAAGAGCAAAGCATTCAGCATCCCGCTAAAGCTAACTGCGCACATCGAATTTGACCGATACCGTTTTGGTGGTGGCTACTCTATCGAATACATGCACATTGGTGACTTCAAGCCCACCAGTTACAGTGACGATATCAATAATTTTTCACCGGAAGATCCGAGTATTTTCCTGAAGAAGTATTTCCTCTACCTAGGTGGCGCAGTCTACCGCTATAACGATTACCTCCTCGTTGCCGACGCTAACTTTGGCGGATATAACCTTGGGAAAAGCTTTGACAAAAGCATTATCAAGAAAGGAGCTTATATCAACTTCGGAGTAACAATTGAAAGAGAAATGTCAGAGTATTTTAAACTCTTTGCCCGACCTTCGTTTGAGTTAAAGAGTTATAAACTCAACGTTCCCGAGTCGTCGAGCATTACTCACAAGTTCAATGCTTTCTATATCAATATTGGCGCGACCTACAGGCTCCCGGAACTTAGACGTTGCCCTCTTAAAACCTGTCACGCCCAGATCACCCATGCCCACGGAAATCGTGAGTACCGGAGCCGGATGCACCCGATATATAAAAAGCAAAATCCACATTATGGGGAGAACTACCCCACCTTAATCAAGTACAAAGGAAAGAATAAGAAAAAGCTTAATCCATACTGAGGAGATACGAACGCGAGCCCACGTAGACAAGCACAATATTTTCACTGATCGTCGTAATTCTATTTTAAGTTTTAACATCCAGCTTTCTCTCATCGGAATGTGCTTTTTTCCTTTCTTTTGGTATCTTGCGGGGCTTTAAAAAGCACGTCAATTTAGTTTTAAATTTAATTGCTCGATGGCAGAAGATACCGGTAGCCAGGTCCCTGGAAGACAAAGCATAATTCCCATTAACATTGAAGATGAAATGAGAGGAGCCTACATCGACTATTCGATGTCAGTGATCATCTCCCGTGCTTTGCC
>DASUGQ010000178.1:0-5029 GCA_036273935.1 Cyclobacteriaceae bacterium | reverse complement strand
AATCGTTTTGCAGGAAGGGCTGATAAAAGTGAATGCCTGACGTCCGTCGGGAAAAATAGCGTACTCGTAAATAACCGCGGGCAAATGCTTGATCAGATCCTGCATCTTGGTTTAAGGTAGATCGTGGGCTCGGGTACTTTTAGGAATGAATACCAGACATTTTGCTCCTTTGCCTATTATTCAATCTTGCAATATAAAAAAATTAACATCTAGTTTTTGTATTTCGAAATAGATTCAGAGATCAATCCGTCGTAAATATTTCGATGTGTTTATTGAAAGCTGTCAAGAAACCCAGCTGATATTTGCCATCCCAATCAAAAAGACGTCATTCTTTTATAAAGCATACTTTTCATGAATCCTCCATAAAAAAATCGGTGTTTGACCTCGATTAAACCAATGCTGCCCATCAGTTCTTCCCATGGGGGTAATTTCCAGGCTTCAATTCCGGTGCTTAACTTGAAAAAGCAGTACATCACAAACAGATAGCCGGTATGCCACCCGCGCTCATTGACAAAGTCTGACACAAGCCAAATTCCTCCTACCTTCAGAAATACCTTTATGGAACTCAGGAGATTTAGTAGTTTCTGCTCTGGAAAAAGGTCAAGAAAGAAGTTGGTGATAACCACGTCAAAATTCAGACCCACTGGAATATCGCTAATGGATCCCTCGATGAAGATGACCCCTGAAGAATTTTTCGTTGTTCTTGCCAATGAAATCATGCGCGAAGATTGGTCCACATACCAAATCTTGCAGTCTGGGCATCGGCCCTTCACTTCATCAATAATCCATCCCGTTCCACCACCAAGAATTAATATGTGGGCGCCATTTGGGATTAAGTGAATAAAGTTTGTCTGACATTTTACGATATTTTTTCCAAAAAAGAATCGCGTCAAATGATCATAGATATCTGCAATCCTGTTGAAATCACGCATAAGCAAAATCAGGCTTTCCGTTACCCACAAAGGAAATACAATATTGGAAGAATAAACACAGCATCTCCCACAAGGCGAAAAAGTTCGTGGTCAATGAATTTCTTTCTCATCAATAGAATGGTGAAAAGTATGATGCTCATAAGCAGTGGAACCATAGCTGGGCACCAATCATGATAAATCACCTGGTAAATTCCAACGAGAATTGAAAGAGAGAACAGAATCAACACGGTTACCCTTGTCCTGACCTCTCCCATTGTTGTAGCAAAAGAAATGTAATTACTGGCTTCGTCGTGGTTCTTGTCAAACATCGAAAATAACAGCAGGTTCATGCACACTACAAAGAAAAATTGAACGACCAGCAACTGATGAGCCAACGAATTTATCTTCTCACCAAAGACGATAGCTGGTAATATGACGCCAGCGGTATAAAGGATACCGCCAAAAAATTCCTTTAGTGGAGAAAGATAACGTTGAAACAACAAGTAAAAGAGGATCACCAGACTCAATAAAAGCCCTGCAAAAAATAGGGATCTACGAATGGACAATACCGCGTAGCCATCGATAATCAAAACCATCCCCAGAATCGCGGACAATACGTAAAAATGTTTCTGATGGAACTCATGCCGCTGAGTGGATGCTCTCGTCGTCAATCTCTTTACATCCAATAGATGGTCCATGGTGTATACGATCCAAACGGTCAAGCCAAGTGCCAGGTAGGCAATGGGTCTCACCTCTGCGTGCATCACTTTCGAAAAGAATAGAGAACTCGCTACCGCTCCCAGGGAGATGTCAATGCTGACCGTATTTAAAAAACGATATGGTCTTAACAGTGCTTTCATAAAAACAAAAAAAGCTCATCCCGATATAGAATGAGCTCGTTCATTATTCCTGTTAAACTATGCCGACTTCAACGCTTCTGCTCCCCCAACAATTTCAAGAATCTCTTTTGTAATTGCTGCCTGACGTGAACGGTTGTAACTTAGTCGGAGTTCTTTGAGTAATTCCCCTGCATTCTCGGTTGCCTTGTCCATAGCTGTCATCTGTGCTCCGTTAAATGCAGCGTCAGAGTCCAACAGGGCTTTGAACAACTGAACCTTCAATGACTTTGGAATTAGCCCTGTAAGTATCTCTTCCTGATTCGGCTGATAAATGTAATCAATCTTATTTCCAGACTGCTCGACTTTGGGCGGCACAACTGGAAGGAATTGCTCTACACGAAGTATTTGTGTTGTTACGTTCTTGAATTCATTGTAGATGATTTCAATCTTGTCAAATTTACCCTGGCGGAATTCATGCATAAGGAATTCTCCAGCATCGGCCACCTTGTCAAAAGAAAGATTGTGGAATAAGCCGGAGTATTGGCCCAAAACATTAAACTTACGTTTGGTGAAATAATCCATAGCCTTTCTTCCAATGGGAAGAATTACCACGTTCCCTTTCTTGAATTGCTCGCTATAACTTTCAGCTATCCTGTTGAGAACGCCTTTGAAAATGTTGCTGTTGAAAGAGCCACACAAACCTCTGTCTGAACTTACAGCAACAATCAAAATCATTTTCTCGTCACGAACCTGGCTATACCAATGGTCACCCCCGGATGACTCGGCCCCGGAAAGATTTTGAAGAATTGCCGCCAACTTCCTGGCAAAGGGTCTCATCTGGATGATCCTGTCCTGAGATTTACGCAGTTTTGCAGCAGCGACCATCTTCATAGCTTTGGTGATCTGTTGTGTCGAAACAACTGATGTAATTCTGCTCTTAACTTCCTTTAAACTCGGCATAATCTAGTACGGCAATTCCTGATTTCTAATTAAGCATATTTGCTGGACAGATCTGTCGCTACCCTCTTGATAACATCCACATCCGAATCTTCTAATTTACCGGCGCGAAGATTTTCCAAAACGGTCTTGTTTTGAACGCGCATCAATTCAATAAATTCTTTTTCAAATTGCTTCACCTTGTTTACTGGCACTTTGTCCATGAAACCCCTTGTTGATGCCGTTATAATCGCTACCTGCTCTTCAACGGGAACGGGAGCATATTGATCTTGTTTTAAGATCTCGGTATTTCTTCTTCCACGCTCAATCGTCAACTTCGTGGCAGCGTCAAGGTCGGAGCCAAATTTTGCAAATGCTTCCAATTCACGGAATTGTGCCTGATCAAGTTTTAAAGTCCCCGCGACTTTTTTCATCGATTTAATCTGGGCTGCGCCGCCAACACGCGATACCGAAATTCCAACGTTGATGGCAGGGCGAATACCTGAGTTGAACAAATTTGTCTCCAGGAAGATCTGTCCATCTGTAATTGAGATAACATTCGTTGGAATATATGCGGATACATCACCTGCTTGCGTTTCAATAATTGGTAACGCTGTTAACGATCCCCCTCCCTTGACAAGTTGTCTGATAGAGGGTGGAAGGTCATTCATGTTTTGAGCAATCGCATCGTTATTAATGATCTTTGCCGCTCTTTCCAATAAGCGGGAGTGGAGATAAAATACATCGCCTGGGTACGCTTCTCGTCCGGGAGGTCTTCTTAATAATAAAGACACTTCGCGATAAGCAACGGCTTGCTTGGAAAGGTCATCGTATACCACCAATGCAGGCCTTCCTGTATCACGGAAAAATTCTCCGATAGCAGCACCTGTAAAAGGAGCAAAGAATTGCATGGGCGCAGGATCAGAAGCAGCGGCCGAAACAATGACCGTATAAGGCAAAGCACCGGCTTTTTCCAGCGCAGCCGCAACAGTCGCTACTGTGGATGCCTTTTGACCGATAGCCACGTAGATACAAAAGACCGGCTGGCCCTTTTCATAGAATTCTTTTTGATTAATAATGGTATCAATGACAACAGCCGTTTTGCCGGTCTGGCGGTCGCCAATAACCAACTCACGCTGACCGCGGCCAATGGGAATCATAGAGTCAATTGCCTTGATACCGGTTTGCAAAGGTTCATTTACCGGCTGTCGGAAAATAACCCCCGGAGCTTTTCTCTCCAGTGGCATTTCATACAATGATCCACTGATGGGCCCCTTGCCGTCGACCGGGTTACCCAATGTATCGACAACGCGGCCCAACATTCCATCGCCGACATTGATCGAGGCAATTTTCCCCGTACGCTTCACCGTATCACCTTCGCGGATATCCTTGGAATCTCCAAGTAACACAGCACCTACGTTATCCTCTTCAAGATTCAGCACGAGGGCTCGTAAACCATTTTCAAATTCAAGCAACTCGCCAGCCTGTGCCTGAGTTAATCCATAAATGCGAGCTACACCGTCGCCAACGGTCAGCACCGTGCCAACTTCTTCCAATTCAGCGTCTGTCCGTGCTTGAGAAAGTTGTTCGCGTAAAATGGCTGATACTTCTTCCGGTCTGATTTCTGCCATGATATTCCTGTTATTAAATCGTTTTTAAAATTCCTTTACGTATGGATTGTGACTGAACTTCACTTTTAACATCTTAAGTTTATTTTTCAGTGACGCATCAATTTGCTTGTCACCCACGTCGAGGATAAATCCTCCGATCATGTCCTTGTCCAGTTTCTCCACAAGTTCAACTGACTCGTTCTTTGTAAGCTTCTTCACTATCGTTTCAAACTGCGACTTCAATGAATTGTCAATTGGGAAAGCAGTTGTGAGGGTAGCTTTGCTGATGTTTTTGAATTCGTTATAAGCGTTGTGAAAATCTCTTGCAATGTTTGGTAAAATAGCTTCGCGATTCTTTCTCGTAATGATATCAAAAATGGCAATTGTAAGCGGGTGAACTTTGCCAGCGAAAATTTTTTCAAGAATGTCTCTTTTTTTCTCATGCTTAATGACAGGGTTCTTTAGCATAAGTCTGAACGACTGATTCTCGCGGCACACTTTGTCAAACAAAAGCATATCCTCGTGCACATTGTCCAGAGCTCCCTGCTCCACCGCCAGGCTAAGCAGTGACTTTACGTAACGTGATGCTGCCCGTGACTCCGCCATGCTAGTTCACTTTAATATCTTTAACGTAATCTTCAACCAGGGCTTTTTGTGCCTTGTCGTCGGTAAGGTCTTTCTTCATTAACTTTTCAGCCACCTCCAATGCGAAATTGGCAACCTGAATCTTTAC
>DASUGQ010000177.1:0-14003 GCA_036273935.1 Cyclobacteriaceae bacterium | reverse complement strand
GTCCCAAAGTTGACCTTGCAATGCCAGTCATCGTCAAGGACAAAAAGTGCAAGCTTCCTGATGTTCAGGTTTGAGCGAAGAATGAAGTTGAAAATTTTATAAATAGAATCCTCGGGCACATTGTTGTTGATCGCTTGCGTTACCTCCAACAGCGCGTTAAGTTCAAGTTCCTTTATTTCGTATTTATTCTTGAGAGTAAGTTCGGTCATGATGCAAAGTTAATGGTTCTGGCGTAATACCGGATTAATTTGCCAACCCGTCCGACGAATTTTCCGCCCTTTCCAGATGGGCGACTTCAGGTTGGCCAGGACGCCAATCGATACAACATAAAATGGGTATATAAACTGCAAAATGATGAATGCACTCCAACTCCATGGCGAATTCAAAAACCGCATGACCTTTCGCAGTAAGACGAATTCAAGAAATGATTTTGAAGTTACAACGGTCAGTAACAGTATAAAATTGTACCGGAGCATCAGCATGATAAGCGCTAACAGGTACGACAAGTGAAAGAACCCGACGAACAATGCCAGCAATTTGGTGTAAACATCACTGTTAAGTCTCCACTTTCCGGCCCAACGAATCCTTTGATGGATGAACGACGTGAAAGAAACAGGATTCGTTTCGACAACATTTTCCGCCGAAGCCACGAATCGGATTGAACCCGGAAACCTCGAATGGATCTTCCTCATCAAAAACTCATCATCGCCCGACGGGATGCTTTCATTCCCGGAATATCCTCCGACGGCCAAAAAAGCCTCTTTCCTGTACGCCAGATTCGCGCCATTACACATGGTTGGAAAGCCCAAGCCGAGGGTGCCTGCCCCAGACCCAATAAGGGATGCCAATTCGATGGCTTGCATAGAAGTCCACAGCGTTCCACCCGCGCCGATTCGCACCGCCCCAAAGGCTAACAGCACCGAACTGTCAGAAAAGCATTCCCGAAAACCTGACAACCACAGCCTATCAACCCGACAATCTGCATCAGTGGTTACAATCAAGGAGCCCTTTGCCTCCTCTACACCCAGGGTTAGCGCACTTTTCTTTCCGAAGGTTTCGGTTAACCTGGTAATCCTGAGATTCTCAAATCCATTTGCTATAACTGCCACCACCTGCTGGCAAGTGTTATCATCCGAATGGTCATCGATGACAATCACCTCAAATGACTTGTCGGTCTGTTTTTGAATATCGCTCAACAACTTCACTATGTTTTCTTCTTCGTTTCTCACGGGTATCAGCACGGTAATGGTCTCGTCACACCGACTGCTCGGGGGTGTTTTTAAAACAACCTGATCCCAACCCAGCAAAAGGAAGATTATCAATAAAACGTATGCAAAGAAAATGAAACCCAGAACCAGTGGCATGCAGCAATTTCAGAAATTTAACCTTACTCCCTATCTTGTGGCTGTGGGAAAAATTGTAAAGGAAAAAATTATCCTGGGGCTTGATCCGGGTACCAGTGTAATGGGCTATGGTTTAATTGTTATTCGTACAACTAAAGTTCATGTCTTGCAATTTGGTGTGATCCAGCTCAGCAAATACGATGGCCATGAGCTGAAACTAAAAAAAATCTTTGACAGAGTCTTAAACCTTATCGATGAATATCATCCGGACGAAGTAGCGCTCGAGGCCCCTTTCTATGGCAAGAATGTTCAGTCCATGCTGAAACTTGGAAGAGCACAGGGCGTTGCAATGTCCGCGGCTTTGTTCCGGGAAATTCCTATTGTCGAGTATGCACCAAAAAAAGTGAAGCAATCCGTCACTGGCAATGGGAATGCATCCAAGGAACAAGTCGCCAAAATGCTGATGACACTTTTTAATCTCAAAGGCGCTCCCAAACTGTTCGACGCCACAGACGCGTTGGCAGTCGCGGTATGTCATCACTTTCAAAAAGGTGAGTCAAAATCAAAAGTTAAAAGCTGGGAAGCGTTTGTGAAGGAGAATATTGGCAGGATTAAGGCACGATGAATCAGTCACGTGATGGCTTACTTTCTGAAGAAACCACTAGCAGTATGACAATAATACAGAAAAATTGGGATAAAAAGTGATGAGCATGTATGAGCTAGACAATTTTTGCATTTTTACACCAACTAAAAATGAATTCCAAAAACAAGATTCTCATAATCGTATTTAGCAATCTGCGTCATGATGCCAGAGTGAAGCGACAGATCGACTTTTTACGTAATGACTATAGTTTGACTGTTCTTTGTTTTGATAGTGATCCAGTTCCAGGAGTCAATGTAGTTCGTTTCAAAAAAACTCCATTGACCCCTGCTCGAAAAGCATTTTGTGGGTTCCTACTAGTTTTAAGGTTGTATAAAATGGCCCACAGCATACTTCATGACTACGGTTATTTAGAAAGAGATTTAGAAAGAGAGGATTTCCAACTGATAATTGCTAACGACATAGAAACCCTTCCCATGGCGTTTCGGATTAGCAGAAACAAGAAAATTTTTTTTGACGTCCATGAGTATGCTCCCCGTCATTTCGAAGACAAACTGTGGTGGCGATTTTTTTTTAAGGGACTTAACAACTACTTATGTAAAAACTACATCCCTAAAGTTAAAGCCATGACTACTGTTGGCGTGGGCTTGGCAAATGAGTACAAAAAACATTTCAATGTAAGACCAACCGTTATCACGAATGCTACCCGTTACCACGAAATTCAACCAAGTCAATTACTAGATGCCCGGATCAGAATGGTTTATCATGGCATAGCCAATCCATCGCGAAAGATTGAAATGATGATTGAAATGGTGAATCACCTTGATCCTCGTTTTACAATTGATCTGATTCTGATGACATCTAACTTTGCTTCAAGCAAGACGAAGAGCTATATTCAAGACTTAAAGTCCTCTGTCGAGCACCATAGTAGGATAAGAATTCTCCCTGAATTGCCCAGCGAACAAGTTGTTGAATTCATTAATCAATATGACATCGGGGTATTTCTGATACCTCCGGTAAATTTTAACTATGCTAATACATTACCCAACAAACTTTTTGAATACATCCAAGCACGACTTGCCGTCGCAATAGGTCCAACACCAGAAATGGCGGAGATCGTAAAAAAGTATAAAATAGGAGTGGTTTCAGAAGACTTCAATGCATTATCACTCGCCAGTCAACTAAACGCAGTAACGCGAGAATCTTTATTACAATTCAAGGGAAATTCATCCATTGCTGCTAAAGATTTATGCGCGGAAAACAATCAAATATCTTTCTTAAAATTAGTCGACGAAGTAATTCAAAAAGCGAATTAAAATCAGATACGATATGAGTCACGACAGACGATATGATAAAACGTGGGAATTTATTTCGAAATCATTAAGACCGTCGTCTGTGATTTTTGACATTGGAACACCAAATACATTTTCTGAAATCCTAACGAACAAGGGCTTTACTGTTCTCAATACAAAAGGGGACGATCTGGATGATAATCCCGAGGTCGTTAAAAATTTCAAAGCTGACGCGGTCACTGCGCTTGAAATTCTGGAACATCTTATTAATCCCCTGAGCGTACTTAGATCGTTAGACTCAAACCTATTGTTCGCATCCGTCCCACTTAGCCTTTGGTTTGCAAAAGCTTATAGAAACAAAAAGAATAAATGGGATCAACATTTTCACGAATTTGAAGATTGGCAGTTCGATTGGCTTCTAGAAAAAGCCGGATGGGAAATTGCTCGATCAGAAAAATGGACCTTCCCTGTTTATAAATTAGGTGTTCGTCCTTTTTTAAGGTCAATCACTCCCAGATATTATATTGTTGAAGCTCGTAGAAGATAGTTATTGCCCCTTATTAAACACCCCCCTATTCATCAACTTCCCCTCTCCTTCCAAACAAACTTTGCCGTTGCTGTCGGTAATCTTTCCGGCGATGGTTAATATTCCTTTTGACTCGTCCGCTTCGGTGATGGTGAACGATGCAAGATACTCCTGTCCCGCATACATGGGGCGCTTGAATGACATTTGCTGAGATAGGTAAATTGAACCTTCCCCCGGAAAGATTGTACCGAATACTTTTGAAAAAACACTTCCTGAAAGAAAGCCGTGAAGAATTGGCTTCTTAAAGGGAGTTGTAGCAGCGAACGTTTCATCCAAATGCACGGGATTATTATCGCCTGTAACAGCAGCAAATTTTATAACATCGTCCTGGGTGAATCGAAATGAATGCTCAAACTGTTGGCCAACAACTGGCTTGATTGGAAATGCCATCGATTATCTGGTATTATTTTACCAGCCCTTTTGTTAAAGCAAATTTTACAAGACCTGCCGTATTTTTTACGCTCATTTTTCCCATGATGGCTACGCGGTAATTTTGAATGGTACTCTCGCTCAACCCAAGTCTGTCAGCGATTTCACGCATGGTGTATTCCTCACATATTAATTGGATGATGTCGAGTTCACGCTTGGTAAATTGTGACGGCTCTTTTCTCGCCTTATTTACCTGCCTGGTAAAATTCCGCAATGCCTGCACGACCAGGTCATTGTGGTAAAAATCGTTGTCGTATACAGAGTAAATAGCTTTTTCAACTTCATCTGGTGCGGCAGCTTTAGAGATGTAAGCGTGAGCCCCCATGCTGATCAGCTGCTGAACATACTCTTCTGAATCCTCCATTGTCAGCATGACCACTTTCACTTCAGGGTAGTTCTCTTCAACCCACCGGCATACCTCATCTCCGCCCATGACAGGCATGTGTAAATCCACAAGAATAACATCAGGAGGTATCTGCTCAACAAGCTTGATTAATTCACGACCATTTGAGGCTTCCTTAATCTCGCCAATTCGGCGGAAGGATTGAATAAGCCTGATTAAACCCTTCCGGAAAAGAACATGGTCATCAGCTACGTATAATCTGATCTTAACGGATTTCCTTATTTTTGATTCAACCATCCTCATTCATTCGGACATCATTCCTATTCATTAATGGATTCATTCGAAAGATGTATCCTGGCAACGTTCCCTTGCGGGAGATTCTCGTTGGTAAATTTGGCGCCTATCAGCCCAGCGCGGTTCAATATATTGTTGATACCAAGTCCTGCAGTCTGATATTTCTCCGAGAACCGATAATTATATCCATCATCACGAATCTCCACAATAAGGTCGCTTTGGTTCCAATAAATCGTTACAAAAATTCTCCATGGTGAGGCATAACGAAGCGCATTGTTAATGACTTCCTGTATGATCCTGAAAACATGAAGTTGCTTTTCCTTGCTTAGGGGAAGTGTATCCCCGATTTCAGTGAACTCAACCTTGGCCACACAGGAGGAGTTAATCCGTTTCACCATCTGAATCACTGCCCGGCTCAACCCAAAATTCTCTAAAAACGCCGGTGATGTTATCCTGGAGACACTCTTTACATAATCAATGGCACCCTCTAATGAGTACTTGAGTTCTTTCAGGGCATCATTCGACTCAAAAATGAAAAGGCCCTGTTTCTCAATTAAGCTCAGGTTCATTTTCATTGTAAGCAAGGTTGACCCAAGCTCATCGTGCAGATCCTGTCCGATCTCGCGCCTTTCCCTCTCCTGTGCCTCAATAGTGGCGCGAATGTTTTCACTTTTGAGTCGACAGTTCTCTTCCAGCAGGTGATCAATGATCTTCCCGGATTTGCGATGGTTGACATATTGAAATATGCCCCATCCAAGAATGGTAACAAACAGACTTCCTAATAAAATCAGTTCCAAGGTTCGACTATTTGGCTCTACCGAAAGGGATTTAAAAATAATTATATTTCAGGCAATTAGTATAGAAGCTGAGACACTTTGTTTTCCCAAATAATTTCTTTCATGAAAATTTTCGACGCAATAAATCCGTGTGGGCACACGAAATTTTTTTTCGCCCCTTTTTATGTCGCCGTGCCCTTGAATACAATGCACTTCTGCTCGCTTGTCTCCCAAAAATAAAGAACAATGGGCAAAGTCATTCGACAAAGTATACTTACGTCCATTGTCTCATATACCGGAATTCTGGTAGGCTATGTGAACTTACTTTATCTCTATCCGCGCTTTCTCCAGCCCGAACAGATGGGATTACTTCGTACCATCCAGGACATTGCCATGCTTATGGCTCCCTTCGCGCAGATCGGCCTGGCCAATAGCATCATCCGCTTTTATCCTAAATTCTCCAACGATGAAGGGCAGGCAAACAGCTTCATTAGTTTTATCCTCCTGATCTCCCTGATCGGATACGGGATATTTATCCTTATATTTTTTTCGATACAGGGTTACATCATCTCCTTCTTTGAAGAAAATGCCGCGGTAGTAACGAATTACATTGCCCTCATTTTATGGATGACATTTTTTCTCGTGGTCATCACGATTCTCGAATATTATTCCCGATCTCTGTTGAAAATCGTCGTCCCTAATTTCCTGCGCGAAATACTGATACGGCTGCTTCAGGGAATATTGGTGAGCATCTACTTCTTAAAGCTAATCACCTTCGAACAGTTCCTCATGCTGTCAGTCGCGATATATCTCGTCAGTCTGACCATATTGATTACATACCTCCTTGCGCAAGGTCATTTAAAAGTGAACTTTTCATTTCATTTAATTTCATGGGAAACAGGCAAAGAGTTATTGATCTACAGCCTGCTGAGTTATGTCGGCGCTGCATCAACAATAATCATCGGAAAGGTGGATAGTATAATGGTTACGGGAATGATCGGCCTGGCCGCCAACGCGATTTACACCAACTCATTTTACATGGCGACAGTAATTGAAATTCCAAAACGAGCCATTACGCAATCGGCCTTCACGTTAATATCAAAAGCATTTACTGAAAATAACTTTGTCGAAATTCAATCGATCTACCGAAAGACCGCAATCAATCAATTCATCATCGGTGCGCTGTTGATGATTGGGGTTTGGGCCAATCTCGAAAATATTTTCCAACTCATGCCCAAAGGAGAAACCTTTCAAACCGGAACAATGGTTGTCGTTTTTGTCGGCATCGCGAAGCTTGTTGACATGGCCTTTGGACCAAACGGAGAAATTATTGTCTCTTCAAAATACTATTGGTTCAATATGGTGACTGTGATCATTTTTGCCATTATCGTTGTCACTACCAACCTAATTCTTATTCCACGATACGGAATGATGGGCGCGGCGTATGCAACGACGCTGGCGCTGATTATTTTCAACATGATCAAGTGGACGTTTGTTTACTTCATTCTTAAAATGCAGCCCTTCGGATTCGCATTTGTTAAAGTGCTTGCTATCATTACAGTCACCAGTCTGATGAATTATTTCCTCCCAAAAGCTCCTAACGTGTTGATCGATATTTTTTATCGCTCGGCATTGATCACAGGCGTTTATGGATCACTGATTCTCATTTCGAGCTGTTCCGAAGAAATAAATAAAACGTTCACAAACGCATTACTCTGGATCGGTTTGAAACGATCAAAGTAATTCTGAAAGGCGACGGGTGAGTTCCTTCCTCGAATATTTACTTATGGCTGGATGCTTTTGCACCTGCCCTCCTGTTTTCCATTCATTGAATTGATTAACCAGGAATTTTTTAATTCCCGGAATGTCTGATGGCTCAAACATTTGCCCTCCTTTTGTTTCAAGTAACAGATCAGATGCATCACCTTTAGCAGGTCCGACGCCCAGGACAGGAATGCCGGCGGCCAAATACTCAAAAAGTTTTCCAGGCATGTATCCTTCTGCATCTTTATAACCATACAGTACGAGCAGGAGTATTGATGATTCGCCATACTTCGAAAGCAACTCTTTATGAGGAATATTTCCTGAAAACGTCGACACTGCATTTATCATCGGGTCACTCGTTATAAATGATTCAAAGGATGGATGTACTTCTCCGATGAACTCCAACCTGACCTGATCCGCGAAAGCTTTTTGTTCATTCATCAATTCCCCAAGCGCCAGTATAAACGGCTTCGGGTCGCACTTCTCATTAATGATTCCAACATGACGGACGAGGAACCTGTCCGTTCTTGTGGGAACAAGATTCTTAAAATCATCTTCATCAAATCCATTGGGAAGAAATGCGATTGGTCGTTGGGCGAGTGATTTAAATTGCCTTACATAGAACGGCGTAATGGTCACAACTGAATCAGCCGATGACAATACTTTTGATTCAAGGCGCCTATGCAAAATTCTGGCGATCGCACCCACTTTGATTGTATCGAGAAACCCCCACTGCGTCCAGGGATCCCTGAAGTCTGCCACCCAGCGTATGGATGGATTTTTCTTTTTTAGCCTGTAGCCGATCAGATGGAGACTGTGTGGCGGCCCTGTAGTGATAATCGTTTTGATTTTGTTCTCCCGGATAAATGAATCAAGAAAACCTGCCGAAGGTCGTACCCAAAACACCCGCGGATCAGGGATCAACAGATTGCCACGTATCCAGGTGAACAACGTCTGGAAATGGGACTTCCGCTGTATGCTCACGAGTTCCGTTGGCTTGAGCGATTTTTTGTTTGAGCCGGAAAGTTTTAGAAAAATATCATATGGCTCCCATATTGGAAAACGCATGACCTCCGCTTCGGGCGGCACATCTTTCAAGAGGGATTCATCCCGAATAGCGAACGACGGATTTTCGGGAGTAAAGACAAATGGCACCCAGCCAAATTGTGGAAGGTATTTCACAAACTTTAGCCAGCGTTGGACACCACTTCCACCTGAGGGTGGCCAGTAATACGTTATGATGAGTACCTTCTTTTCCAATGTCTGTTAATTCAATAATTGATTTGATCCTTTATCCATGGTATTAGTCCATCAACCTCATTAACATCAAACCATTTTATGCTTTTATCTTTTTGGAACCAGGTCAGTTGTCGCTTGGCATAACGCCGTGAATTTTGCTTCAGCAAGCGTACTGCTTCATCCCTGTCATACCGACCGTCAAAATAATCGAAGATTTCCTGGTAGCCAACCGTTCGCAGTGCATTGTAATTCTTAAATGGATAAAGCTGTCGGGCTTCTTCAAATAGGCCTCGCTCGATCATCCTGTCCATCCGGGCATTGATTCGGTTATATAATTTTTCACGGTCCATTGACAGTCCAATCTTTATGATATTGAAAGGTCTGGTAGCTGTGCTCTTATTTTGAAATGTGCTGATTGATGCCCCTGTTCCAAGTATTACTTCAAGGGCGCGAATCAGTCGTTGCGGATTCTGTTGATCGATTTGGACAAAATGCTTCGGGTCAAGCTCCTTCATTTTTTCCTGTAGCCAAATCAAACCATTTTTTTCATATTGTTCATTGAGGCCCTTCCTGATTTCAGCTGAAACATCTGGTATGTCATCAAAACCATCACAAATAGCCTTCACATAGAGTCCCGAACCGCCGCACAAAATCAACTGATCATGCAACGTGAACAGTTGCTCAATTTTAGCCAGGGCTTCTTCACCGTATTGGGCGGCATTGTAGGCGGAACTTATTGATTGACTTCCTATAAAGTGATGAGGGACCAGGGCAAGCTCATCAGGGGACGGCCTGGCGGTGCCGATATTCATTTCCCTGTAGATTTGGCGGGAATCAGCAGAAATTATTTCGGTGTGAAATTCCCTGGCGAGCATGATTGCAATTCCGGTTTTACCGACAGCGGTAGGGCCAACAATGACAATAAGATGTTTCCGGTTCGGCTGCAATAACTGAGGGATTTACAAAATCGCCTAAAAATACGATTTCGCTGCAAAGGGCAAAAAAATCTCAAGAGGACTAATTCAGTCTGCGGATTACCCGATTTAGTTTTATCTTCGCCCAAAGTTTTATACAACCACTATGATCAAATACACCACAGGATTTCTCACAAAGCTGGAGGAGATTGTTGCGGAGTCTGACTATGTCCTGCGTTATGAGAAAGGGAATTTCAAGTCGGGGTACTGTGTTTTGAAGGATCAAAAAATCATGATCGTAAATAAGTTTTATACGACCGAAGGAAAGATTAATGCCCTCCTTGATATTTTAAGAACCGTCACGCTGGATACCAGCAAGTTTTCCGAAAAGAGCCAGAAACTTTACGAAGAACTCTCACAACTGGAAATAAAGGCTTGAAGGTAACTTTTCTCGGCACCGGAACTTCACAAGGTGTGCCCATGATCGGTTGCACATGCGAGGTTTGTCGTTCACTTGACTATCGCGACAAACGACTAAGAACATCTGTGCATCTCGAAGTTGGTGGCTTGAGCATAGTGATTGACACTGGTCCGGACTTTCGTCAACAAATGCTCCGCGAAAAGATCAGCCATCTTGACGCCCTCATTTTTACCCATGCGCATCGTGATCACACAGCGGGCTTAGACGATGTAAGGGCATACAATTTTCTCCAAAAAATGGACATGCCTGTATTTGGCAATGGCGAGGTACTCGACCGATTGCGTGTGGACTATTCATACGCCTTCGGAGAGGTCTCCTACCCAGGATTGCCACGGTTAGAGTTAAAAGAAATCAATAACGCGAGTTTCAGCATCAATGGCGTCAACATAACACCTCTTCCCGTAAAACACCTGAACCTTCCGGTGCTCGGTTTCAGGGTGAATAATTTTTGTTACATCACCGACGCCAATTATATTCCCGACGAAACATTAGAAAAGATGCAGGGGACCGATGTGCTCGTATTAAACGCACTTCAGAAAGCGAAACATGTGTCCCACTTTAATTTTGACGAAGCGATTGAGCAAGCCGGCATAATCAAACCACGTCACACTTACTTCACCCACATCAGCCACAATTTGGGTCTTCACGCCAACACGAGCAAGGAACTTCCCGGCAACATTAGCCTGGCTTACGATGGACTACAGATTGACGTTGAGTGAAACACGATTCACCGCGTTCACACGTTGAATTGAATTATCGTCCGGGCCATTCATAAAATTGTGACGTTGACAATTGTTTAAAATTCAAAAATCGTAAATCGTAAATTGCATATCTTAAATTTAGTGTCGGCTTGCATAACAACTACTACTTTCTTAAACAACTCACGCCCCACCTTGAATCAGTTATCAAGGGGGCAATTGTTTCCGAATGTTTTAGTCAAAACAAAAATGAACTCATCATCCGGCTTGAGATACAAAAAGGATCCTTCTTTATTAAGGGGAGCTTCCAGCCAGGCTTCAGCTGCCTGAGCTTTCCAGAGGAATTTAATCGCGCAAGAAAAAACAGCGTAGATCTTTTTGGGCCAATCATCGGACAAAGCGTCATCTCGTTAACACAATTTGAAAATGAAAGATGTTTTTCCATCCAACTTTCCGAAGAATGGCTGTTATTATTCAAGATGTACGGAAATAAATCAAATATAATTCTCTTTAGAAATGACACCGTTCAGGATTTGTTTCGAAAAAAGTTAGCGGGTGACGAGGCAATGAATCTCTCCGCATTAAATCGTCGCATCGATTGGACCTTTGAAACATTTGTAAAAAATCAGGACAACCTGGAAAAACTCTGTTTCACGTTTGGAAAAGTTGTCTGGAGATACCTCTACGAAAAAGGTTTCCACGAAAGTCCGCTCGAAAAGAAATGGGATCTTATTCAACGTCTGCTTACTCAACTTAACGACAAAAAATATTTCATATCCGAATTTAACGATTCATTATTTTTTTCGCTCATTGAATTCGGAAACGTGAGACAGACATTTTTAAATCCGATTGATGCCATCAACTATTTTTTTCCGGCATACAGTATGCAGGATGCGTTCACAACCGAGAAAGGAAGAACCATCTCAGCGCTATCAAGCCGCTTGTCCGGTAGTCTAAACTACTTAAGAAAGATAAAGGAAAAGCTTGCACAGATCAGATCAGACGATCACTACAAAACCTGGGCAGACCTCATTATGGCAAATCTTAATATTATTTCCCCGGGCCAGTCTTCGGTTGAACTTGCAAACTTCTATGAGAACAATCTCATCACCGAGGTCAAGCTGAAAAAAGACCTGTCACCTCAAAAAAATGCCGAGCTCTATTACAAAAAAGCCAAGAATCATGCCCTCGAAATTGAACATCTCGTCCGAACAATCCATGAAAAGGAAAAAGGAATTAAAGATTTACAAGTCAAAATAGATACAGTGAAAGCGGCCGACAATCTGAGAACTTTACGGGCTATGACAAAAACGTTGGTTAACCTCGATGAAAGAAGTGAGAATACACCGTCACTACCCTACCATGAATTCGCTTACAGTGGATTCAGAATCTGGGTTGGCAAGAGCGCAGCAGCTAACGATGAACTTACTCTAAAATACGCCTTCAAAGACGACCTTTGGCTGCACGCAAAAGATGTGGCGGGTTCGCACGTAATCATCAAGCACCAGGCCGGAAAAAACTTTCCAAAAGATGTAATTGAACGTGCCGCTCAATTGGCCGCACACAATTCAAAGAGGAAGAATGAAACACTCTGTCCGGTGATTGTCACCCCAAAAAAATATGTGCGAAAACGCAAGGGTGATCCGCCGGGGGCAGTTGTGGTCGAAAGAGAGGAAGTGATAATGGTGGAGCCAAAGAAATAACGAACTTCTGGCAATAGTCGCTGGCTATTTTACAATATTAATCTTTATCGTATTTGTTCTCAGTTTTTCTTTGATAGGCATACTTGCCAACACGACAAAAATATCACCGGATTTTACATGCCCATCCTGTTTAAGAATTTCCTCTACATCGGAAATGGTTTCGTCCGTAGAATTTACTTTATCATAAAAATAGGCACGCGAACCCCAGACAAGATTGATTGTAGTAAGGAGTTTTTTGTTCGCCGTGAATACAAATATGTTAAGATTCGGGCGATGTGACGATGACTTAAATGCAGTGTAGCCAGTTGTGGTCATACCAACCACCGCCTTCGCTCCCACGTCCTTTGCCAGCTTACAGGCTGCCAGCACGAAACTATCATGAACAAAGATGGGTGACTTCGGATCGGCATCGCGAAAACGGTAATAAATACTTTCATTTTTTTCCACGGAGGCAATCGTGCGCACCATGCTTCGGATTACTTCAAGGGGATATTTGCCTGAAGCTGTTTCTGCCGAAAGCATTAGCGCATCGGCTCCATCCATTACGGCATTCGCCACATCATTTGTTTCTGCCCGAGTCGGCCTTGGGTTCTCGATCATACTCTCCATCATCTGCGTTGCCACGATGACAGGCTTACCCACCTTGTTACATTTCTCGACGAGCATTTTTTGTACCATGGGCACTTCTTCCAGCCAAATTTCAACGCCAAGATCACCACGAGCGACCATCACAGCGTCAGTGAGTTCAATGATTTCATCAATATTGCTCAGCGCTTCCGGCTTTTCAATTTTTGCGACGACTCGTGCCGATGAATTATTCTTCTTCAGTATTTCGCGCATGGCAACAATATCGGATGCCTTTCTTACAAAAGACAAAGCGATCCAATCAATGTTGTGCTTAATTCCAAAATCAAGGTCAACCAGGTCCTTTTCGGTAAGCGATGGAGCAGATACTTTTGTAAACGGCAGGTTAATTCCTTTACGTGATTTGAGTGCCCCTCCGTAAACTACCTCCGTCACAACGTCTATATCCCGCACCTCCTTTACCTTGAGTTCGATCTTTCCGTCATCAACGAGGATCATATCACCTGGGCCAACGTCTTTGATAAGTCCGGTATATGATGTACTCACAATCTCCTGGTTTCCCACCAATTGACGAGTTGTAATAATCAATTCCTGACCACGCTCCAGTACAACACCCGGCTGCACCTCCTGCACTCGGATCTTTGGCCCCTGAAGATCCTGCAGCAGACATATAGCCGTGTTCATCTCTTCGTTCAATTCGCGAACGCATTTAATAACTTTCAAATGATCCTCGTGTGTACCGTGCGAAAAATTTAATCGAAATACATCTACACCTTCTTTCACTAGTGCGCGAAGCATCTCTTTGTTGTTTGAAGCGGGTCCTACTGTAGCTACGATCTTTGTCTTGTTAAAAACGACTCTCTCTTCTGTCATAGGTGGTGAACTAGGTATTTAGGTTTTTGCGCTGTAAAGGTTATTAATCATTATCAGAACACAAAATTGGATTTTGACTTAA
>DASUGQ010000176.1:0-3026 GCA_036273935.1 Cyclobacteriaceae bacterium | reverse complement strand
CAGGGTGTCAAGCGCCAGAACAAATCTCTTTTTACTGGATCGGAAAGTAAGACCCACAACAGCAACTGACGTCATGATAATTGTTGAAAATATGGATATGATGTGCGATTCCGAGGCAACCTTCAATAAATCGCCTTTCGTATAGAATAAATCATCGATCGCCAGGGTGAACACATTGAAGATGTTGCTGCCAAAGAGATTGCCAACGGCGATATCGACAGAACCCCTCCGCACCGCACTCAGTGAGATTGCCATCTCCGGAAGGGATGTTGACGCGGCGAGCAGCAAGGTGCCAATAAATGTTTCGCCCAGGCCGGACTTGATCGCGATGTTTTCACCAAATACGGGGAGAAAAAGAGAGGCAGCAATTACAATCAACGCATGAAAGGAATACCAGCCGATAGCCGTCTGTAATGCTTTTTTCTGTTCGTTATCAACGGTTGGCGATTCCTGTGGTTTGGATTTTGTTGTGAACCTATGGAGCAACTTGATCGACGCGAAATATACAAGTATAAAGAGGAAGCTCATTAAGCCAATCCAACCCAGAATGACCACATTGTCTAAAAATAAACCAACACCGACCATTGCGAGCAGTATTGTTCCCAGGGTGGCTGCCAGCACCTGCGTTTGTTCGACCTTAATGAACAAAGGTTCTTTTGGAATCAGTGCATCTAGCAGGGAAAGGATGGCCAGGTTAAAAACACAACTCCCCAAAACATTACCCACTGCAAGGTCAGCCGAGCCTACTACGCGAACGGAACTTATTCCCGTGATCAATTCAGGTAAAGAGGTCACGGTAGCCATAAGCAAAAGGCCCACCCAAATTTTGCCAAGTCCGCTTTTCTCTGCAATGACATCGCCGTAGTACGACAGTTTTTTGCCGCTAAAGAATATCAAAGCAGCGCAAAGTAAGAATAACGTCACATCGGTTAGCATGGCTAAAAATAATGAATCACGTTTCAAATGCGGTACATTAAAGGATAAAAGACTTGGGCTAACCAGCGGATCGGTTATGCAATAATGTTCATCCTTTTGGCCACCTGGATTAAAATGAGGTGGGATACGCTTCCAATCGTAATTAATCCCCACGCAGATGAGGTCAGTTTTTCTATAGAAAGAACTTCATTCAGAGGGTAGATGAAATAGGCAAGCATGATCAGCAGCGTGCAGAAAATGACGGCGCCCCACAAGTAAGCATTGCGGGTAATTTCGTTGACCAGGAATGAAACTTTACGTGAAGCAAGATTCAACGGATGGAGAAGTTGTGAAAAGGCCAGGGAAAAAAACGCAATATTATTCGACACCTGCGGAGGCATCTTCAGCACAAGATGGCTGTAGAGAAAGACGCCAAAAACACTGAGCGTAATAAAAAAAGAATAAGTGAAAACTGATATCCAATTTTTGCGTGTGATCATTGCCTCATCAGGCTTTCGTGGCTTTCGCTTCATCACGTCGGCTCTGCCATCGTTCATCCCAAGCGCCAGCGCAGGAAAAATATCAGTAACGATATTAAGGAACAGGATCTGCATAGGCTGTAAGGGAAGCGTGAGATTGAAGAGGCCCGCGAGGGCAACGATAAGAATCTCGCTCAGATTGCACGACAACAAGTAAATAATGAAGGTTCGGATGTTGTCATAGATGACTCTTCCATATCTGACGGCTTTAACAATAGAGGCAAATGAGTCGTTTTGCAATACCATCACGGCGGCTTCACGCGCCACCTGTGTTCCCCGCTGACCCATGGCAATCCCGATATCCGCTTTTTTCAGGGCGGGGGCATCGTTAACACCATCTCCTGTCATTCCAACGATCCAACCTTGCTTTTGATAAAGCTCAACGAGATCCAGTTTTTGTTTGGGTGAGACGCGGGAAAAAATGTTTGATTTTAAGAGGCTTTGTTTCTCATCGTTATTTTGAGGACCACCTGGTTTAAGATCTTTCCCTTGCATTACGAATTCATTTTCATTTGCTGTAAGGCCTATCTTAAAGGCAATATGTTTTGCGGTTTCAGCGTGATCGCCCGTCACCATGACTACCCGTATCCCTGCGTTATGACACTCCTGGATGGATTGCCTGACCTCCGTTCGTGGGGGATCGATAAACCCAGCCAGCCCGATAAAGACAAGATCATGAATGAAGTTGCCTGGATAATCAACATCTTCCCTGTACGCAAATCCCAGCGCACGTAATCCCTTTTTGCCAAAATCAGCCTGACGATCAAGCCATAATTTTTTTTCTTCCTGGGTGAAGTCGTGAATCTGCCCATCCTTCAAGATAAACCCGGAAGCCTTTAGCACTTCCTCCATCGCCCCTTTCACAGCGGCAAAGTTTTTTCCTTCATATTCGTGAATGGTTCCCATGATTTTGGTTTCCGAATCGAAGGGGTGCTCATAGAGACGGGGAAAGATATTGTAGATTTCCTCCAGGAAACCGGTGCGGTGATATTCTCCAATTTTCAGAAGGGCCACTTCAAGTGGATCGCCCGTTGATTGGTTTTCGGAAAAGGATGCATTGTTGCACATAACGGCTACCATAAGCAACTTTTGCAGGTTCGGCTGATCGGCACGGGAGACATCCGAGGGATTGAATCGAATAGATTTATTTGTCTCATCCCATTCAATTTCGATCGTTTGACCAGGCAGACCCAGGGCATTCACTTCTAACCGGTTTTCTGTCAGCGTTCCTGTTTTATCCGTGAATATGATGTTCGTCGACCCCAGCGTCTCAACGGCGGCGAGTTTTTTTACAATCACCTGATGCCTGGCCAGCTTCAGCATACCCCGCGCGAGGGCGATGGTCGCTACAATAGGTAGCCCTTCCGGTATGGCGGCGACTGCAAGCGCAATGGTTGTCTTTATCATGAGGATAACATCGCGATCTTCCAGTAACCCAATAACCAGTAACGTAAGGACAATGAGACCTGTGAAGAGAATTAGTTTTTTGCTAAATCTCTCCAGCTTTTCATTGAGCGGTATTGCTTCCTGCCTAGCATCCTGCACCAGGGTCGAAATCTTTCCTAACTCCGT
>DASUGQ010000175.1:0-2974 GCA_036273935.1 Cyclobacteriaceae bacterium | reverse complement strand
TTATAACGATGCGTTGGTGTTAAAGGACAACAAATTGAAAAAGATTACACTCAAATCAGGTGTGCAGCCATATGGATTGACCATTTCCTTCGAAGGGTTTCCATTCTTTGGGATATGGGCAGCCCGTGATGCCAACTTCGTTTGCCTGGAGCCCTGGTGCGGAATAGCGGACTCGGTAACACATGATCAGCTCCTGGAGAAAAAAGAAGGCATTCAAAAGATTCAGCCGGGAGAATCCTGGTCACGACATTGGAGTGTTGAACTCTTTTAACCAAACCACGTACAAGAATAAAACAAAAATACTTTATCGTGTCTAATCCTTCGCTTAAGCGTCTTCTTAATAAAATTGGGCATGATGATTTGTTTTCCAGTCTTGATAAACTTTCACTGTCAGAATTGAATTCACTGATGCTTGAAGTTTTCAAAAGAATGGCAGGTAAGCAATCCATAAGGGAAATTTTGCATGCCTACAGGAATAACAGATTTGTATCACCTTCAAACATAGACCCTGTTTCATTTCACGCAACAGAGGCAGCGCTTATGCAACACGCAAAGAATAAAGGTTTTCAACTCTTCGAGTTATCACCGCTCGCACCGTTGGGAAGCACATCCGCTGTGGCACTTGTTGATCAAAATAAAATAGTCTCGGCTTTGCGAGGTACAGAAGTAGTTGCAGACGCAACAAATGTTTTGGCACTCGAGGCGGCCTTACGACGCATATCATCATCGTTTGATAGTACTGATGTGCATTATGGCGCCATTCATCGGCATGTGAGGGCTCAAAGCTTTTCGGGAAAGGGGTTCACCGCACATTTTAAAGTCTTTTGCGCAGTGTCCGCGGGAAAGGACCCAGGCGGTTTTTCATTTGAACGCAACGCAATGGTCAAACATGTTCAACTTTGCCGCGATTACCTTATCAGTTCCACAAGTGAAGCGGATTTAAGAATCATCGTCAAGTCAATAAAGTGCAAGCGGGAAGAAAATACGCTCACTCCAATTTTGTTTGATGAACTTAAATCTTCTCTTAAAACAACGAACATCGCATTTCAGGAAGTCGATGAGGCTGATCACAGGTACTACGACAAAATTCGATTTTCGATTAACCTCGTCAAAGAAGGAATAGAATACAACATTGGGGATGGAGGGTTAGTAAACTGGCCTCACAAGCTAATTGGAAATAAAAAGGAGCGAATGTTCACCAGTGGATTGGGAATCGAATTCCTCTGGAAACTTCTGAATCATAAACTCTGAGAAACAAAATTGGGAACTCGCATTGAGATTCCCAATTCCATTTACCGGTCAATATGTCCAAGATTCTTTCCTGGCGCCACTTTATCCCTGATCAATCGCTTCAACTCTTTGATGTCAGGAAATCCAGAGTTGGTTACTCTCGAAAAAACAAGCTCATCATTTACATGAATCTCAAATACGCCCCCTGTGTGATCAGGTTTCAGTGAAGCTTCGCCAATCTCCTGGTCAAAAGTCGAGAGAATTTCCTGCGCCATCCATGCGGCACGAAGCATCCATTTGCATCGCGTACAATAAGTAATGGTGACCTTTGGCTTTTGCATCGATGGCATTCAGCGTTTCTTTAGTTTATCGGACCAAAAGCCGGCTTCCTTGTGCAGTTTTAATTTCCCCTCCTGGATGAACTTTGCCAATCGTTCATTCATCACGCCCTTTGAGGTCAGATGATACTGACCACAATCCTCACACTGATAAACGGCAATGGGTCCTTCACCGTGAGGATAATTAAACCTGATCCTCGCCGCGATTAATGCTTCTTCCGCAAGTTCGCGGGAAGCATACATTCTCTTATGTGTAACGCAGGCTGACATGGAAAGAGTTTAAGCAAACAAATCAATGCTAGGGTTTCATCTTAATCGCCACATGTACTCTCTTCAGATTTGAAAAATTAAAGATGAACAAGGCTACGACAATAATCATGTACCCGCACACCTGAAGTAAATTGATCGTCTCTTTGAACACAATAAAAGCAACAGAAAAATTCAAGATCGGATTAATGTACATCAGTATCCCGACAGTCGCTGCACTAATCTTGTTCAGTGCATAAAGATTGAGAAATAATGGCAAAACGGTGAACAATGCGGCAATGAGAACGATAACCCAATAAAACCTTCCGGACGAAGGGACCGAATCCACAAGTACATTGAAGAAAGAACACAATATCAAAAATGAAAAAAGCACCTGAATAGCCAACGTGATGATGCGGTCAAAACCCTGGTTCCGACGCTGTGAAACCAGGTAAAGTGCATAGGTAAATGCGGTGAGCACGCTATATCCCAATTCCGTTGCTGAATTCAGCCCAATCAGTAGACAGCTCAAAGCACACAATCCAACAGCCAGCCATTGCTGCGTCGTCAATCGTTCTTTTATAAGAATGAATCCCAGTACCGCTGTAATTACAGGGCACACCAGGTAGGAGAAAGAAGCCGTCTTGACGTTAATATTATTGACGATATAAATGAATACGAGCCAATTTACGGTAAGCAAAGCTCCCCCGATAAGTGTTAGAAAAATGGTTCTGTTTCTCTGTGGCGTGGTGAATGTCCTGAGCTTTTTCAACTCCGCCCTTAAGTCTTCTCTCTTAAAGCCAAAAACGATTGCCAATAGAATTGCCAAAGAAAAGGATATTCTGAAAAAAAGAATCTGGCCAGCCGGGTATTGTTGCAAAGCTCTCAGGGGAATGGAAAAGAACCCCCAGATGACGAAGGCAATAACGCCGGCGATATAATGCTGTTTGTTATTCAAGTGAATTGGCGCTGCGAATATAAGTAATTCGCGCAATCGCCGTCACGGCAGAACCCTGAAGACTGCTTCCCTTCCAGGGAAGTGAAGTCACAAACGATTGAGATTTGACGTGGCGCGGGAATCAGAAATGACCAAACCTTTTGAGTTCCATCCCAATTTCGGCATCAAGGTCAGGGGTCGCTTTTTTAATATGCTTTTTCTT
>DASUGQ010000174.1:0-10881 GCA_036273935.1 Cyclobacteriaceae bacterium | reverse complement strand
GAAATTGAAGGAAATTGTCCTATCCGATTTCACGGACTATTCTGCTATCGCGTCAAGCCTTCGTAATATCGATGTCGCGTATTTCTGTGTCGGTGTTTATACCGGCGCAGTGCCCGATGCCGAATTCAAAAAGATTACAGTCGATTACACATTGAAATTCGCTGACGCCGTTAAAGAAAACAGCCCCAACGCGACACTTTGCTTTCTGAGCGGCGAAGGCGCCGATCGAAGTGAAAAGAGCCGGTTATCTTTTGCCCGCTACAAAGGCATGGCTGAAAACTATCTGATCAGCAAGTCCTTCAGGCAGCTCTACATCTTCAGGCCTGGCTACATCTACCCTGTTGAGAAAAGGAAGGAACCGAATTTCGGCTACAAACTCTACCGGGCTCTTTATCCTTTGATTGCTCTATTTGGCAGCGGTTTTAGCATCAAATCCACCGAACTCGGAGAGGCCATGTTCAAAACGGGTCTGCATGGAACAGGTAAATCCACACTGGAAAATGCAGACATCCTTAACCTTGTACATCATAACCATCCATCATGATCACGCAATTTGGAGGCAGAATATCAGCTAAATTAATTGAACGGTATTCACAATCGCCTCATTGGCATGATGGCAAATTCCAGAACCTGCAAGCAACTACGACGGCATTCAGTCTTCAGAAATTGCCGGGGCTTTTGTATCGACAGATCTGCAAAGGTGAAGGTCGTTACCCCGTCAAACCATTGCCTGTCATGGGATTCGACAAGAAGAAATTCCTGGAACCTTCCGATGAAATCAAAATCATCTGGTATGGACACTCCGCAGTACTCATGCGGATCAATAATACAACATTGCTCATCGATCCAATGCTCGGGCCGGATGCCGCGCCGACGGCCCCTTTCAAGATCAGGCGGTTCTCCCCGCATACGCTTGATATTATCGACGACCTTCCACCTATTGATTTGGTGCTGTTAACCCATGATCATTACGACCATCTTGACCTCGCCAGCATGAGGAAGTTGAAATCGAAAGCACAGCACTATTTTGTCGCGCTGGGTGTCGCCCGTCACCTGATCAGCTGGGGCATAGACGATAAGTTGATCACCGAATTTGATTGGTGGCAGCAACGGGAATTCAATGACATCGCGATCACGTTCACCCCAGGCCGGCATTTTTCGGGACGGGGACTATCAGATCGTTTCAAGTCGCTTTGGGGAGGCTGGGTTTTTGAGACCAAAGCGGAAAATGTCTATTTCAGCGGCGACAGCGGCTATGGCAAACACTTCAAGGAGGTTGGTAAACGGCTTGGCCCCTTTGATTTCGGGATGGTGGAATGTGGCCAATACAATGAGAACTGGCACCAAATACACATGTACCCGGAAGAAAGTGTGCAGGCAGCACTTGACGCGCGGGTAGAAAAAGCTATGGCCGTCCATTGGGGTGCATTTGCATTGGCCCAGCATCATTGGAAGGACCCGATAACAAGGTTTGTTACGGAAGCAGCAAAAAGCAATAAATCAATACTAACTCCCCAACCGGGTGAACTGTTCTCAATATCCAAGACGATCACGTCGGATTGGTGGAACGCATTCGAATAAATTATCTGACCCCGGATACCGTTTTTGCAGATCCTCCCCAAGGGTTTAAAACCTCCTGAAATGAGGGCCAAATTAAATTTTGTTACGAATTATATATAACTTAAAATCAATTAATTAAAATACCTTTACTAAAGTAAAAGTTTGTCTTTAGTTGCAGAATTTCGCCCATTCTGGCGAGAATTGAACCAAATATAATTCTGATAAGACATATTATTGATTATAAATCAGATATTTACAATATGTTTACTAAAGTTAATATTTAATCATTTTGAAGTGATTTGACCGTTGTTCTGGTCGGCTCACACGGGCAAAAAAAGGCTGGGGTTTGACGTGCAGTCCAAAGCCTCCGCCCTTATTTCATGAAGAGTCCTCCACCATGACCGTCTTCCCGCAGCAGCCACCAGTTGCTGAGCGCGGCTCCCATCTCCCACAAATTCATAAATACTGCTCTATTGCCCGGGCCAAGGACGAACCCTCCGATCTCACTCCAAATAGATGGCGTCTGCGCACATGGGCAAGGTTCGTCCGGCGGTGTAAACGATGCATCGTTTCAGATTCCCACTCACGCTGGCCCGCCGGCGATTGCATCTGGTTTCCTCCGAACGTCTCATGGAAACATGATCAGTGATGATGTTATTCTCTCCCGTTGCAATGATCTCACCTGAAGGATTCACGAGGAACACGCCCACCTGGAAGATTGCCTTGCGGGCAGGTGATTGATTACCTCAATTGCTTTGCCTTAAAGAGTCTCCTTCGCTAGTCATGAAGCCAAAGTTTTGGTCTCATCCCACGACGCGCGCCGATCTAAGATTTTTTCAATTCTCTTGAGAATAGGTCGTGAATGAAAAGATTTCGAACTCAGCGCGCTGCAACTGATTTGATTCGCTAGCTTAGAGCAAGTCCAACTGCAGAACAATTGTCCAGTCGCACTTCCCCTCCCATTCTGCGCCTGTCCGAAAAAACTTTGTCGCTGCAACAGGAAAGTTGCGAGTGACGATCAAAACCACATTAGACAAAGGAACTATGAAGACAATTTCAAGCATGGCCATTCTTTTGGCAGTGAACAGTTTTTCATTTGCTCAATCCGCTCAGCAATCCATCGAAGAGAGTGAGCCCGGCTGGTATAAGATCTATCATTTTAAGGGAGCTGCAGAAGTCAAGAAACTGGATAACCGGGTTTTTAGCATTGCGCAGTTATCCGTCTGTGACTCCCTGGCAAACTGGATGCAGGCAAGCTACTGGCCTAAAGCGGGAATTGGTGATATAAAGAAAAATTTCTTCCCAAAAGCCAGCCCATATAGCCCCTACAATGTTGCCTGGCCCCAGGGCTACGGGGCAACGGCGTACATTTGGGATGTTTCCTATAACGCCCAGGGAAAACTGGAAAGAATTCAAGAAACACAAACGCTATGGGATATTTCAGCGAACCTTATACCGGGTTGGCCCATTCGTGATCTTAGCACTACGACCCGGTACTATTTCACGATACCCTCTTTTGAAGGTTATGACGACGTGAAGAAAATACAAGACCTGTCTAATGTGCCAGGGCTGAAACCTTATATCACATTCTGGGAAAAGAATATTGAAGCTGGCAATGGAACCGAGAATGTCTTGCTATGCAAAGACAACAAGTCGCCTTTCATCAGGATAACCAAAGGGGAATACTTGACACTGCTTGAAGCCGCCATACCCAGGGCTTATGAAAAAGAAAAGAAGGAAATTGAAGAGAAGAATCGTGGGGACCAAAGGAGCGTTGAATATTTCATGAAATACCTGGACGAGAAGAATGCCAGGCGAGCCACATGTTTGAAAAATAACCAGGCGAAATACAAAACTCGTTCAAGCGAGACGGCCGAAGTGTTCACCCCTCAACCGGATATCATGCTGGAAAATTATGCGGATATCTTTGAGGGAAATGGAGGCAACAGCTTTAGATATCCAGTGTACACAATCGACCCTGCCGTGGTAGAACTTTGCAAAAAAGATAAACCGCAATGGATTTTAGTGAGCTGGAATTGGGCTCCGGGTAGCGCAAAAGAAAAGTATATGCATGAATCCATTATCAACAATTTCAACTTCAATTATGTCTATAATTTCTTCTTCTATCCCGAGAAAGTGAAGGGACAACCTTACCGGCCGATGCGTCCCCCTCGCGCTAAGGAAGCTGTGGTGGTGTTGGCAAAATCAGAATCAAGTGCGAAAGCAGCACTCAACAAGAATGTACATTTTTTTGAAGACTTCTCCACTACGGCCATGGGTAAAAAGCCCAATGGCTGGTACGCAAAAGCAGGTGGCACTGGTCTTAGCAGCATCGTAACATCAATTGATGGGACTCCAGATAAATGGGTAGTAATCGAAGGCAACTCGATCATTGCAAATAGCCTGACAAAACCATTGCCCAAAAATTTCACATTGTCTTACGATATGATGGTACCTGAAAATTTTACCTGGGGGGCGAAAGGTCTTGTTCTTTTGCTGTCCAGGGAAAAAACAGCGGGAGTAGCCGATGCATTCATCCGCTTAAAACTGCGCCCTGGCTCAGGGGGGGCGGATGGAGAAGCTGAGTTTGAAACTAAATTCCCTTCCGGTTATGCCAATGGAACGAAGTGGTATGTCGCAACAGGATTTTCCAACAATAAAAAAATAAACCGCATAAATGTCATCATCAAAAAAAGCGGTGAAGACCTGCAATTATTGATCGATAATAAAACGATCGCCGAATATGACAAGGGCGTTCCTGCTGAATTGCTGTTTAATGCGCTCTCGTTTGATATGAGTCGCAGCGATGGCGAAACAGAAAAGTTTTATGTCAGCAACATTAAAATAACAAAGGAATGAGTCCTGCCGCTTTAATTCCCTTGAAAATTATCTTTCTTTTTAAGAGGCAAAACAATATTATTACCCGCAAAATATAAATAAGTTATACAAACAAAGTTGATGAAGCGTTGAACATTCCATACCAACCTATTGTCGGCGGTAGAACAATAAATCTTCACTTGATTCTTGAATTTATGGCGTTTTTTGTCGCGTTCAGATACTACGTCTTTCTTAGGCAGAAAAGTGACGACCCAATATCACGCGACAATAGATTATCAATAATTTTAGGCGCCGCTATTGGTGCGCTCTTCGGCTCACGGATTATCGCGTTTTTAGAGAATCCCCTAATCACCCTGACTCAAGAGGCTGTTCTTCAGCTACTCAATGCAAAGACAATAATGGGTGGGTTATTTGGTGGTTTATTGGGAGTGGAAATTGTTAAATGGAGAATAAAGGAAAAGAATTCATCAGGTGATTTATTTACCCTACCCATCATCGTCGGAATTTTTATAGGAAGGATCGGGTGTTTCCTTACTGGTGTAAATGAATTCACGTATGGAAAGGTCACTACTTCCTTTGCTGGTATGGATCTTGGGGACGGGCTGAAGCGCCATCCGATTGCTTTGTATGAACTTCTTTTTTTGATCTTTATATTTTTTTGCTTGAGAAAGTCAGCAAATGAAAACAAGCTGGTGCGCGGGGATCTGTTTAAGGTTTTTATGCTTGGTTATTTCGGATTTCGTTTCTTTATTGAATTCATTAAGCCTAATGTATTCTTTCTGCTGGGCTTGAGCAGTATACAGTGGTTATCCATCGTTTGTTTTTTATACTATCAAAAAACAGTCATTAAGGTCCTGAGAAATGCCTACTCGAAAATACACCTACTATGATTTTACACTAAGTCTTTGCCCTGTATGCCTGAGACGGGTAGATGCCAAAATAGTTTTTGAGGATAATAGTGTGTACATGCTGAAGCGATGTAAAGAGCATGGCAATTCAAAAGTTTTAATTGCTGACGATGTTGAATACTACAGGAATATCCGAAACTATAATAAAACGTCAGAAACGCCTTACAAATTCAACACAAAAACCGACTATGGTTGCCCCTACGATTGCGGACTTTGCCCGGATCATGAACAGCATTCTTGTTTAACGGTTGTTGAGATTACGGATCGGTGTAACCTCACGTGCCCTACATGCTATGCTAGCTCCTCACCCACCTATGGCAGGCATCGTACTTTGGACGAAGTGAAGAAAATGTTAGACGTCATTGTCGAGAATGAAAAGGAACCTGATGTTGTTCAAATCAGCGGTGGCGAGCCGACGATACATCCTCAATTCTTTGAAATTCTTGATTACGCGAAATCACTACCCGTCAGACATCTCATGGTGAATACAAACGGCATCGCGATCGCCAGGGATTTTGAATTTGCAAAACGTTTGGCTTCATACACACCCAATTTCGAGATCTATTTGCAATTTGACTCATTCAAAAAAGAAGTACTTCAATCGATGCGCGGGGCCAATCTCATCAATATCCGGGACCAGGCGCTGGCGCATTTGAATGAATTAAATCTTTCCACCACACTGGTTGTTACAATACAAAAAAATCTTAATGAAGATGAAATTGGAAAGATAATCGACTTTGCTCTTCAACAGAGATCAGTAAGGGGCGTAACCCTTCAGCCTACTCAACTTGCGGGCAGACTTGAGAATTTCAATGATCAGACAGACCGAATCACATTAACCGAAGTGAGGAGAAAAATCCTGGAACAATCAAACGTATTTAATTCCGATGATCTTATTCCTGTCCCATGTAACCCGGATGCCCTCGTCATGGGGTATGCATTGAAGCTGGGCGGTGAAGTGTTTCCTTTAACTCGTTACATCAACCCGGCAGATTTACTCGACAAAGGCAGGAACACCATCGTCTATGAACAGAATGAACAATTACGTGATAAAATGATCAGGCTGTTCAGCACCGGTAACTCCCTCGATGGTGCTACAGAAAAACTGCATTCCATATTATGCTGTTTACCTCAAATTGATGCACCATCGCTCAGCTATGATAATTTATTCCGCGTCATCATAATGCAGTTCATCGATGCTTATAATTTTGATGTGAGAGCGATAAAGAAATCATGTGTCCACATCGTAAATAAAGACTATAAAATTATTCCGTTTGAAACGATGAACTTATTTTATCGGGACAGCAAAAAGACGTACTTGCAGGAACTCACGACAACCAATTTGATCTAACATGGCCATAGGCGGATTGATAATTGTAATCTTAGGAATCATGTTTGGCCCACCGCTCGTACTTTTCATTGCAGGATTGAGTCAGAGGAAGCAAAACCAAAAAAAAGCAAAAGTGCTCTTCATACTGGCTGCCGTTTACGTCCTGATCGGCGGCGGTATTTGCGCTACAATTCTAACGTCTTAAGCTTGAACTCACTGCGTAACTTCCTCGACCCGCCGATGCAGATTGAGTTTATCCAACTCGAGGATCGTCGTCTTTCCATCTTCGCTCTCATGGTACATCGGCACAAACTTTCTGTTGAAGTGGATTTCGCTATAGGTGTAAGAAGTGCGTCTCAAAACAAAATTTGAAAAGACATCGTCAAAGCCACGCACCAACACATAGACCTCAAGGTCAGCAGCCTTAAGGTCTTCCTCATTTAGCCCATCAAGCGGACTGGTCTCATCAATGGGATGAACGACGGTCCAGTTCATGGAGAGGCTATCCACTTTACTGCGCTCCAGGGAAAGATCATAAAACTTGTAAACGGATTGACCATTTTCCTGGAGGAGCATAGCCGCATTCACCCGGATATCCAGGTCAGTTAAGGTGTGATGGTCTTTATAAGAGGCAAAGCGAAACATAAGGCCCCTCCCATTTCTAAACGGCGCAATGACAGCATGGTCACTGAAAACCAAATACGATCTCGGCTTGGCAAAACGACCATAGATAAGGCCAGTGACAACAGCAAATGAAATGAAGCCGCACATAGCTTCAATAGATGCGACGAAATTGGCCCCATCGCCGACGGGGTTAACTCTTCCATACCCAACTGTCGTGAATGTTTCAGTACTAAAGAAATATATCTCCTATATTTCACTCCACTTGTTGTGTGACATCATGCCCACAAACTGGTCGGCTCCCACTACTAGATAAATCAGGGTAAAAAAAATATTAATGGAGATGAATGACGCAAACAGGACGATGATAAACTTCCACGTGGGGAGGCTCAACATGCTCTGAAAAATGCTTAAGCGCTGCCAAAAGCCCTGTCCTGTCTTACGGATATTGAAGGTCCCGTCGCGGTTGATAAACCTTCCTCCATAGTTATCGCGGGTGCCAAACCCAGTATCATTGTTGACTCTCGAAAACGGATTGATGGAATTGTACTTTGCCATGCCTGTTAACTTTTTACAAAATTAAAAGGTTTATGGCGGTCGTGATCCGTGGCTTGAAAAAAAGGTTGGCTAACCCGGCCACAACCTGAATATCAATTCATTTGTCAAAGATCGTCAATTGACGTCAACCGCAATCGAAAACACCCGCTTCACATTCGTCGAGTCATTTCATGTTGCATCAGTCGCCGCTTCCCTCCTGATATTGATAATGCTAATGCTTTTCGCATTTACATCAAGGTCCCAAAATTGAGTTCATCGCGCAGAACCAAAATGCAACTTCTGGATGGCTGAAATTACGAGGGCGGTTGACCAACCGAACAGGATTATGCCATTCGCCGCCTCAAGCGCTCCTAACAACCGATGACCTACAGGAAGTGTAACGTCGCCATAACCGAGGGTTGTAAAAGTCACGACAGAGAAATACAGGGCTTCTTCGATGGAGGCAAATGTGGCAGCACTGAAATAATAAGCGGCCCACACGGTCGCCTCAATCAACGAAACGAAGATAATGATCAGGACAACTACATCAATCAAAAGTAATCTCTTGTAGCGTTTCTTATCAATTCCTTTTCTTACTAAGACCGAAATCCATTGAGTTAGTCCGGAATGAATGAGACAGGTGAGCACAATTATTGTCGATCCTATGAGGAGGTTTCTAAGCATAATCGCTACTTAAATCGGTGAAGACATTCCAATTGCAATGTTAAACAAATCGACAAATAAAAAAGCAGCTTAAGTTTGCGCCAGGCAAGCGTAATGCCTACGAATCACTTCCGACAGCCGCAATAATCCCTTTGATATATCCGAAAGCAAAAGCATGGCCCTGCAATCCGCTGCCAGGCGCATCATGGTGGGGAATGTGATCCGGCATCACCATCCCATCATATCCCACATCACGCAATGCCTTTATAATCTCTACGAAATCCATATCCCCATTGTCGGGATACACCTCCTGAAAATTATTCCACCCACCTTTAATATTCCGCAAATGGATGTTGAAAATTTGCTTGCGCTCACCAACCCATTGAATGATGGGAAGAATTTCTTTTCGTGGGTCCTTCAACCCTTCTGCCGTAGAGCCCAGGCAAAGATTGAATCCGTGCGAAGGACTGCTATATAAATTGGCAAACCGCTTAATACCTTCAAGCACATCGGGACTGTTCCAACGGGTTATTCCCCTGAACCCCGCGGGGGTGGGCGGATCGGCAATATGATTAGCCAACTTTACATGGTACTCTTCCGCCACGGGAAGCAATCGATCCAGCAGATAGGTTATCCGTTCGTAGACCTGGTCAATGGAGACATCGCCCGCAATGGTTTTGGGTTCGTTGCGTTTCAATGCTTCCTCGTAATTCCAGGTGCTGTAAGATGCATTACCACGCGTCGCGTCAATGGTTCTCCCCGTCCGCAGTATGCCATGGATCGTCGTATTATAATTGAGCGTCTTCACCCCTGTCTTACCCGCCACAGAAATCATCTGTTGGATCATCTCAATTTCACGATCGCGCTCCGGACTTTTGCCTAACATGATGTTAGGAGTTCTCACTTTTTCAATGCCATCCGAGGTTAACGGCAAGTGATAGGCCTCAAGCCGGATACCATATTTCTCACACGCGTCTTTTTTCGCAAATGAATCTTCCAGATCCCACCCTACCCCGGGAATAACCTTTGGCTCGCCGCCATCAAGATGAAACACGCCGTGACGCGCAAGGAACTCAAGGTTTTCAACCGTGGTTCCACCATGCTGACAGCCTACTTTCATGAGCATCGGTTTTCTTGTTTCCACCACTTTCGTATCGTGCACCGGCACGGACTCTCCTGCTGCCATCGACCCCGGAACACTCATCAAGGCGCCAACTCCGAGTGAATTTTTCAGCATGGAAGCAAGCGCTTTGCGGCGATTTAATTTATTTCCAAAAACCATCACTAGCGGGTTTTAAATGTTGTATTCGTTAAGTGAGCCTTTCTATTTCAACCTGGTAATCATATTGCAGGTCTTCGTTCAATTTGGTTAAGGCCTGTCGAATCTTTTTCACCTGTTGCTGATATAAATTAGTCAACACTGCACTCTTGTCAATGGGGAGAGCTGATTTCTTTATTTGATGACAAAAATATATGCGCAATGCCAATTCAGTTTCCGGTAATCCCGAATAGCGAATTTGCCTATTCACCATCCTCAGTATCCTGCGAAGGCTTTTCTTTACATAATAAACGTTCAGGTTGGTAAGCCCTTCGAATTGTTCCTCGACGTCACGCTTCACCTTGTCAATGTAGTCTTGCTCGTTGTACGCTTCGAACAAGAGGTAGGTCAGTAACTCTTTGTTTTCCTGTTTGAATTTTGCCAGCCTGAGACACAAGGCCTCTGCCCGTCCAGGGTCCAGCGTCTCTAACTCTTTTTTGATTTCATGTATCGTTGCCGCTCTCATAGTACGCTGACGAAGCTCTTTCGAATCACTCCGTCGAAGGAAAGCAACAAAAAAAATCTGAGAAAACAATCATATCCGGCATCCCATCACCGTTCGCCGATAAACCTGACGCAAGGAATGGTTGTCATCAATATTTTATACTCTTCAGAAAGGCAATGTGCTGCGGCACCTGCTCCAATGCCCTCGAAGATTCATCTTCAATAAAGAAATGCTTAATCCCCAATTTCACGGCCGTTTTCATTACCTCTTCAATCCCAACGTCACCGGTTCCTAACACAACATTAGTTTCCTTGTCCTGACGCCCGTTCAGATTGTTTGGTGTCCCGATCTTCCTGTCCTTTAAGTGCAGACTTTTCCATCGTGTAGGATATTTTTTCAGCAACGCAACCGGATCCTGCCCGGGATTTTTCATCCAGAAAACATCCATCTGAAAATTGACGTAAGCAGGATTAGTATTGTCCATCATGTATTCGAACATGGTTCCCTTTCCACCTTCGTAAGGTCTGAATTCATAACCGTGCGCGTGATACCAGAAGCCAATTCCATTCTCGGCAAAAATTTTTCCGGCAGCGTTAAAGACTTCAACGCCTTTCTTCATGTCAGCGAACGTAAAGTTGTCTCCATCGTGTGGTATCCAGTA
>DASUGQ010000173.1:0-25476 GCA_036273935.1 Cyclobacteriaceae bacterium | reverse complement strand
GTCAGCACCACGGCTTCAATCTCATCACCAACTTTCATGAAGTCTTGTGGATTGCGCAAATGCTGAGACCAACTCATTTCTGAAACGTGAATCAATCCCTCGACGCCTGGCTGAAGCTCAAGGAATGCTCCATAATCGGCGACATTTACTATTCGCCCTTTCACCTTCGAGCCAATCTGAATTTCCTGCGATAGAGAATCCCATGGATGTGGAGTAAGCTGCTTCATACCAAGAGATATGCGCTTCTTATCTTCGTCAAAGTCGAGTACAACAACTTTTACAACCTGGTCAAGTTTGAGTAATTCTTCAGGATGATTGATACGTCCCCAGCTGATGTCAGTGATGTGTAACAGTCCGTCTACCCCACCGAGATCGATGAACACCCCAAAGTTGGTCATGTTCTTGATCGTACCTTCCAGTACCTGTCCTTTTTCAAGGTTGTTGAGGATAGCAACTTTCTGCTCTTCAAGATCTTTTTCAATAAGGACCTTATGGGAAACAACTACGTTGTCGTTTGAGTAGTTGATCTTGACAACTTTCACTTCGATAGACTTGTTCACAAATACATCGAAATCACGGATGGGTTTAACGTCGATTTGCGATCCGGGCAAGAATGCTTCTATGCCGAACACATCAACGATAAGACCTCCTTTGGTTCTGCGTTTTACAAAACCTTCTATTACTTCATCATTATCAAGAGCTTTCTGGATATTTTCCCAACCTTTCACCAATTTGGCTTTTCTGCGGCTGAGGACCAGTTGACCCATCATATCTTCTCGTTCTTCAATGAACAGATCAACCCTATCCCCTATTTTGAGGTCAGTTTTGTCTTTGAACTCAGCTAACGGAACAAGACCATCTGACTTAAACCCAATATTCAGGATCACATCACGGTCATTGATACCGACGACAATACCTTCCACTACTTCTCCAGTATTAACCGTGGTGACAGTTCCAGAGTACATTTTCTCCATCTCATCACGCTTCTCGCGTGAATATCCCTCGCCAAATCCCTTGCGCTCGAATGCATCCCAATCAAATTCACCGGGCACCTGCTTTTCGCGCACTACCTTCTTGAGTTCGGCAACAGGGATGGCTTCTGTCGCAATTTCTTCTTCCTTACGAAGCGCCTTGATCTCATCAAGTTCATCTAATTGATCCGGGTCCGCTTCCGGCCCCTTAACCTTTTTACTTGATGGTTTCAGATCCAATTCTTCCTGTTTACCAACTTTTTTAGACTTTTCTGCTCCTTTTTGCGGTTGCTTTGCCATAAAATAAAAAACGCCCTTCAATACATGTGCCTGCCGGGCTTCAGGCTCACTTTTAAGTTAAACATCCCTGAATCAATGCGAAACAGGCTGCTCTACCGAGCAGGGGTGCAAAGATAGAAAAAAATGTAATAAAGAAGGCTGGGCTCTGCTATGGGATATCCTCAAATTTCAAGGTGCCCAAGGCATAGTTGATGCGGATCCTTTGGACCATCAGAACGAATAACGAATTTTGATAATCCGATTTGGCCCTGATAAAGGTTTGATTGACAACTGCCAACTGGACGATATTTGATATCCCCAGGTCGTATCGTTCCTTTTCCATTTGATATGAAAGCTCAGCAGCCTTCAACTGGGCTTCGGATGCACTATAATTTGTGACAGCGTCCCTGAAATTCTGATAGGCGCGAATTACATCAGTCTTTACCGTGACTTCCGTGCCTTTATAAAGGACCTTTGCATTTTCGTAGGTAGCGCGTGACTGAGCAGCTTGCGCGCGATAAAGAAGACCATTATAAATAGGAATTGTCAGGCTGAGCCCATAGCTAAACTGGCGGTTATCCTGCGTAAACTGATCAGAGAACGACCTGTTGTCCTCCCCATGAATATAGTTGTACCGTGATCCAAAGCTCGCCCCGGCACTGATACTGGGATAATACCGTCCCTTGAAAGAATTAAACCCAAAATGCGCCGCTTTTTCCGTGTTTTCAGCCTGCTTCAAATCGCTTCTGCGTTGCATTGCAGTTTCATACATCTGATCCAGTGTCAACGTATCGGCGATGACAGCATTTACATCCCAATTGATTTCTTCCAATTCGAAAGGAACAGCCGGGTCTATTTGAATCGTTTGAGCCAAAATGGCTTTGTCATTTTTTAACGTATTTCTTGAGCGCAATAAAAGCAATTCAGCGTTTTTTAGCTGATACTCCTGATTATAAAGATCGGCTTCTGCCCGTGCGCCAAGATTCACCTGCTCCTTTATCTGGTCATACTGGAGTTGTTGAGCAGCTACATTCTCCTCGTCAATTTTAATGAGTTGGACGTCCAGCAGGCATGTTAGGTATTGGTTCGCTACGTCCCGAATTACATCCTGGTTCGAACGATTAACCTGATGAAGCTGGGCTTCATTTTGGAAATTGGCTTGTTTATAGAGGCTGACCTGCCGCATACCATTAAAAACCGGCATGCTTGCGCTTATGGAACCGTTGACATAATCAATCTGTCCGTTGATTACCTCGCCCGCGTTTTGGTTAAATGAATTTCCATCCACCCGGTACGCGCTTGCGTCACCCTGAATGCTGGGACCGAGCCGCAACATGGATGAGGTTTTATTTATCTGCGTGTACTCCAGTTGATTTTTCTGCTGGTTCAACGTCACATTATTCTCAAGTCCTATTCGAACCGCCTCACGGAAAGTGAGCGTGGCCGGACCTTGTGCGAAACTATTAACGGAAAATAAAAAGGTAATGACTAAAATTCCCGATCTCATAATACTAACTCATTACACCCACCACACTTTCATCAGCTACGACTGCACCATCTGCAATTCTAATGATACGCTTGCCATAACGAGCATTCTCCTCTGAATGCGTAACCTGTACGATTGTAATGCCTTCGTCATTTAGCTTCCGGAATATTTCCATAATTTGTTTTCCCTGATCGGAATGAAGATTCCCGGTCGGTTCATCTGCAAGTAACAACTTGGGCTGGCCAACAATTGCGCGGGCAATTCCAACAAGTTGTTGCTGTCCCCCGCTGAGTTGTTCAGGAAAAAGATCCTTTTTAGCAACCATGCTGAATCGATCAAGCATTTCTGCTACCATGCTTTTGCGCTGACTTCCGCTCACCCCTTTGTACAATAGCGGCGTTTCAATATTTTCATAAACGGTGAGTTCATCAATCAAATGATAGGCCTGGAAAATGAAGCCTATATAATTTTTATGCATATCGGATTTCTGCTTCTCCTTCATTTTATGCACGGGCTCGTCGAAGAAATAATATTCTCCCGCCGAAGGCTCATCCAGCATG
Organism: Cyclobacteriaceae bacterium; assembly: GCA_036273935.1. Lineage (GTDB taxonomy): Bacteria > Bacteroidota > Bacteroidia > Cytophagales > Cyclobacteriaceae > ZC4RG29. The sequence continues at coordinate 22,180 of DASUGQ010000173.1, read as the reverse complement.
CCAACGATGTTCATCAGGGTGGATTTACCCGCACCGCTGGGCCCCATAATGGTCACAAATTCCCCTTGTTGAATTTCCAGATTGATTCCTTTCAAAATGAAGGTTCGCTGAAAGCGGGAGTCGACATATTTGTCGATGTCATTAAGTTTTATCATGCTTTTACCAGTTGAGCGTTATTACCGGCAGTGGCTAAAGCCAACAATAGTGCCAAGGGAAATTGAGCCGAATTACGCATATATGCTCAACCGTCCTCGTCCGCTTATGCAAATGAGTGTCCTATTTCGGACGTTGGCTGACTAAAAAGTTTAGAAAACTATGGGGTAAAGAATTACATCAACACGACGATTCATAATCATTCCCCGATAGGAGTCATTGCTGTAAACAGGGTTCTCAAGGCCCCAATCTTTAATGCTTATCTTATTTTCCGGGATTTGGCGCTGAACGAGAAGTTGCACAACCGCCTCGCTCCTCATTTTGGACAACCATTCATTAAATTCCTTTCCTCCAATAGGATCGGTATGGCTGATTAATTGAATATCATATTTCTGTAGGAGATTGGGAATAGAATCAAGCCAATCATTAAGGTTGGAAGCCTGGTCTTCATCAATATAATAACTGCCACCTCCAAAATATATGCTCATCCGCACTTCGTCGTCAAGTTGTTGTGCCAAACAACTCAACGCCAAAAATGAACACAGAAATGTTATCCTCACCTTGAGCATCTGTTAAATTTATTCAAAGTGGTTCCTTTAGTCAAACACATTTGTGATGTCCGCGGTTTTAAAATTTCTATCGGTCATGGATAATTCACCGATCATGTTGAAATGAATAATATCTTTAACTTTACTAACGTATGCTGAAAAAATGTCTAATACCTTTTTTTCTTGTGTTCCTCGGCCTTTCGTCATTTAGCCAGACAACAGATAGCCTTCTATCCGTATTGGATACCGTACGCAACGATCGAAAGGTCAAAACATTGAACGAACTTTTTCGCGCCTACCTTCAGTCCGATCCCATCAAAGCATTAGCATATACCCGTGAAGCATTGAACCTCGCTATCGAAATCGCTGATAAGAAAGGAATTGCCGCCTCATACAATAATCTGGGCGTCGCCTACCGGAACCAGGGCGCACTAGACAAAGCATTGGAGTATTACACGATGTCGCTGAAACTTTATGAAGATCTGGATAATAAAGAAGGTGTTGCCACATTGAAGAATAACATTGCCAACATCTTCGCGATGAAAAAGGAATTTGGACAAGCCATTAAGTACCTTGAGGAATCTTATCAAATTTTCGTCGCGCTGAATGACAAGGAAAAAATTGTCGGCTCGATGAATAACCTCGGCAATCTTAATCTTGACCTTCAATTGTATGAAAAAGCGTTGAAGAATTATTCTGAAGCGTATCAGCTAAGTGTGCAAAATGGTATCAAGTTTCCTGATCCTGTAAACAACATTGGCAACATTTATTTTCAGCAAGGCAATTATCAACGCGCAATTGAAAATTATCAGCGCGCATTGCAAATCGAAAAAGAGAACAACAATCGTCTCGGAATTTTGAATACGCTTACCAATATTGGTATCGCCTATGCCAAGGCAGGGCAACCAGGCCCGGCAAGAAAATTCCTGGATGAAGCGAAAGCATTATGCAATGAGTTGCAAGCCTACTCCTACCTGCCGCCTATTCTTAAATATAACGCTGAGATTCTTTACCGGGAGGGCAAATCAAAAGATGCCTACGAAGCGATGGTGAGCTATGACTCGATGCGTGAAAAAATCTATGGAGAGGAAAGCACACGGAAGATTGCCCAGATGGAAATGGCCCTTGACTTTCAGGAAAAAGAAAAGGAGATCCAAATGCTTCAAAAAGAGAGTGAGATAACGTCTCTTCAACTAAGAAACAGTCGATTGTTTATCGTGCTCATCATTGTCGGATTGCTCACTATAATGGGTGCCGTCAATTGGTACTTTATGGGCAAGCGTAAGAAGATTTTTGGCTCAACTCAAAGTTAGTTTTCGGCGCTAAGCAGAAAACTTACATCTTGACCGGATTCAAGTTCCATCAGTTGCCCCCCGTTCTGAAAAAGTCTTGCAATTCCATTCCCTTTCAGCGTCAGTTTTTGTTCTTCACGATGCAGTAGCATCCCCTCCGGTAGTCCGACAACCTTGCGAGTGTTCATTGCCAGGAACTCCTCGATCCTTTGTTGACGCGTCTCACCGCCATGCCCCGGCTGCGTGAATTCTGAATAGTGTGGATTGATTTGAAAGGGCACCAGGTTTAGTGCGTCAAAGGATGGGGGATAAACTATTGGCATGTCGTTCGTGGTCATTAAGGTGGGACACGCCATGTTCGCTCCGGCGCTCCAACCGATGTAGGGTGTTCCCCAGAGAACTTTATTCCGAATTAGTTTTACCAGATCATGCGTATACAATCGATTTAACAAAACAAAACTATTCCCACCACCTATCACAATTACCGATGCGCTATTCACAGCTTGCTGTTGGTCTTTAACTGTGTGAAGGCTAAGTAAAGAATATCCCAGCTTCTCAAATGCTCGTTCAACATTACCTGCATACTCGTCGTGGGAAAGGGTGACGGCAGCATAAGGCACAAAAAGGACTTGTGTTTTCTCTCCTCCCAGAAATTCCCGAACGAACTTACCGGGCCATGAAAAAAATTGTGCGCCAGGCATAGTAGAGTTGCTCAACAAAAGTAATCGCGACATTTATAGGTATCGGTTTTTTCAATTCGATCCAAAAGTATAGATTTGCCAACTAATATTTAATCTCATGTTCGAACAGTATATTGGAAATGGCGCTAACCTCTTCATAACGATCGTTGCCGTTTTGATTGGCTTTGCTGCTGCGATGGGTTACATTGATTTCTTGAAAACCAAGAACGAAGAAAAAAAGGAGCACTAAAAAGTTAAGGGGGAACCGGCAACAAGCGTCGCCTGACTACTTAGTTGTCGCGTAAGGGGATTTGTAATCCTCTTTTTGAAAATCCTCCCAGGATTTCGACTTGTAATAATCCTCCCCTATATACTTGATGATTTTATGAAACTCGTCGGCCTTGCGATATCCGGGCAGAGGCTGAATCATCTTAAAGTCCTCAGTCAAAAAAACAACTGTCGGATAACTCAATTGATTGTTCAGTAACGATGCTGCGAGTTCATGATAACCGCTACGTCCGTTCTCTATGAATTTGAAGGTATGTCCGGCAAAAGAAATGTCTTCACGTTGTTCAGCATTAAATTTTACGGGATAGAATTTCTCATTTAATAATCTCGCCACTTCGGGGTCATTGAAAGTATTCTTGTCCATCACTTTGCACCATCCGCACCAGTCGGTATACACATCGATAAAGATTTTTTTCTTCTCCTTTTTTGCTTTTTGAATCGCTTCCTCGAACGTCATCCATTTAACGTTTCCCGGCTCGTTCTTAACGGGCGCGAACGAGGTAATCAACCCAGTGGCCACGAAGAGAAAACAATATGTGACTAGCCTTATCATATTTTTAAAATCGCAATTTCTATTTCCGAACAAATTTAAGGAGAAAACAAATCCCATTTAGATAACATTCTATCAGTGGATGTAACCCTTGCCAACTGTACACAAACTGCAGACAACATGTCCAAAATTGAACAATGATCAGGCCAAATAGCTGAAAATCTTAAAAAACTGCAGTGGCACAGCGTTGGCAAAGGAATAGTCAGATGAAAATGAGAATCACATATCGCGAACTCTCGATCCTGGCGGGGATAATGGTTGCTTTGATTGTGGTCTTGATACTTTGGATCGGCCATGCTGCCGAAAGCGGGATAATCGTTTCGTCAACATCTAACGTGATATTTGAGGATCAATTCAATCCAGGTCCGTTGAGCAATTTCTTATCCTCGTTTTTGTCGAAGGCCAGCCTTTATTGATCGACTTCCCGGTAAGAATGGTATTGGAGAACAATCTCCAAAGCCTTCTCAATTGCCGTGTTGACCGGATATAAAGTCCGCCCAAGATGATCATCGATCATCACCAGTTTACGATAATAATTTTCGGCAATCGTTACGTCCTTAGTTCCCTTCCCAATTTTGTCGACTGCTTTGTTATAATTTTCTTCCTGTTCTGTCTTGATGATTTTGCAAGTCATCATCTCTGGTTTTCCGTACTTGTTCATCCGTGCCGAATAACCAAAAACGCGGCATATCATACCGCGGGAATGATAGTTACTGCACATCCCATTCAACCCTGCCTGATTGAGCATAATGCACAGGCTACTTTCCTGGCCTTTGACGCGTTCGTAAAGTTCGACGGCATGATTCTCTTTAAATGCATGGTAAGCCAGGGGTAAAAATTCCAGAACAGTTGCTGTGATGTCTGGCTTAAGGCAACATTTACCACATCCGGATGTACAATGTAAACCAGACCAATTTTGAAAAGCAGCGATCTCCCCGTCCAGAGTCTGAAAAAGAATTTCGACAGACTCTACTTTTTCGGCTAATGTCATAGAACTTCCAGCCCGCAAAAGTAAGAAAAGAAGTTGTCAATAAAATCGGCGGTATTTTATAAATTACCTTTAAAGGTCTTGCGCGACCTCATCTTTAACCACAGGAGCATTTTTAAGAAGTTCAAAGGATTCCGCGCTGATCCCAATCTGGATCTCTGTTATATTCGCCACGGGATTGTTGAAATCCATATTTATGTATAATTCCCTCTTGAGGGCGACCGGTTGCAATTTATTTTCTTCAATGTATCTCATCAACTTTCCGTACGCCGAAGGAAAGTCAAACCAACTTCCTTCATGGGAAAGGGAAACGCAATAAAATGTATCGTCGCGTTTGACACGAAACTTGCCTTCATAACTGGCCGGAATCTCCGCAACGGGCAAGGCAACTTCCAACGTAAACTCCTTGGCTTCGTCTCCCTCAAAACCGATATAATTCCAATATATCGGACCGGTAACTTCAAGATCATTAAGGAAAGCATCGCGGTAAAGCTCGCGAGCTACAATGCCGACATACCTTCCAAGTTCGCTTACTTTTGTCCGTGTTCGAAAGAACAGGAAATTGATGGGTTTGATTTCTTTGACCTGCATAACTTTATTTTTAGGCTAAGAAACAATCCCAACCTGTCAACCCTATGTCAGCAGGTATGAAGTACCCGGAAATATTTGGAATTTATTGGGCGGACACGCTCATGTAATGCGACTCCAGCTCTTTTACAAGTTCTACCAGGATCTCATTCAAATGATCAGGCGACTCAACCTGCACCATATTGCCATAAACCAGCAGCCACCTGGCCAGTGAACGGATGTACCCAGTAAGAAAAGTCATCCTCACTTTGTCATCCACAATTTCCTCACCAACGTAGCCAAAATGATACTTTTGCTGTCCAAGGTAGCGCACAACAGACTTGTCGAACAAAACAATAACTTTCTCCATTTCCCGATGCTCCATCGTTACCGTTTTGAGATATTCCTGCAGAGAAAGGAGATTACGATTCTGAAATGGTTTGCCGGTTTGCCTCAGCTCCTTGATCCGGTCTGCCCTGAAGTCGCGATAGTCATTCCGAAGTTGGCACCAGGCAATCAGGTGCCACGACGCACCGTAATAGAACAAGCCGATTGGCTCGAGCATTCTGGTTGTGAATTGATCATTGTAGCTGGCGTAATAATCTATTTCAACAATTTGTTTTTGAACAACAGCCTGTTGCAGCTCCGTCAGGAAACGGTCTGGAAAATCCGGTTGCTTCTGATCACGGTTTGAAAATTGTACCATTACGCTCCCCTGAAGCTCCTCAAGGTGATCCTTCTGACGATCATTTAAAACCGATTTTATCTTCATCAGCGCTGACTCAAAGGCCCTTAGCACAGAATGGTCTGTCATTTTCTCGACCAGCTTGCCGGCCAGCAGCATTGCGTTCGCTTCCTCCTGGGTTAGCATTACGGGGGGCAGATGATAACCATCCACAATGAAATAACCTGTGCCAGCTTCCGATCCGATTGGGACTCCTGCCTCCATCAGGGCTTTAACATCGCGATAAACGGTGCGAAGACTGATCTCAAAGCGATCTGCAATTTCCTCGGCCTTAACAATCCGTTTGGTCTGGAGATGAATTAAAATGGCTGCAAGTCTGTCGATTCGATTCATGAAGGTAAAGATAAGTGTTAGATTTCAGTTGACATCTTTGTTCCGGGTTCTTTACCTATCCAGTTGTTGAAACACAAATTACCTTTAACCGAATTTATTATCGCCCAATTCCATTATGGTGATTAGAACGAATTATTCGATTGGTCGATAAATAAAGGTTAGACCATTTGAAAGAAGTGAAAACAAGTTTTACTAACTTTCATCTAACGGGGCAGGCTCATCGATTCGTCAGGCATTGGGCTCTCGTCAAATATTTTCTGACCTTTAGTTGTGTTCTGTCACATTTGTTGCAAAGGCGCAAATGATCTCTGACTTTTTTTGTTTCATGTTTGTAAATAATAAAAAGAACCTCTAAAAAGAATGAACGTCCTGATGTTGGGTTGGGAATTACCTCCGCTGTTCAGTGGTGGGTTAGGTGTAGCCACCTATGGACTCGTAAAGTCTCTTCGCAATAAAGTCAAGATAAAACTCATTGTTCCAAGAAGCTCTCCCTCCTCCTCTCTTGAGGACGTTGATATCATCGGATTGAATCGCGTTGTTGTAAGCCAGCTTTCAGGTGAAGAGAATATCCGATCGCTCGATAAAATTCTGGAAGATGTTCAACGCATCCCGGTTTCAATAAGCCCATACCATGAAGTGAATAAAATTCTCCAACATCAGACTGTTGGTAAAGAAACTATTTTCCAATCAACTGCTGCGAAAGAGATTCAGCAGTTCTTTTCAACCGGCGAAGTCTATGGCACTGAGATATTAAGAAAGGTGCATCTGTTCGCAGAATTGGTTGATCAACTTGCTGGTTCAAATTTTGACGTTATTCATGCGCATGATTGGGTCACTTATTCAGCAGGGTTGAAAGTTAAGGGGCGTACCGGAAAGCCTTTAGTTCTCCATGTTCACTCATTGGAAACCGATCGCGCCGGCGAAACTGTCAAAAATGAAATTTATCAACTGGAGAAGATCGCACTTGAACAAGCTGACAAGATAATTGCCGTCAGTCGATACACCAGGGACCAGATTATCCGACATTATCAAATCGATGCCGACAAAATCGAAGTCGTTCACAACGGCATTGAGACGAAAGTCATAGTACGAAAGGAACACAAGTTAACGGATAAGATCGTGGTATTTCTTGGACGAATTACCAACCAAAAGGGGCCACACTTTTTGCTGGAGACTGCCAACAAAGTTGTTAAGGTCTATCCAAACGTAAAATTTTTTGTTGCCGGCACGGGAGATCAGTTTGCTCATCTACTTGAAACAACTGCGTATCAAAAGTTGGGCAGGAAGTTTATTTTTGCAGGATTCCTTCCTAAGGATAAGGTGGATGAACTACTCGCCATGGCAGATGTTTACTTTATGCCATCGGTATCAGAACCTTTCGGATTGACAGCGTTAGAGGCGGCACAACATTTTGTTCCCGGAGTGCTTTCCAAGCAATCGGGTGCGAGCGAGGTGCTGACAGCAACCTTACATGCGGATTTCTGGGACACTGACAAACACGCCAATTATATTTTCGCCCTGCTGAAGTATAATGCGTTGCACCGGGAACTTGCCAAAAAATCCAATGACCAGGCAACCGCGTTAACCTGGGATTCTGCGGCTGCAAAAGTTTTCAGTCTCTATCAAAGGCTGCTGGAATAAAAGGATCTACAGACAAAAAAAAGACAATACCTTAGTAACCGCGCTCTCAAACATGCCATCGATTTGCTTTTATTTTCAGGTTCATCAGCCATTCAGACTAAAACAATATGATTGTTTTAAAATTGGCTATGATCACCTTTATGAGGATGTAGAGAAAAACAAAGCAATTCTCGATCGCGTATCGGAAAAGTGTTATCTGCCGGCGAATCGAACAATCCTCGATCTCATTCGAAGGCACAAGGGAAAATTCAAGGTTTCCTATTCCATATCAGGTACCGCTCTTGAACAATTCGAAAAATACAGACCAGATGTATTGAAATCGTTCCAGCAATTGGCACAAACTGGTTGCGTTGAATTTTTGTCGGAGACCTACAACCATTCCCTGAGCTTTCTTTATTCGAAAGAAGAATTTATCAGACAAGTTGGAAAGCACAAAGAAAAAATTATTGAGCATTTTCAACAATCTCCACAGATTTTCCGAAATACAGAACTCATATATAATAATGAGATCGCCCGGTTCATATACGCAATGGGGTATAAAGGCATTATCTGTGAAGGATTGGATCACATTCTCGGATATCGAAGTGCGAATTTCCTCTATCATCCTCCCGTTGATGACGATTTTAAATGCCTGTTAAAAAACTACCGGCTATCGGATGACATAGCCTTCCGGTTCTCGAACAAAGACTGGAATGATTGGCCACTGACTGCTTCTAAATTCGCACATTGGGTTCACCAGGCTGCTGGAAACGGAGACGTCATTAATCTATTCATGGATTATGAGACGTTTGGAGAACATCAATGGCCCGAGACAGGGATTTTTGAATTCCTGAAATATTTGCCCCAGGAGATTCTTCGCCATCCCGACTTCGATTTCAAAACGCCATCTGAAGTGATTAGAACTTACCCCATACGGGGCGAATATGATGTCCATAATTATAGTTCATGGGCCGATATTGAACGAGATCTTTCAGCATGGATCGGAAACAGCCTGCAGTACGATGCTATGGAACGGATCTATTCTCTTGAGAAAAGTATCAAAGAAACAGGAGACGAAAACCTGATCGAAACTTGGGCAAAACTTCTCACCTCGGATCATTTCTATTACATGTGCACAAAATACTGGCACGACGGAGATGTTCACAAATACTTCAGTCACTATGATACACCATACGATGGCTATATAAATTTCATGAATATAGTGACTGACCTGGAGTATGAATTGGAATTGAAACAACAAGAACAACGCAAGCAGGCGTTGGAGAAAAAATCCAGGCTGAAGCGCAGAGTACAAATCGATACAAAGCGAAAAGCAAAAGTTCGCCAGGTAATCTTACCTGACGCTTAAACAAAGCGAGTTCAAAACCTTAAAAAGTTTTTACAAACAGAACTGGCATTTTGCTATTTTTAAACATGGCAAAAGTCATTTCGTTTATCAGCCGGAAAGGGGGAACCGGCAAGACCACTAACGCTATTCACCTGGCCACTTCTCTTCATGAATCCGGGAACAAGGTGCTCCTCGTAGAAATGGACACCAACTATACCCTTAGTACATTAAGAAAAATGGAGCTGTTCAAGACCAATGGAGCCGTCGCTCCCTTCGAAATCCTGGGGTCGGCTGATCATGATGTCGCTGACGATCTGATAAAAATAAAGGACTCAAGACGGTTCAACTACATTGTGGTTGATAGTGCAGGAAAAACCACCGACGAGGGCATTAAGAAATTATGTCTCGTGAGCGACGCCGTTATTGTTCCCACCAGTCTCACACAAAACGATCTTCTTGTCACTTATCAAACGGTAACCGATCTTGCACCTGCACGTCAATTGAATCCCAATCTGAAAATACTTGTTCTTCCCAACCGGATCCACAGCGCCACAGGACTTTTTACGGTTCGTGAAAGCCTGAAGAACCTGGACGCCGTCATCCTCCCGGTAATTGTTCCTCAGAAAAATCTTTTTGTAAATTTCAGCACGATAAAATCTGAAAAAGACTACATTCCCATTGCTACGGAAATACTGAATAATTTGGCATGAGCAAGAAGAAGAATACGCTGAAAGACCTTGACGAATTCCTGAAACAACAAGCTGCCTCTATTGTGGAACCGGCAAAGCTGTCAGGGCGGACCAGTGCAAATGAGCCAACGCGGAAAAAAGATTCTCCTGATGATGATTTGACCCTCGATGAGATTAGCAAACACTTGAAGGCATTATCCCAACATAAAGGGACGCCATATCGCAAAGAGCTTTACGATTTTGTAATACATTCACTCGAGTCTCTCGATCAATCCCTGCCGGAAGATAAAATGTTGATCAACACGGCGCTCTATCTTAAGAGTGGCGATCAATGGAAAGAAGTAATCCGCAAGTACTGGAGAAAGAAGGATTAACTCAGTCACCAGTGGTTGGATCGGCCATCTACCAGCCAGCCATTTAACGCACTTTCAAATTTGTTTTACACTTCGTCTAATTATAACTCATCACTCTAAATAATGACTAAAATGAAATTCGGGACAAAAGCTGTTCACGCGGGTGTCGAACCCGATCCATCTACGGGCGCCATTATGACGCCAATTTTCCAAAGTTCGACCTTTGTCCAGGAGTCACCCGCAAAGCACAAAGGATACGCTTATGCAAGGGGCACCAACCCGACTCGAAACGCATTGCAAAAAAGTATTGCAGCGCTTGAGAACGGAAAGTACGGGATCTGCTTTTCTTCCGGCATGGGCGCAACTGATGCAGTAATAAAATTATTAAACCCGGATGACGAAGTAATTACCAGCAATGATTTATATGGCGGATCATACCGAATGTTCAGAAGAGTGTTTGAAAAGTACGGGATCAAGTTTCACTTTCTTAACATGACCAATACAGAGTCTGTAGTTCCATATATCAATTCCAGGACCAGACTATTGTGGTTGGAGACGCCCACTAATCCTTTGATGAACATCGTTGATATTAAAGCTTACGTTGACCTCGCCAAAGATCATAAAATAATGGTGGCGGTAGATAATACCTTCGCATCACCTTATCTTCAGAACCCCCTGGATCTTGGCGCTGACATTGTGATGCATTCCGTGACGAAGTATCTGAGCGGCCACTCCGACGTGGTTATGGGAGCGCTCGTGATGAATGATGAAAAACTCTATCAGGATCTTTTTTTTATAATGAATTCGTGCGGAGCGGTGCCGGGGCCACAAGATTCGTTCCTGGTGTTGAGGGGAATCAAGACCCTTCATTTAAGAATGGAGCGCCATTGTTTTAATGGAAAAAAAATTGCCGAGTATTTGAAAAGTCATCCAAAGGTTGGAAAAATATACTGGCCCGGTTTTTCAGATCACCCCAACCATAGAATTGCAAAAAAGCAAATGCGTGACTTCGGTGGCATGCTGTCTTTTACATTGAGAGATGATCGCATCGAAACTGCCGTAAAGCTGATGGAGAGCGTTGGATTATTTTCTCTTGCTGAGTCTCTTGGCGGGGTGGAATCATTGATCAACCATCCCGCATCGATGACTCATGCAAGCATTCCAAGGGAGGACCGGCTAAAAAGTGGACTAACTGATTCCCTGATCAGGTTAAGCATTGGGGTGGAAGACGTTGATGATCTTATCCAGGACCTCGACCAGGCATTACAAAACGTCTAGAAAAAAACATCACGCAGAAAAAATGGACTGCGTGATGTTACTGATTAAACCCAACTATGATTGCTGTTCAATACCATTGTGCTTCGTCCTGCGAATGTGACGATTGGCACGGTCCTGTTTACGTTCAAGTCTGGCCTTCTCGCGACGGGTAACATCGCCATCAGCTTTCATTCGCCTTTCAGTTCTGCGAATGTGGCGCTGTTCCTTATTGAGCAAGTGAGCTTCACCCCTCGTTAAATCACCATCCTGGCGACCGTCATGGATGCGCGCGCGTTGTGCACCTTCACGAACATCTGCACGTGCTGTTTGTGTCTGTGCCCTGGCTGTTATTGAAAAAATCATTAGAAGCATAGCGGCAAAAAATACATTTTTCATAAGCTTTGTTGTTAATTTATCCCTTTGACAAGCCAGTATGCCCAAGGTTTAATTACTTATGAAAAAAAAGAACCTAGGAAGAGTGTTCTTTGAAAATATACTTTTTCTCGACAAAATGAATAATAAATTCGCTTCCCTTTCCCAACTCGGACCGCAGGGAAATTTCTCCGTCAAGGCGGTCAACAAGCGTTTTGACTATCGCTAAACCGAGACCATTTGATGTTTCTCCTGCAGTAGGCTGGGCTGACAGTTTTCTGAATTTCTGAAACAATTGGGCTTTGTCCTTTTCGGAAAAGCCGGGGCCCTCATCCTGAATCGAAATCCAAAAGCCTCGTTCAGTTTTTCCTCCGGCAAGATTTATCGAGGAGTGGTTTTTTGAAAATTTGATAGCGTTGGATATCAGGTTATCAATTATCCTTCCCAGATAGTCTGCATCTGAAACAATTAATTCACTCTCAACTCTGGTGATCTGCAGGTGAATGTTTTTCGCTTCAGCACTTTGTCTGAATGACTCCATCTTATCCAGAAGAAATGTACTGATGTCAAATGTTGAAAATCTGGGTTGAACATTCTCCTCTAGCATATTAACATCCAGAAGATCTTTAATCAGATCCAGGCCTGCGCGGGTAGCGTCTTGAATCAGGTTGAGGTACAACTTCTGATCTCCATCATATTCCTTATGGTCTAACATGACGAGATCGGAAAGCCCTTTAATCCGGTTAAGTGGTGCTTTCAGGTCATGGGCAACGATACTCATCAATGTATCTTTCTCATGATTCAGTTCAGACAGCTGTTGATTTCTCCTGGATAGCCTTTCATTTTGTCGCACAATCTCCTCTCGTTGAGATTTTATCTCATCATTTTGCTGCTCCAATTTTACGTTTACTTCTTTTCTTTTCTTGCTATTCCACCAATGAACCCCTGCTAAGACACTGATAAAAACAATGATAATGACCAACAAAGTGTTCTGTAGTTTTTGTTGATTGATCATCGCCTCGTTAGCGGTCTGCCTTGCCAGCAAGAGTTCGTTTTCTTTTTCCTTTTTCTCAATTTCCAACTGAAACTGAAGTCGCTCAATCTCCCTTGTCAAATCGACGTTTTGAATCGATTCATCCAGGATAAGGTATCGATTCGTGTGATCAATTGATTTTGCTTTGTTACCCTGCTTTGAGTAAATCTTTGCCAGGTAAAAGTTGGCATCCCGCTGCTGGAGGAGATTACCTGTCTTCATTGCCTCCTCGATTACTTTTGCGAGGTATTCAGTCGCTAATGAAAGTCGATTCATTTCAAAAGAAAGTTTACCCAGCAGCAGATTTGCCCTCGGCAGCAAACGTCGATTCCCCGTTTCAATAATAATCTTTGAAGCTTCAGTCGCCTGATCATATGCTTTTGTCAATTGACGCTGATCCAACAAAATTTCACCCAGGGCCAGATCTATTTCAGCCTGGCTGATCTCGTCCTCAATAGCGTTAGCAATGGAGTCCGCTTTTACGAGAGAGTTTATCGCATTGGTTGTATCTTTCAACTCTTCGTAAACCAGGCCCAATTCCATCAGCGCCGACAATTCACCGCGAGACTCGCCGATCTTTTTTCTTAATTCATATGCGGCAAGAGACATATCCAGGGCCTTCTCAAAATCATGCTGTGATTTATAAAGACTAGCGAGGCTCCTGTTAACGTACGACAAGCCACTTTTGTCATCTACCAATTCAAAAATTTCCTGTGCTTTAATAAAATTTTTGTAGGCTCTGACCATGTCACCCTGATCAAAGAAGAGACGGCCGAAATTGTTATATCCAAAAGCCAGCTGCACAGAATCCTGCTCCTGTTCAGCAATTTTTATCGCCTGGTTGTGGAACTCGAAAGACGTGTTATAGTCACCTTTATACGAACTTGCCAGGCCAATAAAGCTTAGGGGTTTGGATAGCCCCCGTTCCAGCTTCAGCTCTTTCCCCAACTTGAAAGCCTGATCACAATAATAGATCGTACTGTCGGGGTAAGAAAGTCGGTATTCAAATCCCAGATTATTCAGGGCATCAAATTTTTTCTGTCCTTCAGACGAAGCGACAATGGCCTTTAAACTGTCAATCCGAGAAAAATTTTGGCCTGCCAAAAAAAGTGGCGTGCATATTATAAAAAGTACCGGACCTATTAATCTGATCACAATTCAGCTTTCCCAATTATCATCAAAAATTATCAGAAAGTTCATATAAACCAAGCGAGTGAAGACAATTAGAACGGTTCTACGGTCTTAAATTTTCTTCATTCTGACTCCACAAAATTCAGGTCTTTTGAGAATGTTTCCGTGAGCATGCTGAGGGCAATCAGGGCGATAACAATTGTGCCCGCACCTACGATCAATGCCCCCGTAGCAATGCCCCACTGTGCTTTGGCCAACAAGAAAAAATAGTTTAAAGCAGGTAGGGTACCCCTTATAAAATTGGGTACCGTTGTGGTGACTGTCGCACGAAGGTTTGTTCCAAATTGCTCTGAAGCAACGGTCACAAACAATGCCCAATAACCCACCGAAAATCCAAGGCAAACCGTCATCAGATAATAAAAGGAGGTGGACTTTATCGGAGCCAACGTGTAGACAAGGATAAACAGTCCGGTGAGTAAAATGAAAATAAACACCACCTTCTTCCGGCTCTTCAGCCATTGACTTAAAAGCCCGCTGCTGACATCACCGAGCGCGAGGCCAATGTAGCTATACATTACTGCCTTCCCCGCAACTAAAGGCTCTGGCAACGAAAACGCTGTGCCAAATTCAGGGGAGAGAATTACGAGTATTCCAATCACATACCAAATGGGTGTCCCAATGAGGATACAACTTAAGTAACGCTTCAATCGGTTTGCGCTCGTTAAGAGCTGCAAAAAATTGCCTCGCTGAATATTGTCCCGTTCTCTCAGGTTCACGAAAATTCCCGATTCATAAACGCTGATTCGTGTTATAAGAAGGGCAATACCAAGGCCACCGCCGATGTAATAAGCAACCCTCCAGTCAAATGCGTCTGCAACAAAATAAGCAAGGACAGCTCCGAACATTCCAACTGACGCTACCAGCGTTGTGCCATATCCTCTGATTTCCTTCGGCAAAATTTCAGACACAAGGGTGATGCCCGCACCAAGTTCTCCCGCCAATCCGACGCCGGCGATGAACCGCAGCACAGCGTATTGATGAACATTCGTTATAAATCCGTTAGCTATATTGGCGACAGAATAAAGGAGAATTGAGCCGAACAAAACAGAAAGCCTTCCTTTTTTATCACCAAAAATTCCCCAGACTATTCCCCCGATCAAGAGGCCGATCATCTGAACGTTGATTAAATAGATACCTTCATTGAGTAACGCATCCTCTGGCACGCCAATGGCCCTGAGGCTTGGAAGTCTTACAATACCAAACAGAAGCAAGTCATAAATGTCAACGAAGTAACCAAGCGCAGCAACAATCACGGGCACGTTAAGCAATTGACTCAGTACAGGACGGTTCATTTATCTGGTTTAAGGACGATAAATGTATAACCTAACTTAGAACTTTCAAAGATTGATTATTTTTCTGCTTACCGCAAACCACGCCAGTGCGCCAAACAGTGGTAAGAGAATAATGATTGCCAGCCAAAGAACTTTCTTCTCGAGTTCGCGATTGCTCTTTAGTACCTCAAGCACAGCCAGTACGTCAATTACGAGAATTATTATCGGTCCAATCCTACCCATTCTGCAAATTTAATTAGTCTCAAGCATTTTGAACAATTCACTCAGATCGGGGGTAATGATAATTTCCGTTCGCCTGTTCCGCTGCTTATTTTGAGGTGTATCATTCGAGGCTAAGGGCAAATATTCCCCCCTTCCTGCGGCTGTGACTTGTTTTGGCGATAGTCCTGCCTTTACCAATATTTTGGTTATAGCCGTTGCCCGCATAACACTGAGATCCCAATTGTCCTGCATATATTGTGATTTCCTGGAAACGGGGATATTGTCTGTATGACCCTCTACGAGAATGTTGATGTCTTTTTGATCTTTAATGGCTTTCGCTAATTGCTGGAGAGCCGTAGCTCCTTTCTGATCGACCTCGATGCTGCCTGATCCGAAAAGTAACTGCTCTGCAAGAGAGACATACACTTTACCATCCTTGACATTCACGGTTAGGTCACTTTCTTTGAAATTCAGCAGTGCATTGCTAATCCTGTTCTTGAGATCATTAACAGCTTTATCTTTTTTCGCCAACACATCCTCAAGCTCCTTCACTTTTCGTTCACGGTCAGCCAAACTAACACTCAGGGAGTCATTCAGCCGTCTTGTTTTGTCGAGGTTCTCCTGAAAAGTGAGCAATTGTTCCTGCTGCCTGGCAATATCCTGGTTTAGTTTTCCACTATTACTCAACAGATTTTTATAGTACGTGTTAAGTTGTTCGTGTTCCTTTTCAAGGTCATTGAGTTTATTCGTTGTTGTTCTCAAGCCTGCGCCGAGATGTGTAGTGTCGGACTTAAGCTTATTTAGTCGATCCTGGAGTTCATTTAATTCATGATTTGCCTTCTCAAGTTGTGCATTACGATCGGAGAGGTCAGCGTCCGTTTTAATCTTCTGAGCCAGCAACTCATCATACTTTTTCCTGGTAACAATACACGAAGAACTAATGGAAACAATTGCTGCAAAAATCAGGATTCTGTTCATTGCTTAAAAAATTATAGTTGCGCAAATATGGAGAGAAAGTTCAAAGTTTTTACCTAATATTAGTTACTTATTCAACGACCAAAATTTTCAATGACAGCTATGAACGGAATGCTAAGACCAGACGCCCTGAAAGGTAAAACCATTATCATCACCGGTGGAGGTACCGGACTCGGCCGTTCAATGGGTAAGTACTTTTTGGAATTGGGAGCGAATCTCGTCATCACCAGCCGGAAGAAAGATGTTCTCGACAACGCCGCAGAAGCGCTAATGAAAGAAACGGGGGGAAAAGTTTTGGCGGTAGCATGTGATATTCGAAAATATGAGGAAGTTGAAAACGTGATTAATTCGACCGAAGAGACATTTGGACAAATTCACGGCGTACTTAATAACGCAGCGGGCAATTTCATCAGCCCGACAGAACGATTATCGCATCGCGCATTTGACATTGTCGTTGACATCGTACTTAAGGGCACGTATTATGTAACATTAGCAGCAGGCAAAAACTGGATCAGTAAAAAACAACCCGGCACGTTCCTTAATATCGTTACCACTTATGCATGGACCGGCTCTGGATATGTAGTTCCATCAGCATGTGGAAAAGCCGGCGTACTTGCGTTGACGCGATCGCTTGCTGTGGAGTGGGCCAAGTACAATATCAGGAGCAATGCGATTGCGCCGGGTCCCTTTCCCACCGAAGGTGCATGGAGTCGGTTGCTTCCTGGAGAGTTGGTAAAAAAATTTGATCCCGCCCAACGCATTCCACTTAAGCGTGTAGGGGAACATCAGGAACTTGCCAATCTTGCGGCCTACCTTATGTCTGAATATTCGGCCTATGTAAACGGCGAAGTGATAACCATCGATGGAGGCGAATGGCTTAAGAACGGAGGAGAATTCAGTCATCTCGAGGTTGTTCCTAATGAAATGTGGGATATGCTTGAGAAGATGAGGGGAAAGTAACAGGGCGAATCACGAATTTAAACTAACAATCAACGTAACAACTCAGAGACTTACATAATTTTGACAAATGGATGATTTCTTCACAAGGATCAGCTACAAGATCAACGAATTAGAAAAAAAAAATCAACTGCGATCGTTAAGAATATCAGCCCCGGAGTTGCTCGACTTTAACTCCAACGATTACCTTGGCCTTGCCAGGTCAGAAATACTTTATCACCGCATCAACTCCAGGATTGAATCCCTTCCACATTTTAATGGAGCGACAGGCTCCAGGTTGCTTTCCGGCAATTCGGAGTATGCTGAGCAGGTTGAGGAAAAGTTGGCCAACCTTTTCAAAAGTGAAAGTGCACTGATCTTTAACTCAGGTTATTCAGCAAACCTTGGTGTATTGTCCTGTCTTCCGCTAAAGGGCGACACGATTTTCTACGACGAACTCGCCCATGCCTGCATTAAAGATGGAGCACGGCTCAGCCTTGCAAAACGTTATAGCTTCGGTCACAACGATCTCGATAATCTTCGCAGCAAATTAAAAAGGCACGCAGAAGGATCGGCGTTCATTGCAGTTGAATCAATTTATTCGATGGATGGGGATCAATGTCCGCTTCAGGATCTTGTCAGGGTAGCAAAAGAATTTAATGCTGTCATCATCCTCGATGAAGCACACAGCACAGGTATAGTCGGAGAAAACGGAAACGGTCTTGCTGCGTCATTGAATATTGAGCAAGAGATTCCTCTTCGCATTTATACTTTTGGCAAAGCAATGGGAATCCATGGGGCGTGCATTGCCTGTTCCAGTTCTTTAAAAAACTATATTATCAACTTCTCACGGCCGTTCATCTATACGACTGCATTATCCCCGCATGGCCTTGCTGCGATTGAGTGCGCATTTGATCACCTTGCGGCCAATCCGAATCTTCAACAACATCTCAGTCAAAAAATAAGATTATTTAAGGAATATTGCAGAATAATTACGCAAAGTGGCAGTCCCATTCAACCTATTTTAGTCCCGGGAAATAATGCTGTGAAAGAGGCGTCAGAAATACTTTGCACCCAGGGCTTTAACATTCGGCCAATTTTATCACCGACCGTAAAAGCAGGTTCCGAGCGTTTACGGATTTGCCTTCATGTTTTTAATGAGGATGAAAGTATCAGAGCGCTTGCATTAGCACTCAATGAATTATACATTAACGATATAGTGAATTGAATAAGATGAACTATTTTGTAACTGGCATCGATACAGACAGTGGTAAAACCATTGCTTGTGCCATTTTATGTGAAGCGTTGAAAGCAGACTACTGGAAACCTGTCCAGGCTGGGTTCCCGCGCGACCTCGAGATGGTAAGAAATCTTGTTTCTAACCCCACGTCAATTTATCACCCCGAGACCTACCTGCTCACTGTTGGCGCGTCTCCGCATGCCGCCGCAAAAGTTGACGGTGTAACCATTCAAGTCAGTGATTTTCATCTGCCAAAAACGAACAACACAATTATCATAGAAGGAGCGGGCGGCTGCCTTGTGCCCCTTAATGACGAAAATTTCGTAATTGATCTTGCAATTCATTTTAAATGCCCGGTCATCCTGGTGTCCGATCTATATCTGGGTAGCATCAACCACACGCTGCTCACCGTCGAAGCGCTGAAAAAAAGAAATCTCGAAATAAGAGGAATTATTTTTAATGGCGAGCCCAATAGCGAAAGCGAAAGAATTATACTTCATCACACAGCACTGCCCTGTTTACTCCACATTTCAAAAGAAGATTTCATTACGAAAGAAATCGTGAGAGATTACGCAAGAGTTTTACAATCCAGCTGGCATGATTGATTTACTGCAGCAGGACAAATCTAATATCTGGCATCCTTTTACGGCCCTTGAAGGAGCCGATGAACCATTACTTATTACGGCCGCCAACGGTATTTACTTACATACTCATGACGGCAGAAAAATCATCGACGGCATTTCATCCTGGTGGGTGAATCTTCACGGGCATTCCAATGCTGCGATCGCAAAGGCCGTTTCAGAACAAGCTACACGACTCGAGCATGTGATCTTTGCCGGTTTCACGCACGAACCGGCAATAACACTTGCTAACAATCTATTGAGCATTTTACCCGGAGATCAGTCAAAGATATTCTTCTCGGACAACGGAAGCACTGCGGTTGAAGTCGCTTTGAAGATGGCTTTACAGTATTGGTATAATCGGAATGAAGTGAGGAAAAAGGTGGTCGCTTTCAAGGGCGCCTACCATGGTGACACATTCGGCTCGATGTCAGTGGGAGAACGCGGCCTCTTCACCAAACCATTTTTCCCATTCTTGTTTGATGTGGATTTCATTGAATTTCCAACAGAAGAAAATGAAGCGGAAGTTGCAGCTGAATTCATTTCGATTGTCGACCAGGGTAATGTGGCCTGCTTTATTTTTGAGCCGCTGATTCAAGCTGCAGGGGGAATGAGAACCTACTCTCCTTCGGTGCTGAATAACCTGATCGATTACGCAAGAAGAGAAAATGTGATCTGCATTGCGGATGAAGTCTTCACAGGGTTTGGGCGCACGGGAAGATTTTTTGCAAGTGAGCATCTTGACCATTCACCGGACATCATAGCGCTGTCGAAGGGGCTGACGGGAGGCACGCTTCCTCTCGGTGTAACATCTTGCAGTAAAAAAATTGTCGAAGCATACAGGAACAGCGAATTTTCAAAGACATTCTTCCACGGTCACTCCTACACCGCCAATCCATTAGCCTGTGCGGCTGCAAATGCAAGCTTTGAACTCCTGGTCTCGTCAGAATGCCGGGACAACATCTTGCGAATAAGCGATAAGCATAAAAATTTTGTCAAGGAACTGAAACGGAACAATAACGTTAAAAATCCGAGAAGTCTGGGAACAATTCTCGCATTCGAAATTGCTGTTGGCGAAACATCCTACGAAAATTCGATTCGCAAATCAATTTATTCCTTTTTTCTGGAAAGGGATATACTACTACGACCACTCGGCAATGTTATCTACATCGTCCCTCCTTACGTCATTACTGATCCTGAATTGGACCTGATATATGATTGTATTGACGCTTTTCTGAAAAGTCTCTAAACAAGAAGTCCCGCAAGAAATGCAGGACCTCCCGTCTTTTTAAGAATTTGACTTCTCTATTGCTTAAGTTTAAATGATCGGGTTACGCCAAAAGTATAATGCAAACCAAGTTGTAATCCCACGAGAAGATTTGCACGCTGTCCGAAAATATCGCCTCCTTCTCCATTCTTTATAGCCTCAATCACATCACTGTTACGCATATCGGTCAAACTATAATTAGCGCGGATTTGTGTAGTTAAAAAAAGATGCCTCGATAAATCGATGTCCAGCCCAAAAGATGCGGCGATTTGAAAATCAGTATTTTTAAAATCATTGGCTTCCTTGGTCAATATATCCTTTACAGAAGGGCTGCCTTCAGGGATTGTGTACGTGCCATCACCATTAATTTGGGCAGTGGGAAAGTCATTTGTCACAGACTCCGGACTCACTCCTTCAGGAATGGTATAAGTTCCGCCACTAGCAGAAATGCTTTCGACAGCATCTGTCAAAATAGAGAGTTGAGGTCCAATGTTGAAATTCGCTCGCGTTCCTGCGTTGCCACCACTCATAAATCTGAATAACAGGGGAAGGCTTACATAACTTAAATCAATTTTTCTTTCACCCTTCACCTGCTCGGCCGCATCGAGAATTTGATATATCTGACCTTGCTTGGACAAGATTGATTCCAGTGACAAGCCAAATTTCCTGGTAAAGTCTACTCCAAAATTAAACCCAATAGGAGCGACGTTATAGGTGTACGTTGAATTGTACCTTGGATCTTCAGACAATCCTTTATCCAACACAAATGTAGCGTTAACTGCAGTTGTCAAACCAACATGAACTTGTTGGGCACGCATAGAAATGGAACAAAGACTAAAGAATAGACCTAAAGCCAGAAACCTTATTATTTTCATTGGTATTCAATTTAAAAAATCTATTACCCTAAGGATTAAAAAGTAACCCTAAAGTAGCGGTTTTAGGTGTAAAGACTTTTGATATGTAAGATAAAGGAGCAGTTTATCAGAATTTGTCATGGCAAGTTGAGCGAAATCTCCTTCAAATGGAGGAGACGCAATCAAATTACCTTGCCTTTCATAGACATAAATCAAATCCTGCGTAAGGTCTGTAATCAGGTAATAAACATTACCGGCGCCAAAATCATAATACTGCACATTTATGTTATTCATGCCGATATACTCATTGTTAATCACTTCTTTCCCCTCGTCATTTATAACTGCCAGGGACCTCGGCTCTTGCCTTACAATGCAATATGATTTTCCGCTGACTTCCTCGATCATACTGAACCTCGCATCCAGCGACGACTTCAACAGTGTTTCCCGACTATAAATTTTACCATCGAGATTAAATTTAATTCTGAATCCATCACTTGACACCACCACAAAGTACGTTTGTGAAGAACTTGAACCGGACTCAAGGAAATAGTTGCCGGACGGACGGGCATCCAGGTTTGTTGGAAATCCCTTGATCGACTCGCCTCTTCTGTTCATCAGGTAAGCTTTCCCATCCTTTCGTATTGCGAGGAGATAATCTTTACTTCTGATGCGATGATGGCGGGGGGCACAAAATAATTCGCCCTCTACATTGCGCGGTTTCCAACCCTCGAGATTGTTACCCTCTTTATCGTACATCCACAATTTTCCCGATTTGTCAGTGATCAAAA
>DASUGQ010000172.1:0-7089 GCA_036273935.1 Cyclobacteriaceae bacterium | reverse complement strand
GAGAACAAAGGTGTTGCCGGTGAGCACTTCTCAAATTCATTTTTTGAAAAGTCCAGTGAGTATGGCATGCCCCTGGTAAATGCAGGCTCAGGCACTGTCGACGCGCAAATGGCGATTAACGATTTAAACGGAGACGGCAGGCCAGAGGTCATTAACGCATATTCTTACAGCTTTGGTCCCCATGACGGTTACCAGATGGAGATTTGGCAGAACTCATCCGCTGACTGCCCGGACCCTTCCCTAATACGTCTCGACGTGTCCAACTACACGGCAACGATCGTTCTGCCGCCCAATACAACCCTGGATCAATTCGAGATTGAGTATGCCCCGTCCGACGCCGACTATTGGTGGCAGGTTTCATCAACGACACTGTATTATCTCTCGCCAGGTTACCCCTACAAGCTCAGAGCCCGGGCCAAATGCTTTCTTGGCTTTACTGATTACTACTATATAGAATTCACAACAGATTGTGTCGATGTAAGCAGTTTTTCCATAAGTGCGGTTGGGGTCAACGATGCCTCGCTAACTGCATATAACCTCGGTTCTTTTGAAGTACAATACTCTCTGGCTGACAACGATCAGTGGGAAACCGTTCCACAATACTCCAACCAGATTGTAAATCTATTGCCAGGTACCACGTATGATCTTCGTTTCAGGGGACGATGCTATACATCGGCAGAATTTAATTATAAACAATTCACTACCCTTTGTCCTATGTTATCACTGCTGAACGTCACTGACATCGTCTACAACAAGGCTACGGTGAGTTGGACGAGCAACTATACCGGCAATGCCAGGCTTGAGTACAGCGAAGATAATGCCATCTGGATTTTAATCGATGAGACGATGACAATGTTCCCGCTTACTCCCGGGAAAAAATATTTTGTAAGAGGACGGATGGCATGCACGAACGTCGACTCGGATTTTATTTACACGTCGTTCACTACGCCCTGTCCTAAAGCTTCGATGCTAAGCATTGATACTGTGACACCATTCAGCGCCAGGGTGAATTGGGTGGATGAATCAAATACCAACAGTTATACATTAACGTATTCTGTTACCGCGGGGGGCAAGGTAACAGCTGTAGAGACTAATTCTACTTCTTTCAATCTGGACGGCCTGAGTCCGGGTACCCAATATACGGTAACAGTTGCCCCTCAATGCATTAGCAACAAAGACTTTACTTCGACAACATTTAGTACAGTTTGTTACGCTCCCATTAACCTATCAGTTAATGACATTACATACACCACAGCCGAATTATCGTGGAGCGATAACTTCAGTGGCCTTCCTTATGCTGTTGATTATTCTATTTCGGGCAGCAATGTTTGGCTGACAACCGAGACTCAATTAACCAATTTATCGCTGGCCAAATTGAGACCTGGTACCGAGTATGAGGCCAGGGTTCATATCAACTGCCCAAGCGAAACGGCTCCCTATGTTTCCTTGCGCTTCGAAACTAAACTCTACGAAGAGACAGTGTTTGCTCCAAATCCGACACCTGGCAAAATAACAATACAACCTTCGAAAAATTTAATTGGAAGCCAATTCAGTATTTATGATAACACGGGTAGAACGCTTGCCGATGGGGAGCTTCTCGATTACACAATCGACTTGTCAAATTTTTCTCCCGGTACTTATATCCTGAAAATTGATGGTGAAAAACCCATGAAGATAATTAAACAGTAAACGACGTTACAGATTGAATTACGAAATTCACTTCTTCCAAAGTTTCGAATTCACAACGCCGTCCATTACCTGGTCGCGACAGTGACGACTGAACAATCGTTTTACCCAGGTGAATGAATTCATGCGCCTGTCTCCTGAATGATTTTATGTTTTGCCTTTTGAATATCCCGGAATAAAAACATTCAATCTCATCCAGGCCATCTAAGGTCAATTGATACTCGGGCATGCTAATGGCCTGAGCATCGTAATACTGAATGAAGGCGCCCAGGTCATCATTTACCTCTGCTTCGGTAAGTTTCTGAGTGAGACGATGAAGTACTTCTTCCGAAGCAAAGGAAATTGCTTCGCTGCCTTTCTCATTCGAGCAGGAGGCAAATACCAGAAATAGAGAAATGAAATGTGTTGTCAAAATGATCCAGTTGGAATGGTGTGGATCTAAGGTAGCTACGCCCCTGCTTCGCGAAACAATATTTTGATTACCTGCCCGTATGAGTATTTGAAATACAAAGTTTGATGGACTTGTTGAAAACGATCAAAGGCAGATATTCTCCGACCCGGCATCAACACACTTGTCAAGTCGCCCGCGCCGTGCCGGGTGAAAAAGATGAGTATTAAAAACCGGCAGTGAAATCTTGGTATGGAAAGTCATGAAACACCTGATACCAAAGGATCAAGCTAACGCGATAACGTTAACTATTTCCCAGGTTCCTGATGTGCATTTAGGGCGTTACGGTAATGTGAGTTTAAGAAAGTTGTATTTTCTCGAAGATCGATTCAAGGTCAGTCTTGGATTTACCCAACTTAGCACACAGCCTTTGCAACATTACCTCCTTTTTGCCCTCCTCATACACGAAGTCTTCATCCGTCAGATCGGAAAACATCCGTTTCAACAGGATCTTCTGTTCTCTCCAGCTTCTAATAATGTTCATATTATAAATGTAGTGAGATAAATGTATGTAGCAAAAACGTAAATGCCACCAGAATCGTGCATTTCTTTGAAGTTGCTTTGCTTCCCGCTTGCTCTTTTGCATTTTCATTGTCGAGGTTCAGGCCGGACATCAGCCTATTTTCGCGGATAGAAAACGAAGGGGGTGATATCACGAGCAGCACAGCTCTCAATCTGGCTTGGGAAGCTGAAGCAGGTTTTGGAATAGGACTTAAATCCTATCGGGCGGCTGACTGCAGATCTTGAGCAGCTCTTAAAATATGTCTTCGGCTGACTTGTCCGATGATCATGCCATTCTCCACTACAGGAAATCTTCTGATCGGTGAATTCAAAAATTCGACGGCCGCCTCCAGGATGGTGGTCTTCGGCGACAGGGTTTGCACCTTGGGTGTCATGTAATCCGAAACTTTTCTTGTCTCGGCCGGCATGTTATAGTAGGCCTGATCCACGATGAGTCGCAGACAATCTTTTTCTGATATCATGCCAACCAGGCGGTTTTGATCGTCCAACACCGGGGCACCTGCTATTTTTTTATTAATTATCGTTGCGATAACTTCCTGGATAGGTTGATCTGGCTTAAAGGTTACAATATTGCTCAACGGCACCATGTATTTTTCAATTGTTTCATATTGAGCTGCATTTGAATTTGTCATTCCTGATGCTACTTTGGTATCCATGGCTGATTTTTTTGATGAGAGGCTAGCTGAGAGCGTCGGTAAACAATATTTATTTTACCAGGTGGTTGATTTGATATTCTGTGCAGCACGAAGGATCTCCCTTCGGCTTATCTCCCCGATCAAAGTTCCATTGTCTACGACAGCATATCTGCGGATGGGTGAATTAAGAAATTCAATGGCCGCCTCCACGACATTGGTTGCAGGCGAAAACGTAAGAACTTTGGTTGACATGTAATCAGAAACTTTCTTGTCTTCAACCGTCAGATTGCCGTGGGCCTGGTCGACAATAATCCGGAGGCAGTCTTTTTCCGAGAGATTGCCCACCAATTGACGGTGTTCATTCAACACCGGGGCGCCAGAAATTTTTTTCTCCAGGATGATGGCAATAGCCTCCTGTATACTTTGATCCGTCCTGAAAGTTACCATCCGATTCAGGGGGACCATGTACTTCTTGATCAGCTCATAATTGGCCTCGTGCAGATTCTTTTTTTCGAATTCGGGCTTAAAGTTCATAGCGGTGGGGTTTAATTGTTCCTTGCCGAACTGATTTCAGGCTTAAATAAAGCTAAACATTTCCTGTTAGATAACCTATGCCTAATATTCATTCAATTGGTGGGTCGGCTAACTGTTGTCGGGGTAGCAGGAGGTATGCCTTGGGGCTTGGATTGCGAAGAGGGGTTTAATTCCCTAATTTTAACAGATGCTCAACCATTGGTTGCATGAACTACCCCAACGCTGAGCACATGCAAAAAGAGACAAGTCAGTTTTTTCTAATCGTATCGCTGCTGCTTGGAACAGTTTTGGCCTTCGGCCAGCAAGGTGATGTTGTGACCAGGCCCAAGAAGAATTATATTCAATTCAAGCTTGGGCTGATGCACCCGCGTCTTATTGATGAAGGTTACTCCACAAAATTATTATTCAGGGGAACCAATTGGAAATTTGGGCTGGACTATGGAAGAGAAACCAATAAGTACCGGTTTAGTTTTTCAGCGGAAGTTAGTTTTGGGACAATCGAAACCAAAAGTGGCAACCTTCCATCGGATTTTCAACTGATACAGCCTTCGCTTGAATACTCACGGAAAATAAGAGAGACTCAGCTTTTTGGAGTCCCTTGTACTCTGCTGATGGGGTTACGCGTGAGTTCAACCAATTTTATCCTTATCAATCAGCCCGTCTTCGACAACGCAAGCGTCCTTTCGTTGCATGGAGCCTACATCAATTTAGGCTGCCAGCTTAATCTGTCAAAAAAGAATCGCCTGCAATTATCATATCGGCTGCCCGTTGTAGTTTACACCAATCGCCTGGTTTGGAATGGAGGTGCCGCCGACCTCTCCTACGATGATCTGGAACACGTTATCCGAACATTAACAACCCGCGGCTCATTCCATTACTTTGAAATTCTGAACAACGTTCAGTTGAAAGCTGACTATGAACTAGACATTGGAAGAAATACACACTTCGTCGCCGGGTATACGTTTTCCTATGTAAGCACTGCGTCAAACCCTACGACACACATTTATTCAAACGAATTACTGGCAGGCTTAAGAATCCGATTCTGACATGCGATCAGGTTTAATTCTTTTGGCCATTGCTACACTCCTGACTGGTTGTGACAAGATGCTGCTGGGTGACGATGAGCCGATCATCAGCCTGGAGGAGAATTTACAGCCACCCCCACAACTCAACGATGGTTGGGAAGTTTCCGACCTCACGACTCAAAACATAAACGTTCAACCCATTCAGCAGTTGGTCGTGCACATACAAAAGTCCCCGGGCAACATTCACAGCTTGCTAATCGTGCGAAACAACAAACTCGTGTTGGAGAGCTATTTTACCGGGTGGCGTCGCGATCGGGTGCACGCACTGCGATCCGTTTCCAAAACTTTTATGTCCACACTCGTCGGCATCGCCGTCGATCAGGGAAATTTCAGCCTGGACCAAAAAGTAGCGGGTTTTTTCCCGGAATATGATGAACTACTGGGTGAGGAAAAAAAAAATCCAAATCAGGCACCTGCTCACAATGACATCCGGAATCGAATGGGATGAAAAAACTTATCCGGGGGATGACCTCCGGAACGATGAAACTGCCTTTGATGTGAGTGATCACCGGTTCCGGTATTTGTTTGAAAAAGAAATGGCCAATACTCCAGGCAAGAGCTTTAAATACAATAGCGCCTTGCCTGTAGTGGAGGCAGCCATCATTCATAAGACAACCGGAGTGCAGGCGAACATTTTTGCAGAAGAGCATCTCTTTAAGCCGCTAAATATTACCAACTATTACTGGAGGACAAATGAAAAGGATGGCTACGTGACGGCAATCGGCCCTCTCTTTCTTGTTCCGCGGGATATGGCAAAGCTGGGGCAACTATTTTTGGACAGTGGGCAATGGAAGGGCGTACAGGTTGTTTCAAAAAACTGGGTTAAAGACGCCACCACCACGTTCATTGGCAACGAAAAATCTGCCGATGGTTATGGGTATCATTGGTGGACAGCAGTTTACTTTTTGAAGGACATGACAGTCCGTGTCTTTTTTGCAAGGGGCAGCGGAGGCCAATATATTTTCGTTGTCCCGGACTTAAATTCAGTTGTGGTATTCACAGGCGGCAATTATCCACCCCGCAATCAAGGCGCACCGGTCGACATGTTTGTTAAGGTGATCATGCCAGCGATGATTGAGTAATGGTATGTTTAGCTTGAATTACCTACTCTGACCTCAACCGCTGCGCGGGATTGGCCAGCGCAGCGCTGATGGCCTGGTAACTGATCGTCATCAACGCAATCACCACCGACAGAATTCCCGCGATCATAAACAAATCCCAGCTGAGCGTGATTTTATATTTGTACTCTTCGAGCCATCTCGTCATCATGTACCAGGAAATGGGCGCTGCAATTACAAAAGAGGTCATTACGAGCTGAACAAAATTTTGTGTGAGCAGCC
The DNA here is from genome assembly GCA_036273935.1 of Cyclobacteriaceae bacterium. GTDB lineage: Bacteria > Bacteroidota > Bacteroidia > Cytophagales > Cyclobacteriaceae > ZC4RG29. The sequence continues at coordinate 839 of DASUGQ010000172.1, read as the reverse complement.
TGAAAATATTTTTCATGGAAGCCCCCATAACCAAACGTATGCTGATCTCCTTGCTCCGCTGCTCCACCATGAACGCAGAAAGTGCAAACAGACCAAGACAGGCCACGACAATGGCCAACCCTGCAAAACTCGCAAACAGTTTTCCCGTACGATCAACATCCTCGTACATGCGTGCATAGCTTTCGTCCATGAAGGTGTAACGGAATGGCTGATGGGGCATAAACTTGTTCCAAATGTTGTGAATAGACTGCAGTACATCGGACATGTTTGCGGATTTTACTTTTACCGATACGATGTCGCCACCTTTGTTCAACACCATGCACAGCGGACGTATGTCGGCCGTCATGGATTCGAAATGAAAGTTCTCAACCATCCCGATGATATGGTATACCTGCCAATTTTGAATGCGTTCACCAACAGGGTTTGTAAACCCAAATTGCTTTGCCATCTCCTGGTTGATGATCATAGCAGCAGTGTCGGATTTGATCTTTTCATCAAAGTTCCGGCCTTGCAGTAATTTCATTCCCAGCGTGGCAAGGTAGTCTTCGTCTACGGCCCACCGCTGGCCATACACCGCTTTATCGATTTTTTGCTTCCCTTCTTTCCAAAACCCGTTTTGATCGCGGTTGGTACCTGCTACAGGCAGGTAGTTATTGCTGGTGGCGTTTTCAACGTCGGCCAGTCGTTTCAATTCATTTTTAAACGCTTCATGTTGCTCACCCAATGTATTGGCCCCCTGTATCATGATCACCTGGTCCTTCTCGAAACCAAGTTTTGAGTGAAGAATAAAATTCATCTGCTTGTAGATGACAAACGTACCGATGATGAGGATGATGGAC
>DASUGQ010000171.1:0-12121 GCA_036273935.1 Cyclobacteriaceae bacterium | reverse complement strand
GCGTACCTTCGGTTTGACATCAGCGAAAAATTCAGCATCTCCGGTGGGAAGATGTGCGCCGATTGGGGCGCCTGGGAATTTGACTGGAACCCTATTGATATTTACGAGTATTCCGATATCGTTGAATATGCCGATAACTTCCTTACTGGCGTTGGATTTACGTATACACCCAGCAGTCGAAACCAGTGGACCTTCCAGGTACTGGATTCCAGAACGAAATCATTTAACGAACTTTATGGAGAACAACCTAATTTCACCGAGTCTAAAGCGCCTTTAGCATTTGTTGCTAACTGGCGTGGAAGTTTACTCGATGGAAAGATAAAGACTATCTGGTCGTACTCTTTATTCAATGAAGCACAAGAGGTCGATGGGGGAAACAGTGCCAACATGAACTACATCGCTTTAGGTAACGAGTTTAATTTCGAAAAATTCAGATTTATTTATGACTTCAAATGGAGTGATGAGGATCTTGACAGAACAACAATTGTGAGCGAGACCGTTCCGGATGACCTTTACCCGTTTGCGTTAGCGAATACCCAATACATCGGTCACTGGATAAACCTTCGCTACCAGGTAAACCCGAAAGTCTATCTTACATTCGTTGGTATGTTAGACATCGCCAAATGGAAAAACAGTGACATTGATCCTGAAAATATAACCGGTGAAGAAAAAATCCGCGATGCCTGGGGATTCATTCCAGCTGTAGAATATTATCCTTGGTCTGACCTGAACATAAAGTTTTTTGCTAACTGGGTGGGCAGACGTTATGTCTATTCGGATTATGCCAAAACTCGTTTTGGTGTCGATGACTATACTACAGGTAGGTTTACGGTTGGTTTCATCACACCGCTGGGTATTTTATAGTTGAGGGATGTTTGTTAATGGTAATGACTGAAAGCAACTGGTTAGTGAGATAGGGACAAAGTTCGTTTTTAACTTTCGCCTAAGGGTGTTTGCTTTCAATCATTTTGATTGATTAATATCTCTTAATTTTTTCGTTGAATTCTCGGAGTAAAATTTCTATCAGGTATTTTTAAAATAAACCCGGGCGAATGACTAAAAACCTTCCGATCAGGTTATTGCTTCAAGCAGGCCTACAGGCGGTAATAATTTTCATGTTATCAGTCCACTGCTTTGGCCAGGAAACAATTCCCGACGGCACACAGGGTGAAGAACTTGAAAGTCTCAAGGGCGACTCCGTTCCTGAAACGTTGAAGGATAAACGCTGGAGATTGTTTCCCGGGCGATTCTCTACGTTGAAATTAGGTGGAGGTTTTCTTTACGAGTTTGCCGGTTATTCACAAAATGAGGAGGGCAAACGGCAAATGGACTCTGCGGGAAATGTGCTGGAGCCTGCCTTTGATGTGCGTGATTTTCGCGTCACAGCCAGTGGGCAGCTTAAAACGAAAAGAATTATCAGTTGGAAACTCGGGCTCATGTACGATGGCGCTAGCCGCTCCTGGTTTGTCCGGGAGACTGGCGTAATGGTAGATGTGCCGGAACTTTGGGGCAAGTTTTTTATCGGTCGAACGAAAGAGGGATTTTCGCTGAACAAAGTAATGGTGGGATATGCCGGCTGGACCATGGAACGCCAAATGGCCATTGATGTCATTCCCATTCTTGCCGATGGAATCAAGTGGTTAGGTTTTCTCCCAAAACGAAGAATATTTTGGAACGTCGGTATCTATACCGATTGGCTTTCAAAAAGTCAGTCATTTTCTACATTCAAGTGGCAAACCGCCGTACGCGTAGGATTCTTACCGATCTACTCGGAATCAGATAAAACCGTTCTGCATCTCGGATTTAATTATCGGTATGGCGAGCCCGTCAATGGCGCGATCAGGTTACGTTCACGGCCGGAAGCGGATCCGGCGCCCTACTTTATTGATACGGAAAAGTTTCCAAGCGACCATTCCAATCAATTCGGTGGAGAAATCTATTACCGATCCGGCCCCTGGATGATGGGCTCGGAGGTGTATATGCATCGCTTTAGTTCTGTAGAAACGGGCGACCCGGCCTTTGTCGGAGGTGATGTTATGGTAAGTTATTTCATCACAGGGGAATCCAGGCCTTACCATACGGCTACCAGCATATTTGGTTTTGTTCCGGTAAACAGGCCGGTCTTCAAGGGAGGGCCGGGTGCATGGGAGGTATTGGTTCGCGCGTCAACGTTGGATCTTGACAGCGGCACACTCAAGGGCGGAAAGTTTTGGAGGATAACTCCTATGGTAAACTGGTACCTCACCAAAGATATCCGCTTTGAATTGGCGTATGGATATGGCGTCTTAGATCGATTTGGATTAAAAGGAATCACGCAATTTTTTCAGACACGATTACAGCTAACGCTATTGTAGATAGGTGAATTCAAAACCCTCATTCACATTTTGTTTTACTAACCTCGTGTGAAAAATAGAATCGCAGGTAAAATTTGGTGTGGTAATGGTTGAGTTAATAAAGAATTAGATTTCTGAATTTATTTTAAGATGCTTCAGAGACTGTGCTGTTTGATGATTTTAGTGATATGTTTCTTCCCGACCTTCTCACAACGGAGTGAACAATTATGGCTGGACTTTCAATTATCCTATCCCTTCGCCAACCGCTATTTGCTTGAGAACACCGCTTCTTATCAGACCTTGTTGAGCAAAGAGGGCAAATGGAGGAATTTAAGTATCAGTCCCGTGTTTGAATATGTACTAATCAACTGGATTGATTTGCTCAGTGAAATTCCAATCGGTTACACAAATCAAACCGATGGTGTGAGCTCATTTGAGATAATGCCTATGGTCGGCGCCCGTTTTTACATCACACAGGGAAAACGTATAGATATGCGATTTGTATTGCGTTACCAGGTGCGCGCTTTTCGCCAGATCGAAGATGACGATTGGGATTACAGCAACCGCACGAGAGTTAGGGGTGAAATGTTCCTCTGCATTAATGGTCCCAATCTCTTTACCGATAACCTGTGGTATGGATTTCTTGACTACGAAGAATTTTTAGTTTTAGATCAGCAACTTGACGAACGGTTTGCCAATCGCAGGCGTGCAAGAATTGGCCTGGCGTATCGACTGAATTATAAACATCGCTTTGAACTAAGCTATACACGTCAAACGTCGCGCAATGAAATTGAAGGTGATTTTACGAGCGGCGACAATGTAATTCAGGCCAAGTATAAAATGTTCCTGAATCCGGCGAAGCCAGTACGAGTTGATGAATAGAATATATCCTTCCAGGCGGGCCAAATTGTCTAAAATATTATGCTTTCTTTAAATTGAAAGTGTTAAAAACCGAAACGCTGACGACCTATGACAGAATATCCAATCATTCTCTTTACTGCGTTACTTCTTCTCGGGTACGGAATTTTTTCAAAGCTCGCTGAAAAGTCGGTCATAACAGCTCCCATGGTATTTGTTACGGTTGGGATTCTAGTCAGCTTTCTGCCCGTTGAATTGTTGAAAGAAGGTGAGAAAGCACCCTACGTTAAGATACTGGCTGAAGTGACTCTAATACTTGTATTATTTGTAGATGCCACAACGCTCAATTTAAAACGGCTTATCCAGGAGCGTCGATTACCCATGCGGCTTCTGGGGATCGGACTTCCGATCACTATGGCGGTGGGTGCGTTGATTGCAATTCCTTTGTTTCCGGAGGAGCAGCGCTGGATACTCTTGCTGATGGCGCTTATCCTTTCACCTACCGATGCGGCGCTTGGTCAGGCAGTAGTTACCAGTACACATGTTCCTGAAAAAATCCGGCAAACGATTAACGTTGAAAGCGGACTGAACGACGGCATAGCTCTTCCACCCATACTTCTTTGCATTGCCATTCTTTCCACAAAAACCGGGGAACACGCAGGGGTGTCGTATTGGCTGGCCTTTATCGTGAAGCAATTTGTTTATGGACCGCTCATCGGGGGGTTGGTTGGGTGGATCGGGGGAAAGTTGGTAGAAGTATCCTCCCGGCGTGGCTGGATGAATCACACCTTTCAGCAATTGGCATCGGTGTCTTTGGCGATCATTGCCTTCTCCCTTGCGGAGTCAGTGCATGGTAACGGCTTTATCGCTGTATATTTTGCTGGCATGTTGCTGGGGACACGTACGGAAAAGATACGTGAACGCATAAGAGAATTCGGCGAAGCGGAAAGTCAAGCCATGGTACTTTTTATTTTCCTGCTCTTTGGGATGTTATTGGTTCCTTTGTCTTTTCCCTATTGGGACTGGCGTGCGGTCGTGTATGCTGTACTTAGCTTGACTGTTATTCGAATGTTGCCAGTGGCAATCAGTCTGATCGGTTCGGGTTTGTCCACGCCTACCGTTTGGTTTATTGGCTGGTTTGGTCCAAGAGGAATTGCTTCTGTGCTGTACTTGTTAATGGCTTTTCTTCGATTGGGTAGTGAAGGATACGAGCGCATGATTTCTGTCATTACATTGACGGTGATGATGAGCATATTTCTCCACGGGACTACAGCCGTTCCGTTTTCAAAAATGTTTCGTGAAGACAAGTCCGCATCCTGACGGATGGCCGATGAAGGTTGATCTTACGATCCGCGACTGGTGAGAGTGGGTATTGTGTCGGCGTTCGTTCTGATCTCTTGTATTGGAATCGGCAGTTCCACGCCTAATTCTTTTAACTCACGGTAGATCTGAATGTTGAGTTCGCAACGCGTCTTAAAAATTTCCGAGACGAGCCAATAGTAGATTTTAAACTGGAGACTCTGGTCGAGCTGACCTTCAAAAAGCACAAATGGCTCGGGTGTTGCTAACACGTTCGCATGTTGACGGGCGATTCGATTCAGTATCTCGAGCACTTTTTCTGCATCCGCTTTGGCTGAAGTCCTTACCAGGATCAGTTGTCGTCTTGAGTGGCTGGAAAGTGTCCAATTGGAAAGCTTGTTGTTGATGAGATTGGAATTCGGAATGATTACCTCAGCCCCATCGTAAGTGAGTATTCTGGAGGAACGGATGCCGATTTGTTTCACCTCTCCTTCAATTTGTTCTGATTCCACCGTGTCGCCCACAACGATGGGACGCTCAAAGATCAGGATCAATCCTGCAATAAAATTGGCTACTAGATGTTGAAGGCCGAAACCTATGCCGACACCTAGTCCACCGGCCAGAATGCTGATCTTGGCGAGGTCGAATCCCGTTGATGCAACGGCCAAAATAAATCCGAGGAAGACTACGGTATAGCGAACGATTACGCCGATCGCCATTGGCACACCACGCCGGAGATTTGCCCGCGCAAGAATCTCATCGGTAAGTAATACCTTTAGTACCACCGATATTGTCCATGATATAAAAACGATGATAAAGAATTCCAATACATCGCCGACCGTAATATTGAATTCACCGAACTGACCACCAAAATTCCAGATCGTGTCCCATGCGCTGATGAAGAGACTTGTCAGAGAAAAGGATGCCAGGAAAGTAACGAAGAGCAAGTAGAATGCGCCCAGGTGGATTCCGCGAAAGATCAGGTGATAATAATTTCTGGCGAGGTTGGAATATTTAACGAAAGGTGCATCCTGGAGAACATGGAAAAGATCTTGCAGGGCTATGGAGCAAACGATAATGACGGGCATCAGGTACATGAACGTAATCGTTCCCGTCGTGAATGCACGTCCCAGCATGGTGAACCCCCAAACCTGAAGGATGACAGTCAGCGTGTTGATCACCAGGAAGAGCGGAATGATTATACGCAGCACGAAGTCATTCAAACGGGGGAACTGTGTCTTAACAGATGACCTGTTCCGGTAGATAACCAGCAACAACAGGGATGTGGCTATTGCGTTGAATAGGTCAATGTCGCGACTGATCGACGGATCGGTGATCAGGAAGTCGCTGAGGAAATCGAGCCAATATAAAATGAGAATGGAAACGGTAATTATTTTCACAATGCCGCTGCTCCTTTTTACAATCAGGATAACCAGGGAAAAAGTGAAGAGTAGCAGTAAAAATTCGGTGAGCAGAGGAGGCCTGTTGGTGAGTGTCAGCAAAGCAAAAAGCAGGGTAAAAGTGTAAGCGTATGTAAGGGGAAACTGAAGAGATCGCAGGAGTTGATCGGTTTGTGGAGGCTCGTCCCCTTTCGCTTGCACGTAGCGTTTTGAATTTCTTTTGAAAAGCAGGAAAAAGAAAATGCCAAGGATAAAGACAAAGACGATTTTTGCAATCGCCGACCTGAGATAATCGATAATATCCCGTGAAGCGAACCGGAATGATGTTGCCATTTGAACGTCAAACCGGGTGCTGTCACTCAATTGATTCCAGATAAAATCTTCATCCCGGCGAAAGAAGGTGATGAAATCCTGGTTTCGTAGGGGCGTCAGGATTTCGAGGTACCGGTTGATTTCTGTACGGTTAATGGCGACCTTTTCCTGGAAATTGAGATAGATTTTTATTTTTCCCTGGAAGAGACGCTCCACCTGGTCAAGATTGTTGATCAGGTCCGATACAGGTTTGTTCAACGAAGCGCTCACACTGTCTCCGGCAATCGTTTCTTTTAAGTTCGTCCATTTTGAAATCATCTCCTGGCAGGTTCGCAGTCTCGTCTCGACATTTTTGGTCGAGTTTGAAATCTTTATGCTAAGATCTACCCAGTCGTCATTCAACCTGATCCACTTTGCGCTGAGGTTTTGTATCACCCACAAACGTGCGTAGGATTGGAGAAAATAATCTGACTGCTCAATCGCTTTTGCTACCGAGCCCTCCAGGGCAGCCATTGAACTTTTATACGATTCAATATGGGCAGTGTCCTCGGCCAATGAAAGGAGGTCCCTGACTTTCTGTCCGTCCTCTTCTACCTGCCTCGGTAGTTCTGAAAGATTAACAATGACCAGAGTTGAGTCGGGGGCTTCTACATCTTTTTCATTCTGACCGTGCGTACGGAAGGAAAGCAGGGTCAACAGGCACAAGACTGGGAAATAATTCTTCAAGGCGTAAAATTATGAACGAGTTCTCACAGATTTCAATATCAGAATTTCGGAAACCACTTCATAATAAACAAGCCTGATCGCTCAGATTTGGGATTGCATGGCGTGACGTTGCTTCACTTGTGTTTGACCGGCATCCGAATGAAGATGTGCTTGACGGCCGTTCGTATATCAGTTTCGATATCGTTCTTATATGTAATCTCCTTCTGGGCCCATCCGCGCCACAAGAGTTTTTTTGTTTGCGTATCATACATCTCAATGTAGAGCATCCCTTGCTGTGTTACATTCTGCACAATGTCTCCGCCAGCAACGGGTGCCGCAAATCCTCCATAATATCCAGGGCCACCGAATCCAAAACCGACACTGACCTGTGGCGTCTGTGTGTATACGATCCGGTCTTCGATATGCGTGTCAAAAATAAAAACCGCATCAGGATGTTCGGTGTCAAGGATGAATCCCTTCTTCTGCAATTCTTCGTTTGACAGCTGTAAAATTAATCCCCCATAAACTTTGTCGTCTTTCCGGTTGTCGCTGTCGGCATCATTTGGTTTTGCCCATGCATACGTCTTATATTTTTTCAAATCGACACCTTTTGCTTTGTGTGAATAGCTTTGTAGACCTGCCGAGCAGGCTGACAGGACGATGATCATTAAAAGGAAAAGTAAATTTTCGAAGGATACTTTCGCGAACGGCTTCATTAGGTTATAGATTGTGAAGTGAGGTATATAAAAAAATAAACTGCGAATGGCGTTATTCGCAGTTTATCTTGAAGCCTTTTTAAGACCTTATCGGATAAAGGCAAATCCAATATTTATCGTAAAATATGATTGGTCTGTATTTAATTCGCCGCCTGCCTGGAATGCGTTGTTATATTTTGCAACAACAGTAATTGCGGTCGCGTCATCAACGGAAAACTGAACGCCGACTTGTGGCTGTAATGCAAAATTCCAGGCATCTAATTCAACTGTGTACAGGTTCATGTTTGTATTTCTCAACGTATAGATCGTTCCAACCCCCAGTCCAACGAAAGGATTGATTGCTTCTCCCGGCTTAAGGTAATAGGAACCACTCAACAACATAGGCCAATGATTGCTGTAACGATATTGCTTTCCTGAAAGGGAAATGTTATCGACCGTATAGGTATCATAGGATTTAGCCTCATAAAAAACATTCCACCCGATGCTGAAACCAACGCCGATATTGGGTTGAATCATTTTATTGTAGTCGAGTCCAACGCCTCGAAAACTCGGTTGGCCTATGTAGTCACTGAGATCACCAGTGGCGAACCCGATTGAATAGTAGACGGAGGTATTGCTCTGTGCATACAATGCGCCAATTGAACACAGGCATATTGCAGTTACTAAAAATATCTTTTTCATGATTGATGGCATTAGTTGTGGTTCAAATAGGGTGATTGTTCGAAGGCCTGGTCAATACTTTCCGTAACGCGGCTGATATCATAGTAGCCTGTGAACAAGCCATTTGCCGCGGAAATCCAGACGGCCGGAGATTGATTGATCGGACTGTCGCTTCCCATGCTCGGATCTGACATTGTTATGATCATAGTGCCGGTAGTGTAACTGCTGATGGTATAATAAGGCGGATAATACCAGCCCCAATATCCACCATACCAGCCCCCATACCACCAGTCGTACCAGTAGGAGTAAAAATAGGTCGTTGATTTAATGCCGGCAGGGGTTAGTAGGATATCCGGGCTCTGACTAAGGTCCACTTCAGTCCAACCCCTGGATTCCATATTGTCTTTGATGGATTGTAAAATCGGGGTGGCGAAGACATCCTTCATATAAACGAAGGTTGTATCCCCCCGGTCTATCTCCACATCAACAACGATTTTGTCAGGCATGGCGAAGGTAGTGCTGCTTTGAAAATCATATTGCTGATCATAAGTAGTATAGACGATATCTGCATCTTCTACATATTCTGCCCCTCCCGGATAACACCCCACCATTAAGAGAAGGGATGAAGCAGTAATTAAGATTTTTTTCATACAAGTTGGTTTTAAAATTTGACGGTTAAGAAAGACAAAAGAAAGAATTAATAATATGACTTTAATCAAGGTAATAAAACTTATAACCCTGATTTGGCTCAGTTTGTTTAGTCTATAAATTCAATTATTTGAATGGCATGATGGGAACTGCCGTAGGCAATTAAATGCGAAATATTGGTACCTTCGAAACCCTAGCCCCATTTCATATGAATCCTGCCCAAAACGAAACTGGTGGAGTGAAATCACAAAACCCTGTAATTCATTATGCCATACAATTGTTAGCGCTAGCACTTCTGCTAGTATGGTGTTTCAAGATTCTGGAACCATTCATGACTCCCCTGGTATGGGGTTCAGTGCTGGCGGTAGCCCTTTACCCGCTACACAAAATGCTTTCAAAAAGATTAAAGGGACGAAACGCCTGGTCGGCCACCATTATAACGGTGTTGTTTCTGCTGCTAATTATTGGTCCTGCCATTTGGTTATTACTTGCAACGGTGGATGAATTTAAAGATTTGGGAACGGCCTATAGGCAGGGGGAGCTGTCCATTCCACCTCCGACCGAAAAAGTTAAAGACTGGCCATTGATTGGGGCACCACTGTATGGGTATTGGACGGAGGCGTCTAAGAATTTGTCTGATTTGATCGCTAAACACCGTGATGAAGTGAAGACAGTGATATTGCAACTCTTTGACTTATTGCGGGGTACAAGTAAGGGCATTCTCCTGTTCACGTTATCAATTATTATTAGCGGTGTTTTGCTTGCCTATGCAAAGGCGGCGGGTGACTTTGCCCGTTCACTTTTCGTAAGATTAGTCGGGCCGGCAGGCGTGAATCTGACTGAATCGGCCGAGCTAACAATCAGAAATGTTGCGAAAGGGGTTCTGGGAGTTGCCGTTATCCAGTCCATACTGGCAGGCATAGGTTTTGTTGTGGCGGGAGTTCCCTTTGCAGGCTTGTGGATACTGGTCTGCCTTATCCTTGCCATTGTCCAGATCGGTATTCTACCCGTCTCAATCGGAGTAATAATCTATATCTGGAGTGCAGCGGATACATTAACGGCCACCATACTCACAATCTGGATGATCATCGTTGGTATCAGTGATAATATTCTCAAGCCGATTTTGTTGGGTAAGGGTGCACCCGCACCCATGCTCGTTGTTTTTTTAGGGGCGATAGGGGGATTCATTTTCTCCGGGTTTATCGGACTTTTTACCGGCGCGATCGTATTAACGCTGGGATACAAAATGGTTTCGGCATGGTTGAATCAAGTGGAGATCCCACAACAGGGTAAACTGGATTAGACGAGTGATTTTGTAAAATAAAAAGGGAAATCAAATGACTTCCCTTTTTTTGTTAGGATTTAGTAGTGGATCATTGAACACTCACAATTTTACTGCGTATGGCATTTACCTTTTCGCCAAGCTCTTTCACCACTGCATCATTCATCAATTCAATGCCTTGATTATTCGCGATCTTTTCATCAACATTCAGGCGATTGTAAACACCGATCAATTCTTCGAATGCATTGGCGTAGTAAGCGTAGTTTGGATTCTTGTCTGGATTTGTAGGGTCGGTAACCGATTTCAGAAATCCATAGATGTTCTCCACATTTTGCTTTTGCTCGAGCACCATTCGGAAAATGGGGATCAGTATTTGTGTTCGTGTATCGGTGGGTAGCATATCTTTCGGGTACGATTCAATTACCCCCAAAGCCAAGTGAAGGTTTTCAATTTGATAAGCACTCATGGTAATACCGACTAATTTCTCGCGATCGGTACCCTGGAGATTTATAGTGGATTTTTCAAATAACTCATTCAAAACTGCTTTCGCAGAGTCATTTTGATTGATGTTATCGTTGAATCGCTTCATTAGAAAATCCAGAATTCCCTGCTCGATGCCGATGGCTTTGCTCAATTCATGCGCGGCCATGAACAATTCCTTTGTATTTGCACTCTGCTTGTAGGCCACGCTGTAGTTTAAATCAGAAAGATAAATACCCAGGTTGGCGGCTGCTTTTACATGGTCGTTTGCATAGCTTCCGTAATTCTTTGGATCGCTTAACAGACTCGCATTGAACTCTGCAGCGGTCGCCTGGAGCTGAGCCGCAACTTCTGCCGGCGCCTTTAGATTACTGAAGAAAGTATTTCGCTGAGCCTCGAATGCGGGTGAAGCCTCAGCAGGTTCCTCCTTTACTTCTTCTTGCTTTTTTTGACACGAAAACGTCAGGATTGTGAGGCATAGAATTAAGAGTAGATTTTTCATGCTAATCATGTTTTGGATTCGGAACTGAAACGACTTTTCTAAATCCACCTGTGGCAAATCCGGAGAAGTCATCGGGATAGGTTTATTTTGTTTAGGCGGCTAAAATAATTAAACTTTTACATAGCCAAAAGGAAAAATGTTAACCTTCCCCAACATAAAGGAGATATACCGTACGGTTAAACGGGTATCTTTGAAAAGACTAACCAAGCCCTAGCATGAGAGTTCTTTTGGTACTTGCATTTATACTTGCCAGGATTATGCCGGGGAACTGTCAGGTCCTGATTTCGTTGCTGCTTGGCGATAAACTCAATAGCGGTAAAATAGAATTTGGGTTGGATGGTGGCGCTAACTTCCCGTTGATAAAGGGACTAAGTGAGGGCGAAATGAGAGCTGGTTTCAACCTTGGATTTTACTTCGATATCAGCTTGAAGAACCCACAGTGGATGATTCATACAGGGGTCTTGGTAAAGTCGTCCATGGGCTCGTCAGGATTGCCCGTATATCCTTTAAATGACCCTGACCTGGATAATGTATTTGCCGATGGGGCCGTACAGAGAAAGATCAATTACTTCAATGTTCCCATCGCCATGAAGTACAAATTCAGGAATAACATTTATGTGGAAGGAGGAATTATGCCTGCGTTGCGGGCAAAGGCATTTGATATCTTTACGGCCAAAGTAATCGACAAAGAGGATCTGCAATATAAGGCTGACATCCGCGACCAGATCCATCCCCTAGACTTTGGTTTGATTGGCGGAATCGGATACCGGCTGATGGGTGGAAACGGCATGAACTTAACCCTGCGATATTATTATGGAATTGTTGATATCGTTATTGACGACTCAACTCCCAATCAGTACAACACTTCGTTGTATTTATCGGCGGGCATTCCCATTGGGGCGGGTAAAGCAAAAGCGAAAAGAGAG
>DASUGQ010000170.1:0-7446 GCA_036273935.1 Cyclobacteriaceae bacterium | reverse complement strand
GCTTATCCGCGCCATTGGCGACGGGAGATTTCCCGCGCCGCCCGCCCGTGAGTTGTATTTTGTGTCACAGGGAAAACCCGAAAATCAAATCGTAAAGACCTTTTTGCGTTGGGTATTGACCGAGGGCCAGCAATATGTAATCGAAACGGGCTATATTAAATTATCAGGAGAAAGGGTACAATCAGAATTAGAAAAACTCAACTAGCCGAAATGATACTTTTCAGAAAGATAAAGGAATATAGCGCGGGCACATGGACAGTCATTTCGGTTTCACTTGTTTTGCTTTTGCCTTTATCCATTGCATTGGGGTTGGTGATTAAAGCTTTTCCTATTTTCAGTTTTGACAGCCTTTCCAATCTTTTATTCTCATCCGTGTGGCGACCTTCTTCGGGTCAATTCGGATTTCTTCCTTTTCTGGTGAGCTCGCTTATTGTTACGCTGATTGGCCTCGTAATCATGATTCCTTTGAGTCTTTTCCCAGCGCTCTACCTTACGCAATATGCTTCCTCGCGTGTACTGACCATCATGCGTTCTGTCATTGACATCCTGGCCGGTATTCCTTCCGTTATTCATGGCTTATGGGGTGTCTTGGTGGTTGTCCCGCTGGTTTCACTTTACATCGCGCCTCTATTCGGCAAAGTTTCCTCCGGTTATACCATTCTTTCGGGAGGCATTATTCTGGCTATTTCTACCCTTCCTTTCGTATTACACATGCTGCTTGAAGTTTTTCGTTCCATACCTGTTGAACTGAAAGAAGTGACCTTATCGCTGGGGGCAACCTATTGGGAGACTATCAAGAAGGTATTATTGAAGAGGGCCTTGCCGGGAATAATCGCAGCGTATGCTCTAGGTATTTCAAAAGCATTTGGTGAAACCATTGCTGTGCTGATGGTCGTCGGCAACATCGTCCAAATTCCTAAGAGCGTTTTTGACGGAGGTTATCCTTTACCTGCATTGATCGCCAACAATTACGGCGAAATGATGTCCATACCCATGTATGACTCCGCTTTAATGTTTGCTGCCCTGATACTTTTTGTCGTAGTCCTGGTGTTTAATATCATTTCAAGAATAGTTATTCAACGCACAACAGTACATTGATGAAGAAAAGAAAAGTACTTGAAGAAAATTTTTTTAAATACCTGTTGGGCTTTTTCACCTTCAGCCTCATTGCTATTCTGTTTTTTATTGTATTTGAAATTGTGAAAAAAGGATTACCCGCACTTTCATGGGAAATGATCTCTGAGGTTCCAAAGGGAGGATTTTACTTTGGCAAAGAAGGTGGCATCTTCAATGCGATCGTCGGCTCCATCTACCTTGCCCTTGGGGCATCCCTCATCGCCGTGGCGATCAGCGCGCCCGTCGCTTTATTTATCAATATCTCGCTGATAAAGTTTGTAAAACTTCAGCATGGAATACGACTGATCCTCGATCTCCTGTGGGGAGTTCCCCCCATCGTTTATGGTGCATTTGGTTTTTCGCTCATGCTCTTCTTCGGATTAAAGGCATCATTGATTGCAGGCATGATCACCATTGCGTTTCTCATTACACCTGTCATGATCCGGGCGATGGATGAAGTATTGCGCACCATCCCGATTGGTCTCCTCGAATCAACATTATCATTAGGTACAACCCGTTTTGAAGCCGGTTTGATTTTCTTCCGGCAGGCATTACCTGGCATTGCGACTGCCTTTCTTCTCGGGTTCGCAAAAGGCGTTGGCGATACGGCCGCTGTTATGTTCACGGCAGGCTACACAGACTATGTGCCCGAGCGCCTCGGTGAGCCAGTGGCCACGCTTCCACTCGCGATATTTTATCAACTGAGTTCACCCATTGAAGAAGTGAAGGCAAGAGCGTATGCATCAGCTCTTGTGCTTACCTTTGTGATTCTTATTATCAGCGTGACATCACGCTATTTATCATCGAAAATTTCTAAACACACCGTGTCATGAGTTTTGTATCGGAAGTACTGCACGTAAATCTTGAGAAGACAGAACAAAAAGCTGCTGTTGAAACCGTACTCGAGATCAATGCTTTGAATGTGTCACACAACGAGCATCATATCCTTAAAAACATAAACCTGAAAATTCCGAAAGGAAAGATCACTGCTTTTCTTGGCCCGTCAGGTTGTGGAAAGACAACCTTGTTGAAGTCAATCAATCGCCTCACCGATCTTCACAACGGGATGATTGTTTCCGGAAGTATTCGATTAGGGGGCAAAGAAATTCTCAATGGCCACAATAATCTTCCAGACCTTAGACAGAAAATGGGTTTGCTCTCACAGCGTCCCTACCCTCTTCCAATGAGCATTTTTGATAATGTTGCCTTTGGAATAAAATTGCAGGGAATAAGAAACAAAACAGAAATTGCCAATCGCGTAGAGTTTCATCTCAAACAAGTTGCCTTGTGGGATGAAGTTCATGACAGATTAAAGACGCCCGCTACAAAACTTTCCATCGGCCAGCAACAACGTTTATGTTTGGCGAGAGGTCTGGCTGTGAATCCGGAAGTTATTCTTGCGGACGAACCCACTTCTGCTTTAGATCCAATCTCCAGCAGGAAGATTGAAGAACAGTTTCACGAACTGAAAAAAAGCTACACCATCATTCTTGTAACCCACATCCTTCGCCAGACAGTCCGCCTCGCAGACAACATTGTATTCATGTATTTGGGTGAGGTAATTGAGCAGGGTACTCCCTATGATATTTTTCAAAACCCGCAAAGTGGCGTTCTGAAAAACTACCTTAGCGATGGACACTGATTCAATAATCAGTGAATCAGCTATTGTGCCAATTTTGGAGTTTTGAGCCAATCTGGTGGATTATTCCATAAGTAATTTCTAACGTCAGATCGGACGTTTCAGATCCCTTTCCTTGAGGGATTTAAAATGCAATTGCAATTAAGTATTTTGAAGTAAATTCTTTCTCAAAATGAAATGGGTCACGCGCGAACATCCGAAAATTGATCGGATCGCTTGTCCATGGTTAATCAGGCGATTCATTGATCAGGAAGCTGAATTCTTCTTCGTCCCCTTTGAACAGGTCGTTAATAAAGCGCAAGAGCTTAACGGTATTCCATTTGATATTCCTGAGGCTGAATTTACACATTACGACGATCGTTGCACTTTCGATTACTTCCTAAAAAAATATAACCTTAAAGATGAGGTATTAAAAAAAATGGCTGTGATCGTTCGGGGCGCTGACACCGACAGGCATGACCTTGCCAGCCAAGCTCCCGGGCTGTGGGCCATCTCTGCTGGTCTGGCCTTCAACACAACCGACGATCATGAATTGCTGGAAAAAGGAATGATGATTTATGATGCCTTATATAGTTGGGCCAAATATCTTCAGAAAGAAAAACATACACAGCACCCAACAGAAAATCTTCTGCTCGACGTTTATCAAAAGTTTGTCAAGCAGAAGACACAAAAGAAAGTGCCTGCCTGGGCGAAAGAATTAAAGGAAATTATACAAGATCAGATCGATACCAACCTCAGCCTTACTCTAAAAGAAATTTCTGAGAGCTTACAGGTTCATCCTGCTTATCTGTCCAGGGAGTTCTCAAAATATTTTGACGACATGACATTTGGCGACTACATTCGAAAGCTTAGGATTGAAAAAGCAATTCATCTTTTAATGAACACCAACCATTCCTTGTCTGAAATTGCTTACCTCACCGGTTTTTCCGATCAAAGTCACTTTACAAGAATCTTTAAAAAACACACCGGTCAAATTCCTTCGCAATACATAAAACATCTTAAGAAAAGTAAAACAAATGCCAAAGGTTAATTACGTTCTATCACAAATCGGTTTGGCTTATTACTATTACGGCAGCAAATTGAAAAACTATGAAATGGATCACCCGAGAACGTCCTAAAATTGACCGAATAGCTTGTCCCTGGTTGATTAAAAAATTTGTAGACCTTGAAGCAGAGTTCATTTATGTTCCGAAAGACCAAGTCTTCACTTTAGCAAAAGAGTTGGATGCAATACCTTATGATATTCCTGGCGCGGAATATTCACATGAAGGAGAGTATTGCACGTTTGATTTCATCGTCAAAAAACATTCAATAGCAGATCCCTCAATCCATCAACTGGCGGATATTATTCGCGGGGCCGATACAGACAAGTTTGGGCTTACTCCTCAATCGGCGGGCTTATGGGCAATCTCTGCTGGATTGTCGCGCAATTATGTGAATGATTATGAATTGCTATCGGTTGGAATGAAGATATATGACGCCCTTTACAGTTGGTCGAAATATGTCCAGGATGAAAGACATACCTGGCATCCCCAGCTCTAAAATTAGTAACCATGAAAGAACAAAGTCTGCTTATTAGATAATGGCAAATGTGCGGACTGAGAATCGCATCTACGCATCTGCACTTGATAATTGGCCCAATCACCCTGCTTATTCTATGATACCATTAATTCTGATCAGCCTTGCGCAAATACACCTTACCAAACTTCGATTCAAATTCATAACGTGGCCCCGTTCCGGGTTTGGCCGACACGACGGTTAACCGGTCATGATGATGGCTATCGGGTATATTTTTTTCTGAATCAAATTTCACATCGAGGTTCGTCAGTATTTCACCGAATTCAGTTCTCGCCGTCAGTTCCCCGGTAGATCGTTCCACGATGGAGGCGTCCACGCCGCCAAATTTGGAAGAAACCTTTAATGGTGCCTGAAAGTTTTTTACTTCCACTAAACCGAATTTCGATTCAACACTTGTCTCCATACCTTCCGGTACAAAAATCTCTAATGTGATTTCTTTTATTATGCCGTTTGACATGTAGGCATATTGTCTTCCATGATCTTCGAGGAACTTTTGCACCTCAGGATCATTCGCATCTTTGGCCTTAAAGAAATACTCAGTATCCCCTACTTTGATCACAAGCCGATGTGGAATATTCTCCTTGTCTTTGAGCACGGAGGACACGTTGATCTCATTTCCTGATTGATCTATTACGAGTTCAAAGGCATCATCATCCTCTCCCTTGTTTATGCTGACCTCTCCTTTGATCAGTATTTCATTTTTGTCCCATGTCTGAACCCTGATGAGTTCCGGGAATTCAAAATCCATACTCAGCATTTGCCCTGCCTTTACGGGAATTGTTTTTTCAATCCTTGTTTGCGCAGAAGCAGGTATACCTAAAGTAAGTATTCCGACTAGTAATATTGCGGGTTTCATATCGATCAAAACTTTTTGTTGACTAGAGTCCTTTTAGACTGGTGAGGACTTACATCCTCACCAGTCTTATCACTTTTTCCTCAGGTAAATATTGTTGTGAGTAGAGGTAAGGGAAATCTCCAATCCACCTCCATTCATTTTGCCGCTGACCTTGCCAGATCCAAAGGTTACCCATTTATCATCTTTCTTCTCGATCTCAAGTTTTATGGCAGGGTCTACATAAACTTCACCATAGGTAGTACTCATCGAGAGTGTAGCCTTTGTGGCCGAAGGGAGTGTCACATCTACAGGGCCATGCACAGAAGCGATGGAAACCGGGGCTTTTATGCCTCCATTGAAATCAACATTGATTTCACCATGGACTGTGTTAATGGTCATGGGGCCGGTGACATTTTCAAGATGAACGCTGTTATGAACCGTGGATATCTCAATCTCACTTTCAACGTTCTTAAAGTTTACGCCGCTTCCATAAGGTGATGAATGAGTGAAAGAAACGATTACTCCTTTGGGTACCATAATCTTCACCTCAGGTCCATCCATCTTTTTAAGCTGACGCACTTCTATCGATGTTCCTTTGTCGACAACAGAAAGTCCCAAACCTGTATTGTCCTCCAGTCCCATGCTGCTTACTGCTTTGAGTCCTTCAGCACGTTTGTCTTTTTCCTTGGAAAAATCCCTTGAGGAAAAAACAATCTCATTTCCGTTGTAGCCTTCTACCGTCACTTTATTTACTTCGATGATTTCCAATCGGCCTGAACTTTTTGCCAGTTTGAATTCCTGCGCCGATAGCCGGTCCACCATTAAAAAAGCAAATGCAAAAACGAAGAGAGTTTTTATTGATATTGAAATTCTATTCTTCATACAATTCTGATTAAACATTTTTAAAATTTGGTTTTCATTTATTATTTATCGCGATTCATTTCTTTACTATGAGAGTTTGAAAATCCCTGAGTAGGCTTCGTCTTTTACGGCCGGGAGTGTCTTATCATCTTTAATTATTTCCTGGAGTGATTTAACGGCGCTCTTTTCTTTCATCTGCACCATCAATTGTATCAGAGCAATCTGAACTACCGGATCGGTTTGTACCGATAATGAAGCAATCAGCGCTTTTCGCACTTTTTCGTCAGTGTTGAATTTTCCAAGGGCCTCGATGGCCGCCAATCTTACGTTGTTGTTCGGGTCTCCATTCATCACTTTGATCAAAGCATCAACTATTTCATGGTCTGTCTCTTCCACCACATAGGCGGCCTGCACACCAAGGATTCGTTGACTGGCTGACTGCTCATCCCTTAATCTTGACATGACCAGCTGCCTTGTTATTTCCAATTCCCTCTTCATTGCCAACATTTCATCTTCGTGTTTTTGTTGCTGACTGATCCAGTAACCAATGCCTCCGCTGATGACAATCAAGGCAACGGCAGCGGCTACTCTGTAGAACCATGTGAGCGGTATAACTTTGGTTGTTTTGTTCCTCTGGATCTCTTCCTGAAGAAATGCATCGAATTGCTGAGCAACTTTTGATGAAGGTCGAATATCTTTTACATCATCCATCACATTCATCACCTCTCTCATCTGGTCATAGAGTTTCCTTGTGGCTGGATCTTCGCGCAGCATCTCCTCAACGACCTTTCGGTCACCTTCATTTAATTGCCCATCGATATAGTCTATTAGCAGACTTTCCAGTTTATCTTTTTCCATCATTCGATCTTTTCGAGTTCGAAATAATTTTCCCTTAATTTTTGCATGGCCCGGTGCACCTTCACTTTGATGTTTGCCTCTGTCGTATTCATCATGTTGGCTACTTCCTCGTACTTCAACTGCAGAAAGCGCGTAAATACTAAAAGCTCGCGTTGCTCATCGTTTAACTTAGCCAATGATCGGATGAGAAGTCTCTCCCGCTCGAGTTGCTCCTGTTCGTCATGACTGCTCGCGATATGATCGGTTAGTTTCTCCACATCGATGAAATCAGCTCGTTTATTCTTTTCTTTCTGATAATGATCTGAGAATACATTTCTCGCCACCTGGTATATCCACGACTGAAACTTATTCCCCTCCCGGTAACTGTTTCGATATTTAATCATGCGGAGGAAAACATTTTGTGTCAGATCCTCCGCCGCGTCGCGATCCATCGTCATGCGCGCCAGGAAATTGAATACCGGTTTCTGATACCGTTCAAATAGCAAGGAAGCCTGTTGAAGATCACCGTTTTTCACGGCCTCCATGATCATTTCATCGGACATCAGACTCGTCAGTTTTG
>DASUGQ010000169.1:0-18186 GCA_036273935.1 Cyclobacteriaceae bacterium | reverse complement strand
AAAGCTTCAGGAACAAGAGCGCAGCTTAACTGCCGCAAATGCCAACCTTGAAAAGGAAATCAAAATACGAACGGCGTCTGAGGAAAAAATTCAAAATTTGAACCGACAGTTACTTAAGAACATCAACCATCTTGAGTCTGTGAACGCTGAGTTGGACCGCTTTGCATTTATGGCGTCTCATGACCTGCAGGAACCTCTTCGCAAGATTCGATTGTTCGCCAACAAATTTATTATTAAGAACAAGAGTAACGTAAACGAAGAGGATCTGCAAGACATTGAAAGAATTCAAAAATCAGCGGAACGCATGCAGTTGTTAATCAGGGATATTCTTACGATGGCAAAAATTTCTGTTGACACCTCTGAATTTGTCCCGACGGAAATGAATCTCCTCGTGAAAGAAACCCTTGCTGAATTTGAAGAGGAGATCATTCTCAAGCGGGCTAAAGTGAATGTTAATGAACTTCCATCGTTACTGGTACATCCGCGTCTCATGAAACTGCTGTTTCATAATTTAATCAGTAATGCGTTAAAATACAGAAGAGAGGAAGCACGGCCAGTAATTAACATTTACTGCGAAAGCCCGTCATACAGAGGGAAGATCCCCGAGAATCAACACTGTCGTATTATAGTAAAGGACAATGGATTGGGATTTGACCAACGATTCTCCAAGGATATATTCGGCATGTTCACTCGGTTGAATTACGAAGGTCAATCAGATGGTACCGGTTTAGGACTTGCACTGTGTAAAAGAATTGCTGAATACCATAAAGGATCTATAGCCGCCGAAGGAAAGATCAACGAGGGGGCTATATTCACCCTGTCGCTCCCGGCCAATGGCGTCGCAAAGAAAATGGGCAAAGAGCATTGAGGCAACGCGACTACTTAGCCTTGTTTTTTACTAAGTTGTCGACCTGACTTTTTAATTGCTGGTAATCTGATTCAAGTTTTTCGAGTCTTTCTATTGCCAATCCATTGGTTGAAAGTAGCGTTGTAATTTTTGCTCTAACCAGCCATGCTTCGAATATTTTTGATCTGCGAAGAGTCTGAGTTTTGTATTCAACGTTATCACTTTTTAAGATGAGGGACCCTTTCTTCTCTGGATATTGAAACACCCTCTTTGCAACTATTCCATCTTTGTATATCAAAACGCAAAGGCTGGAATTTTCTATTAAGGAGGAGTCGGCCGCAAATTCACAAACCACTATTTCACCTGGATGAAGAGTTGGAACCATACTATCGCCAACAATTTCAAAAAGTCTGTAGTCCCCTTTCTCAAATCCTGGAATTTGGTAAACATCGAGAGAACTAAGGTAACTCCGGTCCTTTACCCCGTTAACATAGCCCGCATGGGCCTCTTCCCTTATCAATGGAATAGACGCTTTATCGGATTGCGTAGCTCCGACGCTCTCAGTCCGCGAAGACTCCGCGGGCAGCAACACCTCGCCCGAACCCCGAATCAACCAATTGCAATTCACATTAAATTCATCACTGATTTTGTTAATGGTTTCGAACGACGCCTTTGATTTATCACTTTCGATTTGAGACAATGCGCCCTGGGTAATACCGATCCTTTGGGCAAACTCCTTTTGAGAAAATTCCAGCAATTCCCTGAGTTCTGCTATTCGATGCCCACCCTTTTTCATGATAAGAACATTGATAATTACAAAATTAATTTTTCGATTTATATAAGATAATTAATAATTGTTATATTTCATTACCAATTTTTAGACCGCAGTGGCCCACAATAACCTGAATATAATAATTGCTGATGATGATAACGATGATAGCGCTCTGCTAATTGAGGCACTGGTTGAAAATGGAATTGACCGGTCCAAAATAATCGTTACACCAGACGGTGAAACTCTGTTATCAATTCTCCCCACCTACTCAAAAACCCCAAGTTTAGTTTTTCTAGACCTTAATATGCCTAGAAAAAACGGCATGAAGGTATTAAGTGAAGTTAAATCAAATCCTGAATTGCGCCATATTCCAATATTGATATTAACCACATCAAATTCAAAAAGCGATATTAACACATGTTACGAGCTTGGTGGAAATACTTATTTCACTAAGCCCTTTAGCTACACCGAATTGATGCAACTTGTTCGAATCATAAAGTTGTATTGGTTTGAAACCGCATCCATGTTCAATCCCAGCAATGCCTGACGGGGAACATATGCCATGCAATCCATCTTAATTGAGTAAAAAATTTCACAATCGAGATCTTATTATTCTCTGAAAATCCCATCATGATCCAGGACTTTGTGCTTGTCATTTACCCGATGGTTTTTTGGTTCAAATGGATTGCGCCAATGCCCCATGAATGAAATTTAAGTAATTAGCTGATTTCACCTGAACAGCTTGTAAACTGATTCGAAGCAAACAAATTCCTGCTTACTAAAAATCACGAACTCCACACATTCGCCCCGAAAGTGTCCGCAAAAGAAAGCAGTCAGCCCCAATGTAATCCTCAAGGCGTCAAATACACGTCAAAAAAATTCTGACTGCAACATAAAATCGCTATTTCTAAATCACAACAATCCGTTCAGTGCACATCATAGTGGTGTTATTCTTGATGCAGATCGGTCATAGCGCGATCAAATGAAAAACTTTCTGGTGAAATATATATCGCTTTTTAAATCCGCGGCCAAAGCCTGGTGGACAAGAGATCCTTTTCGAAATAGCGCGGTCATTGCGTACTACGCTATTTTCTCATTCCCCGGCCTTCTGATCGTCATCATCAATTTCGTTGGTTATTTTTACGGCCCTGAAGATGTGTCCAACAGAATCATATTTCAAATTCAAGACATTATAGGACCGCAGGCCGCAAAAGATATTCAAAAGGTCATCTTTTCAGCGTCGGCAATTAATAAAAGTAATCTTGCTTATGCCATTGGATTGGCAACTATCATGTTTGGCGCCACCGGCGTTTTCTACCAACTTCAGCAGACTCTTAATCTGATCTGGGAGGTAGAACCCAAACCAAAAAGCAAACTATTAAAGCTTATAAAGGACAGGTTGTTTTCATTCGGTTTAGTTTTGGCCATTGGTTTTCTACTTATCGTGTCCTTAATTTTTTCTGCGTTTATAAGTTCCATCAGTGAGTGGGTCAAAGGGCATTTTTCAAATGCCCTGGATCTGATTTTTAATGGCCTCGACTTTATTTTGAGTCTCGCGCTTATAACCCTGCTCTTCGCTACAATGTTTAAATTTCTTCCCGACACTAAAATTCCATGGCGTACCGTCTGGGGTGGATCTGTTATAACTTCCTTTCTGTTTGTCATTGCGAAATTTTTCCTGGGAAAATATTTTGCCTATTCCGACCCAGCCTCGATCTACGGGGCCGCCGGATCATTGGTATTGATTATGTTGTGGGTTACCTACTCAGGTATTATTTTTTTATTTGGAGCAGAGTTCACGAAAGTCACCACATTGAATGCTCGTAGGAAAATTACGTCCCACAATCGTGCAATTCCAGCCCACAATACTCCATCAACCTAACAACAATCTGAACGTTTGCCCCTAAGAAACTCTCTATGATAACCTCCACGACCATGTTATTCCTGTTTTGGTCCTTTGATTATTCTTGGCAGTAAGTGATTGATCAAAATTGTTAACAATGTTAGACCGATCGCGAGAATATATAGGTGCAGGGCCACACAAATACCAATCCCGGATGAATAAAGTAACGTTGCAGCCGTGGTAAGCCCCTTGACTTGTTGCCTTTCTGATATTTTTATGATCGTTCCCCCGCCGACAAAGCTGACGCCTAATATCAACGCATTAATTATACGCAAAGGGTCCACGCTCAAATTTTCTCCGGAAAGCGTATTTAAAAAAATCATGACAGGCGAAATAATGGAAATCATTAAGCAAGAAAATCCACCGATAATTATATTCGTCCGAATGCCTGCAGGTTTATCCTGATGCTCCCGTTCGATTCCGATAATCCCGCTCAAAACACTCGCAACAATTATGTCTATAAAAATATTTGTCTGTTCGAGTAAATTCATCATCATAATGTCGTTTAATATTTAAGAATCTTTACTCATCGAATTGCTACCAGAATAATGGAGCAAAGAACAATCGCCTGAATCCTGAATTGAATTTCGAACTATTTCAGATAGCCCTCCACCATCATCGTTCCAATGATTATTTAACTGATGCTGTCGTAACTTTAGATTTTAGCATTGTAAAAATCATTTTATCAAAAGTTCATTCAACTCCTATAACAGAACCCGTTTTAAAATGATACCAATGCCTTTGCAACACAAATTAGTCACGTTGACTGATTTGTTGTTGATCAATTTCCGCGATAGTGTGGGATGGATACCACAAAAAACGATCGCTGAAATAATTGCATTGCCCGACCGATCAGATGATCGGTATCCATGAACCAAATCAAGATCTAGCCATTGGTATTTTCACATTTCAATCCCGTCGCCATTGGCATAATTTTTTGGGTGACTCCTAACTATGCAGGAACACGGCAAAAAAAGAAATCTTCGCAAACCACAAAAACAGGAACGTCCGGGACTCGAAGAAAAAATGCAACCCGATCCAGTTTCAAAACCATCTGCTACTTCAAATAAACTGAAGGGAAAGGTTGCCTTAATAACCGGAGGGGATAGCGGCATTGGCAGAGCGGTGGCTGTGTTGTTTGCATGCGAAGGCGCGCAGTTGGCTATTTCATACTTAAATGAGCATGAGGACGCACTCAAAACCAAACAAATGGTCGAAGAATTTTCTAAATGCCTGCTCCTTCCCGGTGATCTCAGCCATGAGCATCACTGTCAAAAAATTGTTGAAGAAACCATAAAGCACTATAGTAAAATTGATATACTGGTTAACAATGCAGGGCTGCATTATGAGCAAGATAAACTGGAAGATATATCAACTGAACAATTGGTGAATACATTTTCCGCCAACATTTTTCCTTACTTCTGGGTAACACAAGCAGCTTTGCCACATATGAAGGCCGGCAGTTGCATTATCAACACTTCTTCAGTCACAGCTTACAGGGGAAGCGATACCCTCATCGATTACGCTTCAACTAAGGGAGCGATTGTCAGCTTCACCAGAAGCCTGGCGTCAAATCTCGTTAAGAGAGGTATTCGTGTTAACGGAGTTGCTCCTGGCCCGATTTGGACACCGCTAATCGTATCGTCCTTTAGCCCGGACAAGATCGCCGCTTTCGGAAGTGATGTACCTATGGAAAGGGCCGGTGAGCCCGCCGAAATTGCACCTTCTTATCTTTTCTTAGCATCGAATGATTCCGCTTATATGACCGGGCAGTTTCTTCATCCTAATGGCGGTGAAATCGTCAACGGTTAATTTCATTTCTGTAGACTAATATCTACATCGCCGGGTAGTTTACTCCCCTATTTTCACGTCCTATCACGGGTAAAAATCGGAGGCTCAATATTTGATGGGCCTAGGATAAACCATTTTATTTAATATGGAATTGATTAATATACTTGCCCTTGAAGACACCATTGAAGATTTTGAATTAATGGAATATGTACTGCGAAGTGCACACCTGGAGTTTACGATCAAACGTGTGGACAAAAGGAATGAATTCATCTCAGCACTACAAACGGAACCATTCGACATCATTCTTTCCGACCATTCGTTGCCTCAGTTTAATTCTATTGAAGCGCTCGAATTGTGTCGCGCTTCAAACCTCGACGTTCCTTTCATTCTTGTGACCGGCGCGGTATCGGAAGAGTTCGCCGTAAACATTCTTAAGAAAGGTGCGGATGATTATGTACTCAAATCAAATTTAACTCGTCTGCCCTCCGCCATCACAAATGCTTTGAAGCAAAAGCGCCTGGAAGTTGAAAAGAATGAAGCACGTAAGGCCCTCAGCACTCAAAACGAGGAATTAATAAAGATCAATAAAGAACTCGACAGCTTTGTGTACAGCGCCTCACACAATCTGAGAGCACCGCTCAGCTCAGTTCTGGGACTCATACATTTAGCTAAACTGGAAGACGAAAAAAAAGGAACAACGTCCAACGTCTACTTTGATATCATAGAGAAATGTATCGTCAACCTGGATGATACCCTCAAAGAAATAATCGAGTACTCTCGCAATTCAAGGCTAAACCTGGCTACGGAAAAAATTGATATCAGGAATCTGATAAACGACCATCTGGAACGAATGTCCTACATACCCGGCTCGGAAAAAATTGACAAACACATCTATATCTATGAAGAGAGTCCGTTCTACTCAGATCGCTATCGTATCTCCGTGATACTGAATAACATTCTATCCAACGCCATTAAGTACTATGACGACACGAAAGATCATCCGTCCTTAAGGATAACTGTCACAACAAACAAGAAAGAAGCCCGGATGGAATTTGCAGACAATGGTATAGGTATTGATGAAAACTATGTTAATCGAGTCTTCGAGATGTTCTTCCGTGGAACCGGCGGAAAAGAAGGTACTGGTCTGGGGCTTTATATTGTCCAGGAGGCTGTGCAGAAATTGAAAGGGACAATATCGATAAAGTCAAAGTTACGAGAGGGCACGACCTTCATGATTAATCTGCCGAACCGCCAACAAAGTTCGATAGACCAGAAAAATGCAGTGCGCTATACTTGAAGAAAAAGATTATCAGAATTAATTGGAGCCTTGTTGTAAACAAGAAATGTTTGTATTTCCAGGTAGGATCTCAGTATGAAATAAAATTGCCTTCTACATTAACCTCCTGTCATATTACCTTCTTGCTTTGGTGCAGCGTTTGCGCTTCATCCAGGGAATGTGAGCTATGCAAATCATTGTCTTTTTTTGCCAGCTCAGACAATTTAATGTAGAATTTTTTCAATACCTCTAACTCGTCATTTGAAAGGTCTTCTATATCAATCAGGCGGTTACTCGCTCTTTTTTGACAGGCAAGCAACTCATTTAATTTAAGTTGAATAGCCATTGTGTCTTTGTTCTGAGATTGCTGAATAAAGAAAACCATCAAAAAAGTAATTACCGTAGTACTGGTGTTTATGATCAACTGCCAGGTGTCGGAAAAATTCAAAAATGGTCCCGAAATTAACCAGGCAACAATGATAAAAATGGCTAAAATTGAGACAACAGGCTTTCCGGTAACTCTCATTACAACGTTGGAAAACCGCTCGAACGATCTAAATATTTTTTTTTGCATTTCTACAATTTATTTTACACAGGGTATGTTGTATAACTTCAATTTATTATAGAGTGTCTTTCTATCAATATTCAGTAACTGAGAAGCCTTCGACTTGTTAAACTGCACTTTCATTAAAGTGTCGATAATAATTTG
This sequence comes from Cyclobacteriaceae bacterium, assembly GCA_036273935.1. Lineage (GTDB taxonomy): Bacteria > Bacteroidota > Bacteroidia > Cytophagales > Cyclobacteriaceae > ZC4RG29. Next base: position 10,888 of record DASUGQ010000169.1, on the reverse strand, counting down.
CCTTTCCGTGGCCTGCGTTACGGACTTTAGGAATCCATAAGATTGTTCATCAGAAGTACCATCCCCTTCCGCGTGAGCATCTAAAATTTCCTGAGGTAAAGCGTCCGGTAAAATCTCATCCCCGGAAGACAATAGCACAGCTCTCCGGATTACATTATTCAACTCGCGAAGGTTCCCAAACCATGGATAACTCAATAGGTAAGCTTCCGCCTTACCTGAAATACTCGAGACTCTTTTATTCATTATCAGACTTGCTTTTTTCAAGAAATGATGCGCATAAAAAAGAATATCTTCTTTTCTATCCCGGAGTGGCGTGAGTTGAATTTTAAACTCATTCAATCTATGGTAAAGATCATCTCGGAACTTTTTATCTGTCGCATTCGAGACAAGATTTTCGTTAGTTGCTGCGATAATGCGAACATCTATCGGAATGTCACTGGTCGAACCGATCCGTTTTATTACTCTTTCCTGCAGGACCCGAAGGAGTCGTGTTTGGTTTTCGTAAGACAGATTACCAACCTCATCCAGGAATATCGTTCCTCCCTGAGCGATCTCAAAACTGCCTTTCTTATCAAATAGTGCACCCGTAAAAGCCCCCTTGACATGTCCAAATAACTCACTTCCTGCCAGCTCCCCATGGATTGCACCACAATCAATAGCGACCAGGGGATACTTCGCCCTTTTACTCGCATTATGAATTGACTTCGCAACAAATTCTTTTCCCGTGCCCGTTTCTCCAATAATAAGAACTGACATATCACATGGCGCAATTAGACTTATGTGTTGTTGAACGGCTTTCGACTGCGGACTTTGTCCAACGATGAAGTTATCGTTCTCTTCACTTGAATTATCTTTAACAGCACGCTTAAAGGTCGTTAGCACTTCCCGGATTGTAATCAGTATCTCCTCGGGATAAAACGGCTTCATTATATAATCAGTCGCTCCGAAACGAAATGATTCAATGACGGTCTTGATTTCGGAATATCCGGAGATAATTATTACGGGAAGAGAAGAGTTAACAGCTTTTATCTTTTGCAACAACCTTGTGCCCGTTAGATCAGGCAATCTGTAGTCGCACAAGACCAGATCAAACTGGCTGCATTGCAAAAGTTCAAGTCCCGCCTTTCCAGTGTGCGCTATCTGGGCGTCATAATGATTCTTCGCTAAAAATTTGGATAATAAGATCCCAATATCTGTGTCATCATCGATAATCAATATTTTATGCATAGAGAAAAACGTTTAAGAATTCTTTAGCACGGCAATTGTCTCCAGTCGAAAAGCATTTCAATTTACAATTCACTGCTTCAAAATTCCAAGAGCTTCAAATCTGCAAGGCGCCTTTCATAACCGATAACAGCGAAATAATCGTTGATTCGCAGCTAAAATCCCCAAAATATCTTACAGACCTTAACGAAAAAAAATCATTGACGCAACAATGAAAGCAGGCATGGACGACAGCTTTTCAAAAAGTTAATTCTGATTTCCAATCCTCTTGACGTGAGCAGAGCACGCTAATCCATTAGTCAAAATCATCGTAGGGGTGACTATATTGGCTAGTCCCTTTTCGCAACGCTTTCATCCAGAGATTGGGCTGTTGCAAGGTGGCTTTGAAGACTCTGAATCCTGCCAGCGGCCCATGTTTTTATTTCGGTGTCGTTACCGTTCTCCGCTTCCTTCTTAAATTCCTCAATGTCAGCCTTGTGATCATCAATCATGAAGTTGCAGTAAGCTTTGTCAAATTCGTTTCCCTTTTTTTGCGCCAATTCGATTACTTTCTCTTTGTTTTTTTCATTTAGCGATATCGGCAGAATAATATCCTTTTTTTCAGCAAGCAATTTCAGTTCTTCATTCGCCTTGCCATGATCGTCAAGAATGGTCTGGGCAAATTCTTTTACTTGAGACGACTTCGTATTCTTTAACGCTATGTCCGCCAGTTGGACCTCCATCATTCCACCCTCTACGGCGGCCACGGCAAATTTTGCGTCGTGCTGTCTGTCCTTACGACTTAATTGCCGGTTGTTCCTTTCCCTGGTGGGCTGCGCACGCTCATCATTATTCTTATTCCGGTAATTACAAGAACCTGTCAGAAATAGCATTAGCGCAATGGGCAATAAAGTTTTCATAATTATGATTGATTTATTCTACCCGATGCAGATCAAAAAACTGTGCCATTCAACTCGACGCCAATTTCTGCGCCCAGCAGGCATGTGTTCATGACTGTTTTCAGGAGGAGTTGCTGGCAAATTTCAACGACTGTGGCATATTCTCTGCAAGGAAAATCAGAGAGAACTAACGGGATAATGCTCAGATGGCGAAGCTAGCGCTTCGCCATCTGAGCATGTAGCTAATAATTGCAATACTTTATGAAATGGCGTCCATCATCTTCCCGCCAGATTAACAGCCAGGTATATCTGGCCCAGGGAATTTTTTGTATCTTTGCCCAACATGGCCCTTGCCCCATCACTTGCAGCAATTTCCTTCATGCCATAGTTGTAGCGGGCGCCGATTTGTATGTTCTGAATGTTAAAGCCAATTCCTCCCACCAAACCGTAATCCCACTTGACAAAGTTATCCCGATCGAGATCACGAAAGTCATTCAAAATGTCACCTTCGTTATCTATGCTTGCTCCAACGAGGTACGACCAATAGGGTCCGACATGGAGCTCGACCGTCCTCCCCAATTTAAAAACTGCCAAAACCGGTATATCGATGTAATTAAGATTGAACTTCGTGTCCTGATCAATAATTCCAAATTCGGTAGTTACCTTATTCCCTTTCGTTGAATAATTTACCTCGGGTTGAACTGCAAATCCTTCTGATGAGAACAGTTGTCCAAATACGCCGAAGTGAAAACCAAGTCGTGCATTTTTATCATTAATCTCATCATTAATAAAGTTACTTACATTCAACCCGCCTTTAATTCCTGCACGCGTGCCAGGAAACGACTTAGTATTTGTGCTCGAAGTCGTTGTTCGAGTTTCTGTCTGTATCGTGGTTTCAGTTGATGTCTCATTCTGTGCCCGAGCATAAAAACACGAACACAAAAGGAATAATACACCGACATAAAAGCACTCTTTTTTAAAGGATTGTTCCATAATAAAAATAATTTTGGTCAAACAACACCCGCAATTTTATCACAGAAAGGATGGTGCCAGATTTATCGTCCCGTTATAGCACAACACATTTAATCAATCCTCTTCCCAGAGGAGAAAAGATCCTCACTTTGTAGAGTATTAACAACGGTAGTGATACATTCAAAACATTTCCCAAGCCGCCTGACGTTTTAGAATTTATCTTCCCGGAGTAAGAAAACATTTTACAGGCACCATTCACCTATAGGGTCTCGTTTGACAATCTGAAAACGAACGATATCATCCGGATTGTCCTCACTGCTACACCTGCCAGTTTTATGAGTAATCAAATTCATAAGTTCTCTTAACGAGACTTTTCGAAGTATGAATTGATTAACAATGACGTAGATGGTGTCCATGTCGTCCACATCGGTCAATAGCTGGAACAATGCAGGACTAACAAACACTGTATTACCGAAATACCAGGCTTCCCGAATGCCTTTCATGAAATAACTCGATCGAAGAAAGAACTCACTTACATCGCTTAATCTGCACTTATTCATTCCGTCACGAAATTTCTAAACTTGACTTAGCAAGGCCGCTTGCGAAGTCCATAAGAAAAATAATCAAGAGAAAAGTTGCATTGCCAGGAGCGGCATTTTATCCACAGCAAACCCCAAAATGAGTATAAACGTCTACCAAACGTTTTCGACAAATTCAGCTATTCCCGTTCTTCTGCTGCATCTTCATTAATTGTTTTTTCAGCAATCTCAGTAAGCTTTTGGTCGGCTGCTTTTTCTTCGTCCAACGTCGATTCCAGAATGGCGACTGCATCATCAATGCCCAGCGTGCGCGCAAAGGTGCGTAATGTACCGTAAGACGCAATTTCATAATGCTCAACTTTTTGAGCCGACGCGATGATTCCAGCATCCAGCATAGTTCCATCGTCTGATTCACTCATTACTTCTTCGGCCTCCTTGATCAATCCCTCCATCGCTTCACATTTCTTTGTCCGGGGTTCTTTGCCTAAAATGGAAAAAATTTCCTCTGCGCGCTTCACATGCTCTTCTGTTTCGCTTAAATGCGCTTCTAATGCATTTATCAATTCTTCAGACGACGCTTTCTTAACCATTTTCGGGATTGCCTTGGTCAACGCCTTTTCGGCCCAGTAGATGTCCTTCAACTCTTCTTCAAATAATTTGGTAAGCTTTGAATTATCCGTCGCGCCAGTTCGAGCCGCTTGGGATTGTGATTTTGTGTTTTTCATGGTTGTTATATTTTTAATTCAACCGAATCGTCCAAAAAATATGCCCATTTAAATTTACGCCATGCATTACAACTCATTCATCATCGCTGACATTATTGTCGATCGGTGAGATCATAATGCCGCACATTCAGGCGAAAAGATTCCACACTCGCTAGCGACGTCCATCCCAATTTATTCAAGAAACATATTTGGTATAATTATTTCTGAAATTAAAAGAGAAAGCAAACAATACGTTTTATGAAAACAAGATCAGGTACGAAAAAGACAAGTAAGATTCCCTACAACCCCAACAGAAACAAAAAAGAAGATCGCAGTCTCAACCAGGACAAACAAAAACAAATAACCAACAAGGAAAAAGAGATCAATCGGAGCGAGGAAAAGTCACAAACTGTTCCGCACCGGAACTAACGTTCAATACCGAAACAACTTTATTATGAAACAATGAAGTAATCAAACACAAACATAATTACTTAAACATCAAATTTATGAAACTGAAATATTTCATTATAGTCGTCATGTCATTAGCCATGATTAGTCGCGCACAGGTGTACGGCCAGAGCGCCAGCGAAGCCAAAGACGATTGGGTTCTGCTGGGAACCCGCACTGTTGATTACCTGATTGATCACGATGAGGTGGATTTGAAAAATGGCAATGAGAATTTGTCATCGTTAAAATTTACAGTCCGAAATGGAACATTGAATATGCACAAGTGCACGATTCATTTTACCGACGGTGAAACAACAAATCTGGACTTTTCTGACAACAGTACAGGACCGGCTGCAGAAAGGATCGTGGATTTAAAGGGTAGTCATCGGTCAATAGACAAAGTCACTTTCTGGTACGACACCAAGACTAACTCTGACAATAAGGCCGTACTGGAGGTATGGGGGAAATCTTAATTTTCTTAAGTATTCTTTCTTTATCAGTGGAAACCGATTTCCCTTAAAAAAAGCAAGCCAGGACGGTTTGCTTTTTTAATAATATTCACGAAAGAATTCTGCTAATCAGCAGGGTCGAGCTGAAAACTACCGATCATTACATGAACTACCTGATTGAAGATTAAAGGACATATTTGTCCCACAAGCCATACTGTTCATGTTTCGCCCCCCTTCGAAAGCAAAGCGCTACGACAATTGCTCCAAGAAGCAAGTTGCATACACCAAATGCATTAAGATGGTAGGTTAAAAAAAACGGCGCAATCGCAATAACTAATCCAAGGACTGCATTCAAATAACGGAATATTCTCAAAACTTCACCCATCGACAACACCGATACAACGACGATCAACGCCCCAAGCAAGTGACAAATATCGGCTTCTGTTGATTGCACCGGCAATTGAAAAAGGCTGGGCAACGTCATAAGGGCTACTCCAAAAATAGTTGAAAGTACCAAGTTCCACGGAGCACTCATCCCCCACACAGAAGCCTGAATTACATCTTTAGGAGCTCGACTCAAGTTCATTAACTCTGGGGAACGGATATCTTTGCTATGCCCACCAGGCCTTCCCCCCTTCCAGAAAACTGACCAGAACTTTTCACCCCTGCGGGTTGCCTGCAGCAGATGCTGTCCCATGGCAACCACTTCGTCTGCCTCAAGTGGAATCATTGGAAGCATAATGACGGCAGCCACAATGCAAAATGTACACCACGCGCCAACAACAAGTGGCTGAGAGATGACAAGAAAAATATGGACGAGCCCCAGGGGGATAACCAGAATACCAAAGAATGCAACCATCCAGGGCATAGTACGCCACCTTGAAGGACCTCCCATAAAGCCCATAAGAAATTCAAAGGTGTAAGCCAGTGACCCGAGTCCGGCATCGGAGATGGGAAGAGAACGCGACATTTCGGAGTTCAAAACATTCACACTTCCATTACCAAAAAATGGATCCCAAATGTCTGACGAATAGCCCAACTGGTAGGCAGCGAGATACCTGGAGACCATCCATCCCAGAAAACCCAAAATAATCATGATCCACCGTTGAGGCCAGCTCGACGGATTGTATGTCCAGCCATACGGCACCTCATCGCCCATTTTCATAACCATCATCATGTTAGGCATGCCTGGTATCAAGATTGACAACCCTATCACCAGGGCGCCTACCAGGGTATCATTCACATAGATCATACTTGACGGAGCCCAAAAAATTAATGGAGCAATGGAAAGCCATATCCCGATCGCGCAACATATCCATAGACTTATCGGCCGATCTGGTATCAGCGATCTGCATCCGAAAATCATTAGCAAGAGTCCGCTGACAAGATCACTCCAACGCATGGCTGCACCTCTTGCCTCGACTGATATCCAGACAGTTCTTTTAACCTCCGCCACAGCATTGTATTCAAACGTAAAGGAAGAACATAGCAACCAGGCTCCAAGAATTATTAAGGTCCAATAGACCCATAATGTTTGCTGATGATGCACGACGAGATCATCACGCCGATCAGTCGAATGAATTGCCGGGTGATGGCCTTTCTCTTTCTTCTCATCGTTACCGCCATGCGCGGCCCCCATGGACCTGGTGCTGCCTCGGTTAGCCATGTACAGAGCGTGTCATTCTTTTACTGATTGCATCGCCTTAATGAGAGAAATACTGATGAAAAAAAACATCGACACTCCTACTAATAAATTTCTATGCATCGTCGTCCACGCGAGCACACTTGAATCCTTCGCTTCGTCCGAAAAATTTCCATGGGCGCCGTGATCCCCTTTGATAGGCTTCCATAAATTGTCCTCGCGACCGGGATCCTCCGGGTCATCGGTCATTTGACCATCATAACCATGGTTAGCCAATACCCGATCGGCATAAGACGGCGCGATTTTATTGCCAACAATTGCCCTGACGGTTGGCCAACCAACATAATATTCACGGCGAATATGGCGTGACGCGTATTCGATAATATTCGCGGCAATTTCGGGCTCGTAGATCGTGCCCATGGGGCGAGGCTTGAATGGCAACCGACTCTTCACAAATCCAAACTGAGTCGTGTTCATTGCAGGTAACTGGACCATTGTAACTTGTACATTACTCTTGTCATGTAATAATTCTGTCCGCAGGGAATCAAAAAAACCCTCAACCGCATGCTTCGACGCACAGTAGGCCGACTGTAGTGGAATTCCCCGGTACGCCAGTGCGGACCCTACAAATATGATTACACCGCGATCGCGTTGTCGCATTCTCTTCAATGCACTGAGTGCGCCATAAACCTGACCCAGGTAGGTTACCTCTGTGACCCTTTTATATTCTTCGGGTGTCATTTCGGAGACAGGCGAGAAAACGCTGTTCATGGCATTGTTGATCCACACGTCAATCGGGCCCAATTTTTCTTCAATTTCAGTGGCGGCCCGTTCAACGGCTTCAGCATTGGCAACGTCTATCGAAAATGTTAAAGCTCGGACGCCCGCTTTCTCGGCATCACTTTTTGCACCCGCCAATCCATCCTCACCTCTTGCAATGATTGCGACGTCAGCGCCAGTTTGAGCGAACTCTCTCGTCAGCGCCCGGCCAAGTCCAGCCGATCCGCCCGTGATTACAACGGTACGTCTCCCGGTTTCACGTAATGTATCCATAGCCGATTGGGTTTAATGAAAAATATGTTTTTAAAATCACACAATAGCTGCGCCAATAATTTGACTAATGCCTTGAGGGGTTTGACTGACCTCCACTAAAAGCGCTTGATGATATCATGAACTTTGAAATACCAAACTGCAAGCAGGTGCTGATAATATTGCACGATTACGTTGACAACAGTCCCCAAAGCGTGCGGACATCCGGATATTACCTAAATGTACAGGAAATCAGTGATCAGCAAGGAAGCCAAATGGTGAATCTGGCACCTTCATTAAGCTGCGAGTCGGCTGCAATAAAACCGTTATGATGCTCAATAATTCTTTTGACGATGCTAAGACCTATCCCGGTGCCCTCATATTCATGCTTTGGATGGAGCCTTTGAAAAAGATTAAATATTCTCTCCTTGAACTGAGGCTCGAAGCCAATGCCGTTATCCTGAAAAGTCAGTTGTAAATATTGCTTGTTTGGATTTGCTTGTTTCTCGATGGGCGTTTCACTCTCCGAAACGACCGCTGATGAAATTCTAATAATCGGATCCTCTTTGGAAAATTTTAGTGAATTGCTAATGATGTTTGAGAATAATTGCTGCATTTGAAGGGGATCGCCTCTGAAAAGCGGAAGTCTGGGACATTCGATTAAGGCTTTTTTTTCATTAATGAGGTGTTCCAAATCAGTTTTAACGTCGTCAAGTATCTGGTTTAAATCAATCACACCGAATTTACGTGCATCTCTCGGCAATCGGCTTAAGGTTAACAGGGACTGAATCAGGCTGCTCATCCGCTGCGAAGCATTGTCGATCTTTTTCAGATAGAGGTCAACGTCAACTTTATCCTTACTGTTCTGTATGAGAGAGGCAAAAGTGGATATTTTTCGAAGGGGTTCCTGTAAGTCGTGGCTCGCGATAAAATTGAAGGACTCCAGCTCTTTGTTAAGCTTCTCAAGCGTGATATTCTTCTCAGCCAGTATTTTGGCTGACTCCTTTATTTCTTCCTCCGCTTTCTTGCGACCGGTAATATCAAAATGGGCGGTGAGGAGATGTTTTACACCATCCAATTCAATCGTCACAATGGATGCGTAGGAATATGTTGTTCCCCCATGACCATTGTCGAATTCCAATTCAATGCCGTGAAGCGATCCACCATTCTCCTCAATAAGTTTTACCATATCCACGCGGTACGCTGCTGTAGTCATGCCCAATTCAACCACACTTTTACCAATCGCCTCCGCTCGTTTTCGGTCGAACATCTTTTCCCATGCAGGATTGGCATCAACAAGCACCCCATCGGATAGTCGGGACAATGTTTTGGCCACCGGACTGAGATGAAAGAGAAGGGAAAAATGTTCTCTGCTTTTATTTAATTCTTCTGTGCGTTTGACAATGTCTTTCGACAACTTCTCTGATAAAGCTTTCTGAGTGGTGACCTCGCTCGCTGTAGCTAACAGCCCGATAATTTTTTCCTCCTCCTGGCGCAACGGTTCAACATTAATATTGAAGTAGCGGGTTTCATTAACACCACTACTACTGAACCTTACAGGCTGTTCCTCAAAAACAACCCGTTTTCCTGAATGGTAGATGCTATCAAAAAGTTGCTCTAATCCCTGTTCACGGGCTTCTGGCAAAACCTCAAAGAACGGCTTACCGATTATCTCTTCTCTTTTCCGTTGAATGATGCCGAGTGCCAGCTCATTTGCAACCTCGAAAGAAAAATCCGGTCCGATCAACACGACAAAACCGAATGGTGCCTTGTTCAAAAGACGATAAACGACCTCGCCCATCTGAGCCTTGTCAAGTACAGGTTTTTCAAAGTCGTTCATATGGCAACTTCAACTGTGAGATTATTTCCTCGATTCTGTTTTTCAATGTGCTGATATCGCTGGGTTTTTTAATGAAACCCGTTGCTCCCACTTCAATGCAACGATGAATAAGGTCATCATGTGCGGAAGTTGAATACATGTATATTGGTATCTTTTCCAGATCCTTCATCTTTCTTATTGTCACCAAAAATTCTATGCCATTCATTTTTGGCATGTTGATGTCAACCAGAATAAGCTTGAGGGCAACCGATGGTAGAGAATTGATCACATCAAGTGCGTGCAAACCATCATTTGCAAGCGCGCAATCGATCTCCGGAAATAATTCGCTCATAACAAATAGGAAAACGTCCTGGTCATCCAGATCATCATCGATTAATAGGACAACGAATCGATTGCTCATGGCATTAGCTGAATAGTAGACAAAATAAGCAATTCCGCCTGAACCGGGCTCGACATTTTACTCTGGTTATTGTGGAAATTTATACACGCGGTCTTTATCTCACCTTTAGTTTTTCCGGCCAAGCTATTCTGTTTTTTTAAATAGTAGCTATTTTGATATTCTCCAAACGACCCTCATAGGTGCTTTTGTAAATAACCTTGCGTTCCACTGCTTCTATCACTGCCGGAAAGAAGTCCACATCATTAAGTTTTGAAGCGGTGTTCAATCCGCCGGGACTGAAGACATTTATTTCCATAAGCTTTTTACCGACAATATCGAGACCTACCAGAAACATGCCATCTTCCACGAGCTTTGGCATCACAATTTCGGCGAGCTCCAACGTCTCATCTGTTATCTGAGCTTTAACGGCCTTCCCTCCAGAGTGCAGATTACTTCGAATGTCTCCCTCTTTTTGCTTGCGCCGTAAGGCCGCCGTCTGTCCATTAACAACAAGGGGTTTACCGTTCATAAGAAACAGACGAATGTCTCCGTTTTTAGCTTCCGGTAAATATTCCTGAGCAAGCACATAACCATCCCGGCTGATTGCTTCGAACATCTGGTTGATATTATCAGCCTCTTTCTTTGTCACCAGAAATACATTTCTTCCACCCGAGCCCTGCAGGGGTTTAAGCACCATCTTATTTTTTGTTTCCTCAAAAAAAGATTTTATATCAGTAACGTCCCGGGTGATGATGCTCATTGGCCTCACTTTCTCAGGAAAATAC
>DASUGQ010000168.1:0-3368 GCA_036273935.1 Cyclobacteriaceae bacterium | reverse complement strand
CCTTGATGCAGGTACTGCCTTTAAGATACTCTCAATCGACATCGCCGATATTGATGTCGGCAGGAACATTGGGGCTATGCTACAGATCGATCAGGCCAATGCCGATCTCAGTATAGCGAAAGCAAAAGCCGAGGAAAGAAGGGCAATGGCGGTTGCCCTGGAACAAGAAATGATCGCGAAAGGACAAGAGGCATTGGCAAATGTAATAGAGGCCCAGGCAAAAATTCCTGCAGCACTTGCTGGCGCTTACAGAACGGGTACCCTATTTGGTCATCGTAAGGAATAAGTTCATTCAACACCCTCTTTTTCGTCGTCTATAAAGAATCTCCATTCTAAACCTATCATTATTGGAGGCATTTGGCTGTTCCAATTGACTTTCAGACTATCATGCCGTAAACCCGGTAAAAAGAACGGAATTGTAACGGCCGTGACAAATTCGTGATACATTTTTTGGTAGTTTACCTCAAATCGCTTACGATGCCGCAGGTTCTTATAATCGAAGACGACAAGGATATCGCCGAATTGATCTCCATTCATCTGAGCGATCTCGTTTGCCAGATCAGGCACTGTGCCAGCGGAGACAGGGGTTTGCAATTAGCGCTCGCGGAACATTTCGACCTGATCATCCTTGACATCATGCTTCCCGGAATGGATGGCCTGGAAGTTTGCCGCAGACTTCGTGCCCAGGAGATCATCTCTCCGATTCTGATGCTCACGGCCAAGTCGGAAGAGATTGATAAAGTGCTTGGACTTGAAATTGGCGCTGACGATTATCTGACCAAGCCATTCAGCATCCGCGAGTTTGTCGCCAGGGTGAAAGCAATCCTCCGCAGGCAGACCATTCAAAAGAATACAACCGTTACCTCGACTGCCAATGTTTTACGAATTGAAAACCTCGTCATTGAACAGGACAAACGAAAAGTCATGATCAGGGGGAATCGAATTGAACTGACGCCAAAAGAGTACGACCTGCTTCTACTCCTTGCGCAACATCCGGGTAAAAGCTATAGCCGCGAAGATCTTTTGAACCTTATCTGGGGATACGAATTTTCCGGGTATGAGCATACCGTAAACTCTCATATCAACAGATTGCGAACTAAAATCGAAACCGACTTCGCAAAGCCGCATTACATACTGACCACATGGGGCGTCGGCTACCGTTTTAATGACGAATTGAAGATTGACAATCAAATACTCCATAACCATGTCTCCTAATATTCTGACGCGATTAAAGGAGAGCCTTTTCTGGAAAATCTCCCTCCTGTTTTTTCTAATCCTCGTGTTGTTGGGTGTGAGCTATACCATGATTACCATATCGATGGCAAAACGTTATTCCGATGAAACGACGCAAAAGTTAAACGCCAACGTTGCCTCAGCGATGCTCCTCGAAGTAAATCCTTTCACGGAAGGCAAGGTAAATGACGAAGCCCTTGGAAAAATCATGCACTCCATGATGGCCGTCAACCCCGGCCTTGAAGTTTACTTACTTGATCCACAAGGGAAAATTCTTTCGTATGTGGTATTGGACAAGAAAGTGAAGCTTCAATATGTTTCGCTTGGTCCTGTTCAGGAATTTCTCCGTACAAAAGGGAAGTCATTAGTCTATGGTGATGACCCACGAAACCCCGGTGAATCGACCATTTTTTCAGCGAGCGAAGTACACGATAAAGGCCGGCTGTTGGGATATGTGTATATGATTCTGGCCAGTGAAAAGCACGAAACCATTGCCGCTGCATTACGAGAGAGTTACTTGCTGAAGATTGGAACGCAGTCTTTCCTGCTCACCATGATCGCTGCGCTCATTATCGGCCTGCTTATTCTCCGCCTGTTGATGAAATCCCTTCGCGACATTATCGGCACGGTGAAGCAATTCAGCGAAGGAAATCTGAAACCAAGAATTCCAATCCGGTCAACGGGAGAACTTGCCGAACTGTCTGTCACAGTCAATACTATGGCCGACACCATCCTACGCAATATTGAAGAGCTTAAGGAAGTCGATAAACTCAGAAGGGATCTGATCGCAAACATATCCCACGATATACGGACTCCCATTTCTATCATTCACGGCTACATCGAAACGCTGATCATGAAGCAAGATTCCCTTGACCCTCAGAAGCAGCAGGAGTACCTGCAAACAATTCTCAAAAGCACTGACCGTCTCAAGCGGCTAATGGCCGACCTGTTTGAATTGTCCAAGCTGGAATCAAGACAGATCAAACCCAGGATGGAACCTTTCTTCATGTTTGACCTTCTGCAGGATATGACGCGCAAATACAAGTTGCTGGCACAAGAGAGAAATATTGAATTGGAGACGGATCTGTCTTCAAAAATGCCCGTCGTGTGTGCAGACATTGCTTTAATTGAAAGAGTGCTCCAAAATCTCATCGATAACGCGCTTAACTATACACCCGAAAATGGAAAGGTAAAGGTGACCATGGCGGAGCATAATCGTCTGATCAACATTAGTGTGAGAAATACCGGACCGGGTATTGCGTCTGAAGAGTTGCCAAGAATTTTCGACCGGTACTACAAAATAGAAAACGCGAAATCAGGAACAGGACTGGGGCTGGCGATCGTAAAAAACATTCTCGAAATACACCAGACTGACATTCAGGTACAAAGTGAGAATCAAGGCACGACATTCTCATTTAACCTGCCGCTGCTCGCAACATAGAAAGTTTAACGTTCCGTGACACTTTCGTGACATTCAGAAGAGATTTTGCGATGTGAAACAAAAAATCAAAACTATGAAAAACCTGATTCAATTTTACGTTGCGCTGTTCATAATATCTGCGGCGGTGGTGCTTGAGTCCTGCGATGACGACGACGATAATTCAGTTGAGGTTCATGACATCAACACGGCCGAGAAAGTAACGGTTGACCGGTTCAGCGCTGATGCCGGAACATTGATGGTCCGGGATGGATCAAATGGGCTACCCGCTGCAAATGCGCCAATCAATTTTGATCAAGCTCCCTTCATTACAAAAGGACTTGGGCCCTCCGGAGAAAATGTCGAATACTATAATTTCGATGTACAGCCGGTAGGCGCTGCCCCAATATATGTTCTTTTCAAAGAAGGCTCCTCGACGCCTGTACCAAATCAACTGAATATTATAGACGACATTCCCGGTGACAACGACTATAATGACTTCTGGCAAGTGCACAAGGTAACTGTGCCATCCAATTACAAGGCAAACCAAGTAGCCAGCCTAGCCGAAATAATGACGGCCGGATATACCATTGAGCAGACGCCAACGCTCGTTAACTGTCCTGTTGTACCTGAGGGATCAACGGCATCCAAGCGACTTACAGGCGGGACAACTGGACTGGTGATGGGATGGTATAAAGAAAAAATCGTTTTCTATTTC
>DASUGQ010000167.1:0-11773 GCA_036273935.1 Cyclobacteriaceae bacterium | reverse complement strand
ATAAAGGTCGCTGAACATTTCTATCAGTTCGGTCAGCTTCAGGTTTTGAAAAAAAGCCGAAGACTGAAGTTGGATGCCAATGCGTTGCTTAACGAGATAAGGTTGTTCTTTTGTTTTTATGCCATCCAAAACAACCGTTCCTGATGTTATCGGCCGAAGACCTTCAATCATTTCCAGGGTTGTTGTCTTTCCCGCTCCATTAGGTCCTAGTATTCCAAATACTTCTCCTTTATATACAGAGAACGAGACACCCTTAACAGCATGAACGCCGTTTTCGTACGTCTTTGTGAGATCGGTTACTTCCAGAATTGTTTCGGTACCTGACATAAAAGTGAAGCCGGACAGTGGGTTTGAAAGTAAGCAAAAAAAATTCACGACTAAAAACGAGACACTTAATTCATTTAGAACTGTCGACAGATCAAGGGTGTTTTCAGCACCCACTGATGACGGCAGTCTGAGGAAAGTCAAAAATATCCCGGAGGCTCGCACAAACTTTGCCGATAATTAACCGTTTGTTAAAAACATGAGCATAGGCGAAGTCACAAATACAGAAATGAGCGACCTGCCGAAAATCTTCGGACTGTTTGAAAACTCTGTAAATTATCAGGAAAAGAATGGTTATCCGGTCTGGCGAAACTATGATAAGAACGTACTCATTCAGGATATCGCAGACAGGAACCAATACAAGGTGGTGATCGATGCAAAGACAGCGATGATATTCAGTGTCCGCTATTCCGACAAAATAATATGGCGGCATTTGGATAGCGGAAACGCCATTTACCTCCACAGAATCGTTGGGAACCCTGAGTTCAAGGGGAAAAAACTTTTTGGAACTGTTTTGGAATGGGCTGTCAAACATTCAAAACAAAAAGGACTAAGCGCCATCCGGATGGATACATGGGCTGCTAATCCAACAATAATAGAATATTACAAAAGCTTTGGATTTAACTTCGTTGAAAACTACACCACACCCGACAGTGAGGAACTACCCATCCATAACAGAAATTTGGCTCTGACGCTTTTGGAGTATAAAGTTGAGCGTTAGTTGTCTCTGCCTGACGAAGGCCTCGAGATTTAATTTTCTTCAATCAGCTAATCCGTAAAAGCATGGTTAGACTATGCTTTTATTTCTGCTCTGTTAAGGCCTGAATAAGTTTATCCCGTTCCTCCGGATTTTCGGGGACAGAAACAGGGTCGCCCCTGGAGACAAGCATGGCGTAAGCGTAATCACAGACCCGGTATTTGAATTTCAAATATTCCTGGTAGTCTTCAGATCCCCACACGGGCGCCGGCCGTTGGTCCTTGAGGAGCTCGCGAAGGTTGTTTTTTGCGGCGTCACCCATTTCAATAATAGTCTTTGCTGCAGCTTCCCAGCGGAGGTGCGGCAAACCAAACGCATTAAAGGTCGTTGCATTTTTCAGGGCGTCAGTTAATATCTGTACCCTCAATGAATCGGGAAGCGTTTGAAATTTTTCCGGGTCCACTTCCTTTAGTGCCATCAGACTCAGAAACGAACTTCGATTATTTTCATTGATCAGGGAAGCGAGTTCACCGGAAGAACTTTTCCCCCGCGAGACAACTTCCTTTAGTGCCATTGAATTAAATGGTTCGAGGCCTTTAACAGATTCCCCCTTCAGCTGTTCATGGAGTTCCCTGATGTTCATCGAGGACAATTTTTTTTGCCATTCTTTTCTCAGATTCTCTGCTTTCATGCCTAACGTATCTTGTTCGTCTTTTCTGCCAGCCTGACCATTGTTTTTACAATTCGAAGCGATTAATAATATTATCAATAAATATATAGGGATAAGCTTTTTCATGGGAATACAATTATGAACGTG
Organism: Cyclobacteriaceae bacterium; assembly: GCA_036273935.1. Lineage (GTDB taxonomy): Bacteria > Bacteroidota > Bacteroidia > Cytophagales > Cyclobacteriaceae > ZC4RG29. The sequence goes on along the minus strand of DASUGQ010000167.1, from coordinate 9,935 downwards.
AAAACTTTTAAGATCGATAATTTTACATGGGCGACATGGCAGGAAAAGAATTCTTCCCTAATCCGGGAGCATCGTCGTTCCATTCAGCAACGGATAATGAAAATGCATTTCGCATCCAGGTTTTTCCAACTAAATCAACAGGATCCGTTGCATCACCTGAACCGTTCACGAGGAACAGCCAGTAATAGTAACCAAGAAGGCAGTCAACACATGGAGCACCAGCCTGAATACATACCGGTACACTTACTGCATCAAACCAACTATTATCCGGCCACCCGGAGGGCGTATCGCGCAAAGTTGCCGTCGTCGTATTGCTTCCAGTGGTAATCGTAGAGGCAAACGTTCCATCATTGTTCCTTCCGTAGTATCCCCAATTGCGGCCCGACAGCCGGTCTATAGCCCAGCCATTGAAACGAGAATCACTTTCTCCTGTGACAATTCTGTTTTGCTGATCGGTGTTGGGGGCCAGAAAGGCGCCGGTGTTTTGGTCAATAATCCTTACGATCTGAACATAACAGATCGTGTTGCAGGTGCAGGTAGCACTGCAATTAGATGGGTTAAAATTAAAATCAACCTGGGCGTTGATCCCACGATTGGAGTGGGCCGAACCGGTAAACGTGAAGGTACCACAAGGCGTGGTGGCTTCGCCGCAGCCATCAAGCACGACCACTGCCATGATGAGTATGGCGATGGATAACAAAAGAAGAGAGAGGTTTTTCATATAGAGGTTTTTTTTGTACACAAGAATTTCGGGTTTTTCCGGAAACTTTCAAACTAATGAAAGGAAATTGTTAATCAACTTGGATTCAGAGCTTAATCTTTGAAGAGAGAGCACCTGGTTACAGTTAGAAATTATTTTAATGTCTGCACATTGATTGCGGGGAACTCTCAATAATCTGACCAAAATTTTACTGATTAGAAGATGACCTGTTGAAGGCATGGAGCATTAATTCTTCAATCAGGGCAATCTTGTAGATCTGCAAAATCGCCGTCAGACTCCCGAAATATTTGTTATACAATTGTGAAATATATTAATTAGATTCACGTTTGTATAACAAATATGAATACAAAAGGATATTATTTGGGAGAATTTGAGGAACTGGTCTTATTGTCCGTTGCCTCGCTGGTGGACGATGCCTATGGTGTCTCCATTATGAACTACCTTGCCGAAGAAGCCGGAAGAGATGTGAACATCAGCGCCGTTCACGAAGTGCTGAAAAGATTGGAACGGAAAGGTTTTCTTAAATCCAAAATGGGTGGCGCTACGAAGGAACGCGGCGGCCGCAGGAAACGCTACTTTACGCTTACCGTAAGCGGAAAACGAACGCTTGAGGAAAACATCAAACTCAAGGTGGAACTTTACAAACGCCTTCCCAACTTCTCTTTAAAGCTGATATGAATCACCAGCCACCCAAATGGGCCGACCGTCTCCTTCAATGGTATTGCAACCCTGATCTGTTGGAAGAAATTCAGGGTGACGCACACGAGTTGTATTTCGAACGCATCAAAAAAGAAGGCAAGCGTTTGGCCGACCTAAAATACCTTTGGGACATTCTGCGTTTTTTCCGATGGTCAAATATTAAAAGAACGCAACCCCATCACAGCCAATCACGGGCACTTTGGAATTTCAATTTCAAGATTGCGTTTCGAAATGCAAGCAGAAACAAAGTGATCTTTTCAGTCAAGGCCTTGGGACTATCTTTTTGTCTGGCGTTTGTTTTGTTGTTAACAGCGTTCGCCGTCAATGAGCTTACTTATGATCACTTTCATAAAAAGCACAATCGTATTTTCCGCATTACTTCCAAAGTGACTTTTCAGGACCAGGTCACACATTACGCAGTGACTCCTCTTCCCATTGGCCAGGCACTGGTGGATGGAATTCCCGAAGTAGAGAATTATCTCCGTTTCATGTTTGAAGACAAACCAATCTTTCGCGTTAACGAAGAAACCTATCACAACGAAGTTACGCTCGCCGCGGATAGCAACTTTCTGAAAATACTCACCTTCGAATTCCTCCAGGGAGAGAGCAACGCATTGAGCGGGCCCGATAAAATTGTCCTTACAAAAAGCGCGGCCACAAAATTTTTCGGAGAAGAAGATCCTATGGGCCGTACCGTTGAATATGGAGATGGAAAATTGCTCGAAGTCAGTGCAGTCATTAAAGATGTTCCTGTAAATTCTCATCTCAGGTTTGATGCGTTGGTCTCATGGGAAACCATTGAACGATGGGACGATTGGGGAAACCTGAACGCTTATACCTACATTCTCCTCAAACAATCCAGCAGCATCGATGATATCAAGACGAAGATGGCGCCGGTTCTTTCTACTTTTCACGAACTGGTGGCGCGCGAATACAACGCCACCTTCGAACCCATCTTTCAAAATATCACAGACATTCACTACGCTGAAGTTCTGGATGAAGACATTGTTGTGACCAGCAGCAAAAGCAACTTATTTATATTGCTGGCTATCATCGTTCTTTTCTTCGTTACCGGTGTTATCAACTATCTGAACCTGACGCTGGCCGAACTCGCAGCCAACCTGAAAAGGATTGGCATACTGAAAGTCTTCGGCGGACTCGACGGAAATCACAACCGTATCATCTTTACGGATGCGCTCTTTACGCTCCTTATTGTATCGCCGTTGGCTTTACTGATCGGTTATCTTGGATGGCGACTAAGCGATACCTATCTCTCCATCCATTTCGACCGGAACGTTCTAACACACCCCCTTTTCATCGGAACTACGATCGGCTTTGTCTCCTTACTTCTTGCTTCATCAAAGCTCAACGGATTCCTCCTCTCAAGGATCAGCCATGTTGTGAATTTGCTGAAAGGAAAAATCAGTGCAAAGCAACATGGCATCTCACTCCGGAAAATCTTAGTAGGTGCCCAGTTATCGTTTTCCGTTATCATGATTGCTTTGATCTTTGTTATTGTCGATCAGTTCTATTTCATACGGGAAGCGGACAAAGGATTTGATGATAAAAATACCGTGGTGGTCAAACTCCGTGCACGGAATAATTCACAGGTACAAACATTCAATGATGCCTTGCGGAAGTTAACCAATGTGGCGAAAGTAGAAGGCAGTTCGTACTATCCGGGAATCATAGAGACAAAATATGTCTTCCGTGTAGAGACTGAGCAGGGAATGGAGCAATTGTTGGTACCCATGATGATTTGCGGCCACGACTACTTTGAAACACTAAACATCAAAATGTCGCAAGGAAGGGGATTTGAAAAAAATCACACAGAAGATCTCTATGGATCATTCGTGATTAATGAAACGGCGGCGCGTGAATTCGGGTGGGAAGATCCTCTTGGTAAAAAAATTGACGGACCGGTCACCGGACAGGATGAAGCTTATCATAATGGTGAAGTGATTGGTGTTGTTCGTGACTTCAACTTCGCTACGCTGCATAGCAAGATCGAGCCCATGATCATTTTCCTGGCTGATGACAATTGGGTAGCTCAGTTCATCTACATTAAAACAAATCCTATCCATTCACCCGACCTCATCCCCTCCATTGAAAACATTTATAAAACACAATGGCCTGAACAGCCTTTCGAATGGGAATACCTCGACTCGAAATACCTCAGCCTTTATGAAAAGGATTATGAAATGAAAAACATCTTCGAAATAGGGCTCATCATTTCTGTCGTTATTTCCTGCCTGGGCATCTTCAGCATCTCTGCACTTCTTGTCTCGTTGCGAACGAAGGAGATGGGCATAAGGAAAGTTGTCGGTGCAAACGCTGCCCAGATTTTCATGCTTCACGCTAAAAGCTTTCTGCAATTTCTGATCATCTCCATGGTCGTGGCTTGCCCCGCGATCTGGTTCCTTTCAGAGCAGTGGTTGCAAAACTTTGCTTACCATATCGAACTCACCATTGGTTACTTCATTATTCCCGGTGCCTGCGCGCTCATCATCACCATTATTACGTCCGGGTATCATGGAGTTAAGGGTGCCCTGGTCAGTCCTGCAGATATTTTAAAATACGAATAAAAATGAAATTCATTTTCATCGGCTTTTTCATTGGTTTGTCTGCGATCAATACTTGTTTCGCTCAGAATATCGTCATTTGTGGAAAAGTAATCGATGCAAAGACGAAGCAGCCGCTCATCAGTGCGAACATCGGCATCATCGGTTTTGCCCGTGGAGCGATCTCTGACGCTGAGGGGATTTTCAAACTTTCCATACCCAATAAGCTTTTAGATGACACTCTTTTTATTTCCTATGTTGGGTATAGAACGCTAAAGAAAGCAGTTTCAGCAATTCCGCGTAATTATACATCCTTTGCGTTGGAGGAGGTTGCGATACTACTCGATGAAGTGACCATCCTTGAGCAGCACCCTTACAAATTCGAAAGTAAAAAAACAGAGGCCTCGATGAAGCAGGTGAAAGGAAATCTCTACGCATCATCTACTGAAGTTACCAATGCCCAATACAATCAATTTCTCAACCATCTGATTCGCAACAATCAAAAGTCGTTATACGAGAAATACAAACCTGACATCTCCCACTATGAAGGTACGCTCCTTGCTTTCTTTAAAGGGTATCATATCCCTCACAAGGAATCAAAGGATTCAAGATATACCAATGATTTTAATGAAAACCCCGTGGTAAATATTTCATACGAATCGGCAGTGGCTTACTGTGAATGGTTAACAGAACAATATAACAACCAAAGTGGCAAAAAGAAATTCCATAAGGTGACCTTCAGGCTTCCTACCCTGAAAGAGTGGCAAATAGCTGCGCTGGGATATAAGAAATTTCAATCCTGGAATATTGAAGAGAATGAAGTTGAAGTAGGCATTCCGAAACACCCTGGTGAAGAGATAGGAGCAAAAAAAATTATGATGAAGGTGAAAGATAATGATATCCTTTATCCATGGTTTGGCGCCCATGACTACCGGGACAAAGCTCAAAACAGCAAAAACTGCTGGATGGGGAATTTTAAAATTCCAGAGGGAAGTGATTCCTGCTTTATTGCCCGGCCGGCCGGAGATGGTTATTTCATTACAGCTAAAGTTGCATCCTACTTTCCCAATGGAATGGGGTTGTATGATGTCGTTGGCAATGTGGAAGAAATGATTGATGAGAAAGGAAAAGCTTGTGGCGGCAGTTGGGCTCATCTACCGGAGGAATCTACGATGACGAGCGTTCATAGTTATTTGGGCGCAAGCGGGACTGTGGGATTCAGGGTGTTTATGGTGGTGGTCAGCGAAAGGTAAATCTTGAGGTAGGTGACAAATGCAAGTAACGGCAATAAAATCCTTTTCTTTGGTTTTGCTGATGGTAGCGGGCTCCGCAAGTGCTCAATCACATTTTCAAATCAGCGGAAGAGTGCTCGATCGAAAGACGGGAAAGCCTTTAGCCTATGCCAATATCAGCATAAAAAATGCAAACTTCGGTACCGTGACCAACGACAAAGGAGAGTTTGAGTTCTTTGTTCCCACGAATTTTAAAAATGATACCTTATCTATTTCATACATTGGTTACAAACCTTTTGTAGGCAAGGTAATTGACATACGCGCCGAAAATCAAATTTTCTATCTGGACGAATCACCCATTGTACTTCAGGAAGTAATCATTTCCAGTGAAGACGCAAAAAAGATTGTCGAACAGTGTGTAAAAAGCATCCAACGTGTTTATCCTTCAAATGAATTCATGCTGGAAGGTTTTTACCGGGAATGGTTTCTTTTGGAAAAAAGCGACGGTTCTAAGGTCGGCAAAAAAGGAAGTGTTGCAGAAGCAGCGGTTGCCATGTATGATAAGGGTTATTCGAATAAAAAATCAAGTGAAGAAATCTATGTGAATGAAATAAGGAAAATACAATCTGATGAGCATAATGGAAATGATATGATCCAGTGGGTACTTAAACAAGACGCCATAAAACATCCTAAACAGCGAGCAAACTTTTTAATACCCGGAGCATTGAATTTTCCAAACGATTTATCATATGAAGTGCAGGAAATAGTACAAGATGGAAATGATGAGTATCATGTTATATCGGTTTCCGTAGAATCTCACATGGCTACCTACACACTTTTTATCAGTAAACGCGATCATGCCTTGATGAGAATTGATCTCACCGCTAAGTCGACCAATAACGAATACATAAATATAAAACAGGATGACTCACGGTTTAAAACACTGTCGATTGACAACACCATCAGGTTTAAGCGCTTGGGTGACCTGCCTTACTTAAATTACGTGCGGATGCACTGGACCTGGATAAAATCAGATTCCTCCTCCGCCATTGTTGACACCGGCGAGGAGTATGCAGAGCTGATAGTTAACCATATCCTGATTGAACATGAAAAAATAAAAGAGCAAAGACAGCACAACAAGAAATTTATGCTAAAGCACAATGAAACCATATGGAAGATCATGAGACCGTACAACGGACCGTTCTGGCAAAATTACAACGTAAAAGTAAACGAACTCAATCCCAAACTAATGGAGGCCCTGGGTCAACCCGGAAAGACACTCGTTGAATTGTTTGAACAAATGACACCACAGGTAAAAGATAATTGATGTTTATTAAATTATTATTGGCCGGTATTATTTCATTACCTATCTCTTCATTTTGCCAAACGCACCTGGCAATTAAAGGAAGGGTGATCGATGAAATAACAAAATCACCACTCCCCTACGCCAACATCAGTATAAAAAATACAACGCTTGGTACGGTGACCAACGACAAAGGAGAGTTTGAGTTCTTTGTTCCCCCGAATTTTAAAAATGATACGTTGCTCGTTTCCAATATCGGTTACAAAACTTTCAAAGATAGAATCTCCAATCTCATCAATGCGCTTACCATTGTTCTCGATGAAGCACCTACAATACTAAATGAGATAATCGTCTCCAGTGAAGGACCAAGAGAGTTGGTGGAAAAGGCGCTGCAAGCAATTCCACAGATTTACCCGGATTCCCCTTATTTAATGGAAGGATTCCACCGGAGTTGGGAAAAGGTGGATTTCACCGACAGCATCAGTTACCCGGGAACGTTTATTGAAGCAGCGTTGACTATTTATGATCCAGGTTATAGTGAAGAATTAAAATCCCGAAAAAGAGAAGAAGAAGTCTATATCAATGAAGTAAGAAGAAGCGCCATCAACAAAGGATGGAACTACAGCAGCAGTGCATTGACTCATCTTTTGAAAAGGAACCTCGTGAAGCACAACGACGAGTCGGCGTGGAATTTTCTGAAAAGCTTTTTAAAATTTCCAAACAATCTTGAATATGAGTTGGAAGGTGAGACAGTTATCGATGATGAACCTCTTTTCATAGTGAATGTAGAAATTCCAAACAGCATGAAATTTCCCGCCAGCGCTAAGATCTATATAAGCACCACGGACCATGCTATCCTTCGCTACGATCTTACCGGTGAGAAGCAAGAAGTAGACTATTCCATTGGCTCATGGCACACTCAATATTTAATGGAGACTTTTGTCTTCAGCCGATATGAGTCCTTTACCTATCTGCGCTATGCGTCGCTTCACTACATCATTAAGAATCTCGACACAATCCACAAAAAAGTATTGCGCACGGAAGAGTACCACCGAGAACTTCTCGTAAACAATATCATCACAACAGATGTAGAAGTTAAACGCAAAGCATTGCCGGGTAAAAAATCAAAAGATATTTCGTTAGCATTGCAAAGCGGAACTTACAATGAAACATTTTGGAAGACCTACAATGTAATTAAGGAAAATCCTCTTGATGAGACGGTAGCTTCGTATTTTGGCATAACGGAATAGTTAAGAAGAAACACCTTCGTGAGGATTCTTGATCTCCAAATGACACTCATCAAATTATAAGACAAAGGTTGAAGGAAAATAAAAATCTGATTGCAGTCAATGGTCCTCAATAAATCCACACCCGTAATTGCCAATGAAAAATAGTACTGATTTGATCGGCACGATGCAACGCAGCGTCGGCTGAATTTTGAAATGCTTATATTTCGAAATGCAAGTACACAGAAAAAAATGAAACCGCCTGACAACATTCCACTCATCAAAGGAGAAATTGCTGACTATTATTTAGACAATGATGGCATTTTATATTCATACTCAAAAAATCCCAAACGAACCGTTGAAAATATCAAAGCCAATGTTGAGTTAGTTAAGCAAATTACCAACAACAAAAGAGTACCGCTGTTGATTTATTTGTCAGACTCCCCTGTTCCAGACAGACAAACGCGGCAGTTTTCAACCGAGCAACTTCCTTTAGTTTATTCTGCCATGGCCATGGTTTCAAAACCCGGACTGGCTAAACTCATTATGAATATTTTATTCAAATTCAAGACACCACCCATTCCAATAAAAACCTTCACCAATGACAAACGGGCGAAGGAATGGTTGAGACAATACGTATAGATTAGTCTCCTCAAAGCGTGAACGCGCAACAAAAATCCGAAGGTCAAGAAATAATTTTTATCTTTCCGTAAATCATTCACCCTATTCAACATGAAACTAAAGCGAAGGAAATTCATCGGCATTTCATCCCTGGCCGCCGCTACCGGAATAGTAACGGGAATCACGGCCTGCGCAGGCAACGATCAAACAACACAAAAAAAATCTCTTCCAGACAATCTCCAGTCTATCATCAGTGATGTAGTGCCCATCACCCTGGCCGAGCGAAAAACAAGAATTGAAAAAGCGCAGCAACTTATGCAAGCGAATAAAATAAAAGCGTTAATGCTGGACGCAGGCACTTCGATGAACTACTTTACAGGCATCAACTGGTGGCCCAGTGAACGGACAATGGTGGCCATCATTCCTGCCGAAGGAGAAGTGAGTTACGTCTGCCCTGGCTTTGAAGAAGGACGTTTAAGAGAACTAATTACGTTCGGAAAAAATGTCTACGCCTGGCAGGAGGATGAAAGCCCTTATAAATTAATTGCCGGAGCCATCAAGGATGCAGGGATCACAAATGGTGATATAGGCATTGAAGAACAGACGCGCTTTTTTGTTTTCGACGGTCTGCGCAAAGCTGCAACCCACTTGAACTTTATCAGCGGCGATCCCGTGAGCGTCCCCTGTCGCATGATAAAATCAGGGACAGAGATCGCTCTGATGCAGAAGGCAAACGACATTACCGTGGCAGCCATCACGATTGGTATAAAGAGTTTGGTTGAAGGAATGACCCCCGCAGAATTCGAAGCCATCGTCACGGATGCGCATTCAAAACTGGGAGCAACACCCGCCTTTGCCGCGGTCAACTTCGCGCAAGCTTCGGCATTTCCCCACGGCAGCGTCCAGCCTCAGAAATTAAAAAAGGGTGATATCGTATTAATGGACTGCGGTTGTAAAGTAGAAGACTATTGCTCCGACATCAGCCGGACAATTGTCTTTGACGCTGAGCCAACGAAACGTCAGCAGGAGATTTGGGACCTGGAACAGCAGGCACAGCGCGCTGGATTTTCTGCTGCGAAAATCGGTGCAGCCTGCGAAGAAGTCGATACCGCAGCTCGCAAGGTGATAACGGATTCTGGTTTTGGGCCCGGCTACAAATTGCCCGGTCTGCCCCATCGCACCGGTCATGGTATTGGTATGGATGTACATGAATGGGGGAACGCAGTAAAAGGAAATAAGCAACCGCTCATGGAGGGGATGTGCTTCAGCATTGAGCCAAACATTTCTATCATTGGCGAGTTTGGTGTTCGCCACGAAGACTGCGTTTACATGACGGCAGAAGGGCCACGTTGGTTTTCCCAACCCAGTGTCTCAATTGATCAGCCTTTTGAAAAAAAGTGATATTCCTACCTACTTCTAAAGCAGAAATCGTGGAACATAAAGCTAAATCGATTCGACCTTTTATCGGGGCAAAAAACTTTGACGTGTCGCGTAATTTCTATCGTGAACTCGGTTTCAAGGAAAAGATTCTATTTCACAATATGTCTTATTTCAATACCGATGGATTAGGAT
>DASUGQ010000166.1:0-5020 GCA_036273935.1 Cyclobacteriaceae bacterium | reverse complement strand
CCTGACGTATCGTTGGCTTAATGATTTTGCCTATAAAATTGAGGTCAGCTGGTGGATGATTGTACTGCCCGGAGTAGTTGTTCTCCTGGCGACATTGCTCACGATTTCTTCACAGTCGATTCGTGCGGCGCTAACGAATCCCGCCAGGATTTTACGAGATCAATAAAATAACCCTTTAGGGCATCTCCAAAAACCTATTTTTTGTCACCTCATCCTTAGTCCTTCTCCCTACCGGAGAAGGTCACAAGGAGTTCTTAGAGATGCCCTTTAGATCAATCGGACCTGATGATTATAGGTTCACTACTATTTCGTCCTGTACTACTTTCAGGACATACTTGTTTCCCCAATCCTTCATTATCTCGATGATCGGCAAAAGAGATCTTCCTTTCTCAGTAAGGAAGTATTCTACATGTGGTGGTATTTCGGCAAATATTTTCCGTTCGATAATGCCATCTTGTTCAAGTTCGCGAAGCTGGGTGGTGAGCATCTGTTTACTGATGTCCTTGAGTGTCATACTCATCTTGCCAAACCGGTTAATGTCGTTAAAAATCAAGTAGAGAATCAGGATCTTCCATTTCCCTCCGATTATGCTCATGGTCGCTGTTACCGGGCAATCCCGCACTGTGCTTAAATTAAATTCATCCATAATATATTGATAATCAACAATAGTCTGATTTTTGGAACTATATCACAATAAAATAACTACTAGTAAATAAAAGACAACATACATAAAATTGTACCGTCAATCATATCAACACTCAGATAATTATGAAAACCTACGTAATAACTGGTTCTATCGGTCACATCAGCAAGATCATTGTTGAGGGACTAGTAAAGGCAGGCCATGACGTTCGCGTCATCACCAGCTCTCCGGATCGTGTAAAGGATATTGAAAAACTTGGTGCCCGGCCACTCGTCGGAAAAGTTCAGGATCTCTCGTTCGTGAAGGGCGCCTTTGAGGGTACCGACGCGGTATACACGATGATCCCTCCTCTTTGGCAAACCAATAATTGGCGGGCATCGCAAAACGAAATCGGCAAAAACTACGCTGAAGCAATACAGGCCAACAACATAAGATATGTAGTCAACCTCAGCAGCATCGGTGCTGACAAAGGGAATGCGGTTGGTCCCGTGGATGGCCTCGCCGACTTCGAAAAAATGCTAAACGGTATTAAAGGCATTAATGTAAAGCACCTTCGGCCATCCTATTTCTTCAATAATTTCTTATCACAGATTGGATTGATCAAGCAGGCAGGTATCATGGGCGCCAACTACGGAGAAAGCGAGAAGTTATTTCTTGTCCATCCTCGTGATATCGCCTCAGTAGCCCTGGATGAATTACTCCGCTTAAATTTCAAGGGCATATCGGTACGGTACATTTTTGGCGACGAACGTTTCGGAAGCGAAGTGGCCAACGTACTTGGTAACGCCATTGGGAAGGATTTAAAGTGGGTCGTGTTCAGTGACGATGAGCAGTTGAAGGGGATGTTACAGGCCGGTGTCCCGGAGGAAAATGCGCGGCAGTATACGACGATGGGCAAGGCGCTCCGTGAGGGTTACATGCAGGAAGACGCCCGTAAACATATGCCTGCACTAAGCCAAACCAAACTGGAAGACTTTGCCAGCGAATTTGCCGCAGCGTTTAGGTCGATGAACTAGAGGTTCGAGTTTGCGGAGTGTGTGCGGAAGGAGCTAAGGAATTAATGGACTTATTTCTTTTTCAGCTTTTCAAGTTCCTTCTGTGCAGCATCCAGTTCATCTTCCAATTGTTTGATCTTGATGCGGTGAAGTTTCTCTTCTTCCTTGAGCTCCTGTTCTTTCTTTTTGACGTCGTACTCGAGCTTTTTCAGTTTTGTAACATCACGCGATATTCCAAACGTGCCAACTACTTCACCGTGTAAATTTTCCAGCGGCATTTTCGTCGTGGATACATAATGCTCTGAGCCGTCAGCCAGGACTTCCCTTTCTACGTAATCGATCTTGGGCTGCCTTGTTTTCATGATATTCTTTTCATCCTCAAATGCCTCGCGGGCATGTGATTCATCCTGAAAGTCGAAGTCGGACTTTCCGATTAGTTCATCCTCCGTTGACTTGAAATGTTTAGCCAGGTAGGCACTCACCCGAATGAATTTGCTATCCGCATCCTTGAAATAAATGGCGTCTGGAATATTTCCCATTAACGCATTAAAAAGATATTTCTCCTTCTCCAGATCGTGTTTGAGAGTATTCATTTCGTTCACCTGCCGGTGCATTTGCTCCTGGGTCGCTTCGAGCTCTTCCATATTCTGACGCATCTCCTCTTCCTGCGCCTTCATTTCCTCTGACTGCTGCTGAGAAACTTCAAGCAGCGATCTTGTCTTCTGCGCCGTCCGAACCGAAATCACAGACGATGCAAGCTGCTCACCAATTTTTTCCAGGAATTCAATTTCATGAGGTTTGAAATCGTTGAAGGACGCCAGTTCCAGAACGCCTTCGATTCGCTCATTTGTCTTGAGGGGAACAAGCACCAGGCTTTTCGGTCTTGAGCCGCCCAGCCCGGACGTGATCACCATATATTCGTCAGGAATCTCTTTGAGATGAATCGTGAGGCCCTCCAGGTACGTCTGGCCAATCAGGCCTTCTCCAATTTCAATACGCTTCGAAATGTATTTTTTTCTTTCATAGGCATAGCAAGCCTTCAACTCAAGGAATTGTTTTCCGGTTTGATCTTCTTCAAGAATGAAAAGACCACCAACCTTAGCGTTCAGGTACTTCACAGCATTGGAGATGAAATTATCTGCCAACGCATCATAGTTGTCCTGATTCTTTCGGATCAGCTCACCAAACATCGACAATCCTTCCGTAGTCCAGATTCTCTTCTCATCCTGTTCTTTCACTAACTTCATCTGTTCCCGCATACGGATCAATTCACCGGCAATGTTGTCTTTGTTCAACTCACTATTTTCGTTGGTGATTCCATCCCACTGGATAGCATAATTTCCATCAGCTACCTGTTGAATAAACTCTGAGGCTTTTTTCAGGTTTGTAAGCAACCGAGACCTTATCGTTTCATCATCTTCGAGGTTGACTTCGTCCTTATCATTGAAAACATATTTCCGGTTGCTCTCTTCGATGTCGCGATTAAAAGTTTCCAGCCTGGATTTCCCTTTTCGGTACGCCATTAAAACGAGAACCAACAATGGAATGCTGGCGAGCAGAATTACTTGCAAGACTTTTAATACGCGCACAGTCGTGGCATAACTCACCACGTTTCCATCATTTGAAAGAACGTCACTAAGAATTTTATCAGCGACAAGCTGCTGGGGATTTAACACGCTGAATGCATTTGCTGCCTGAATTGAATCACCCTGAATATCAGACAGGAATTTCTGATGCGCAGAGATTATTTTGCCGGCACCAGAATCAACACGTGCGATTACATAGGGATTAGTTTCGAGGCGCTTCAAATGGTAGATGAGGGTGTCCAGGTCCCTTGAGGTCAATTGAACTTTTTCACTGTATTCATTAAGACTCTCGCCGTCTCTCGTCGTCCAATACTGATAGGAATCAAGAGCGGCTTCCATGATGTCCTTCCTCAGTTTTTCAACCCTTGGCTCCATGAAGGCAATTTTTCTTTCGCGTGCCTGGGTCTTATCGAGCGTGGACGAGAGATAAAAAATTAAGATGATGTTAAAAATAATGAGAGTGGCTACCGAATAAATGGCAAAGGACAAGCCTTTCTTTTTAAACAGTTGTTTCAAAGACATACTTTGTTAGATATCATAGATCATGATGGGTCTTACCGAGTTGGCTAAAGTTAAAACAATTTAGATAAAACCATTGAGGCCAAGTAATATACATTAAAATATTCTACAATTCTCCGGGGAGCCCGCGAATGAGCTCATTAAGCCGGTTGAAAAGCCCTGACTTTTTCATCATCCAAAATCAGCGCAGCGCCGTAAGCCGAACCTAGCGGACGGTCTGATATTTCGATATCGAAATCCCGAAGGTAAAAATGAAGGAGTTGAATGTATAAATCATTCTCAATAAATCCGCCGTCAATAAAAATTTTGTTCACCTTCGACTGACCTAATGCCAATCGAACAGATTCGACCTGTAACTTCACAAGGCCTAACATGACGTGATGATAAGCTTCGTCAAAGGACGAAAACACGGAAGGATCCCAACTTGTGGAGGTCAGCGCATGATCCACTACGCCGGGATTGTTGATTGTGGCCGGACAGAATTGGCAATCTATTGCGCCACTTCCAAGGGCACGTAGAAAGGAAGAATTGAGTTTTACTTCTTTGTAATAAGACGCAGCTGTTCCAAACAACTTGTTCAAAACAGCCAGTTGATGATCGAGTTCATTACCCAAAAAAAGCCGCGAAGCCCTCACGGGACTACCGGTAATGCTAAGGTAATTCAGACAATCACGGTTGAGATCTTCCAGCGTAAGGACCTCGCTGGTAAATGGATTGAGGGCAATGCTCCAGGTACCTGTCGAAATTAAAACGAACGCCTTATCAGCGCGTTGAAAATAGGATGTCAGTGCAGCAGAACTGTCGTGAATGCCAACGCCAACTTTGATATGTTTTTCTTTTATTTTAACCTGATAGCATTGCGACGTTGCCACAATTTCGGGAAACCTTGAAGCTAAATCCTCATTCGTCAGCCAGGCATGGTATTGCTGCTTATTGAAGTCCCACAATTTGGTATGACAACCAATTGACGTTGGTTCTGATACAATCTTTCCAGTGAAAATGTAAGAAAGGTATTGAGGGAAGTGGAGCGTCGTATGAATCCTACCGAATATATCGGGTTTGAAATACTTCAGCCAGTAAAGCTGCAAACCGGAGTTGAGCATTCCAAGGAACGGGGAGGCTGTCTCCTGATCGTTTGATGCTGAACCATATTTACGGGCAAATTCCCTTGCGGCTTCCTCAGGAAATGGTTTTAAGTAGTTGTACAAAGGTGTAACCGGTTCTCCGTTCTTGTCCAGGTGAACGAGGGTAGCTCCATACGTTGAAAAATTTATTCC
>DASUGQ010000165.1:0-11310 GCA_036273935.1 Cyclobacteriaceae bacterium | reverse complement strand
TGCTTCCGGCGAACAATTTGAATTTGTCATTCACGACGCCTGGTCGTTGCGCGCTGTCTTCGATTCAATGCCCTGGCTGCACAAGCCGTTTGGCTATCTGAGACGGAAAAATAACTAGTCTTTTGAGGTTATCCTTTTTTGCATATTGAAGTCTTTTCCTGGAACCTTCATGAAATCTTAAAAAGGAAAATGTGTTCCTTGAGTCAGCATTTTCCCTGACCAACTCGTCAGGGAAAACACTGATTCTTATTGTATTGTGTCTTCTCTTACTTTATAGACACCTTACTCCAACCCAATGAACTCCGTTGTATTAATTGATCATGGGAGATTTGACGATTTTTTGAAGAATCACGTAGTGGATGCGTTTGTGGTGGCCCACGAAGACAGCCAACGCAACTTCAATGTAAAGGACATTATTGAAGTGTGGTACGACGCTACTTCAACGTTCCGGTGTGGACGTTATTTAGCGGTCATTGTTCGGAATTTGGGGCCATCGGTCCAACCCTGTGTGTTAAAGATCAAAATTCAAAAGCTCGGCAATTGGAACTGATCCATGTGGTCGCTTGAGTAATTACACAGGGGCATAAAAAAAACCCGACACTGAGACCACAGTTGTGTCGGGTATATAAGAAAAACTTACTAATCGCCTACCAGTAAGGGGCTCTTTTTCTTGTCCTAAAGTTAGATTTATGTTTTTGCAAAACAAAACCATTGGTCAAGTTTTCGTGACCGTCCATTTGTTTAGACATGCATTGGTAGAATTTGAGTTAGATGAAGAACGGACCTTGCGTACCTATTCTTCCAGTGCCTTTACCCCGGGCAAAACTTTTCCTTCAAAATATTCCAGTAACGCTCCGCCACCGGTTGAAACATAACTGACCTTATCACTAAAGCCCAATTGGCTAACGGCAGCGGCGGAATCACCCCCGCCGATCAATGAGAAAGCACCTTTCTCCGTTGCTTTCACAACTGCCTCGGCAATTCTCTTCGTGCCCTTAGCAAAATTCTCCATTTCAAACACGCCCATTGGCCCATTCCATAATATGGTTTTAGACCCAATAACTGTCTTTGAAAATACCTCAGTAGCTTGCGGGCCTATGTCCAGGCCCATCCATCCATCTTTGATCGCATTGTTGTTGGCAATTTCTGTTGCAGCCGCATTATCAAATTTATCGGCGATCACGGAATCCATAGGTAACTGAAGGTCTACACCTTTGCTTTTCGCTTTTTGGATCAGCTCCTTTGCCAGGTCAAGTTTATCTTCTTCGACAAGGGATTTACCAACATTTCCTCCAAGGGCTTTGAAGAACGTATAGGCCATCCCTCCACCAATAATGAGGTTGTCGACTTTGTCCAGCAGTTTTTCAATGATGAGGATTTTGTCTGAGATCTTTGCGCCTCCCATGATTGCAGTGAAGGGTTTCTCAGCGTTCTCCATTACTTTCTTCGCGTTATCCAACTCAGCGGCCATTACATAGCCCGCGCATTTTTCTTTAAAGAATTGTGCTACGATGGTGGTCGATGCGTGAGCCCGGTGGGCTGTTCCAAATGCATCATTGACATAAATATCGCCGTGCCTGGAAAGTTTCTCTGAGAAGCCAGGATCTCCTTTTTCTTCCTGTTTGTAAAAACGAAGGTTCTCCAGCAACAATACCTCTCCCGGCTTTAACGCCCCTGAAAGTTTGTAGGCTTCATCCCCGATACAATCACCGGCAAATTTAACGGGCCGGCCAAGCAATGATTCAGTTGTCTTCACCGTGTGCCTGAGTGAGTATTTTTCTTCAGGTCCTTCTTTTGGTCGTCCAAGATGCGACATCAGGATGAGGCTTCCGCCGTCGTTTAGAATTTTCTTCAGTGTCGGAATGGTTGCCCGGATGCGGTTATCGTCGGTGACATTAAAACTTTTGTCCAGAGGAACATTAAAATCTACTCTGATCAGCGCCCTTTTCCCTTTGAAATTGATGTCGTCAATTGTCTTCATAGAAATACTTTTGTGTTAAAAATCGTTGGCGAATTTAGCAAATCACGGGATTGTGGTGAACTTAAATTGTATTCAATCGCCTAATCATTGAAAATGAAGATTTTTCTTTGCTTCGGCCTTCCGGGTGGGTCTTAATTTCAGCCTGCTATGAAAACGATTGCTTGTTCAATTTTTTGCGGACGGACTGAATCTTTGACCTGGTTTTATAACTTCCATTGACCATATAGCTAATGTAAAGGGGAGACGAAGGCACTTAACCGTAGCTCAACTTTAGTCACCGAAATTGATGCCCAGACCTTTGGCGGCATGAACCAGGAAGGAATTCTTATCTACGAAGTGATTTTCTCCGGTCGCTTCCACCAACGAAACGGATGTAAAGGCGTTATTTCTGAAAGAAACCATTTGTCCAAATTTGCCTTCCAACACGAGCTCAAAGGCTTTCACCCCGTAGACGGAAGCCAACACGCGGTCGTAGGCAATGGGTGTTCCTCCTCGTTGGATATGTCCCAGTACTGTTTCCCGTATTTCCGCCGTGCAGCCGATGTCTTTCAACTGTTTTGAAATCTGATAGGCAACTCCGCCAAGTCTCACGTGCTCCGATCCCTTCTCTCCTTCTATGGATACGACTGTACCTTCCTTTGGCTTGGCCCCTTCCGCAACAGCAAGATTGACGAAACCTTTGCCGTTTTTGTACCGAAGATTAATGCGGTCAAGAATTTTGTTGATGTCATAAGGAATTTCAGGGATGAGGCATATCTCCGCGCCGCCGGCGATGGCCGTGTGTAAGGCGATCCAGCCCGCATCCCTTCCCATCACTTCCATGATCATTACGCGGTGGTGGCTTTCGGCTGTTGTCACCAGCTTGTCAAAACTGTCGGTTGCAATTTGAACGGCGGTCTGAAACCCAAATGTTACGTCAGTGGCGGAAAGATCATTGTCAATAGTCTTCGGCACCCCGACAATATTGATCCCTTTGTCAAATAATACCTTTGAAATTCGCTGGGAGCCATCGCCGCCAATGTTAATGACGGCATCAAACTTCAGATCATTGAGTCGTTTTACAAGTTCATCCGAGCGATCAATGAAATTGATTGTTCCATCGGGTTGCTGAACGGGAAACTTACAGGGGTTACCTTTATTGGTGGTCTTAAGTATCGTACCACCTTTAACATGAATGCCGGCGATGACCTCACCGGTGAGCTTGATAATTTCCTGCGGATCATTGAAGACACCATTAAACGCTTCGATGCTCCCGTATATCTCCCAACCGTTCTCACGTTTTGCACGCTTGCATATACCACGGATCACAGCATTAAGTCCTGGGCAGTCTCCGCCACCCGTGAGTACCAGTACTTTCTTAGTCATGAAGTTTTATCGAATTGCTTTGAGTTTTTCAATTTGGTGAAATTCAATGAGAGAAAGGAGTAATTTTTCCGGTAATTAATATTCCCTCGGCGCTTATGAAGCGGAAGACCGGCGCAATCGGTCATTTATCGCGCGCCCAAGTCCTATATCCGGGACCAATTCTGCGAGGATAATTTTCACCGGCATTTTCTCAAGCGTACGTAAAGCGGTAAATAAATTCTTAGCCGCCTCTTCAATCGATCCTGTTGGTGAGAGAATAAACTGGAAGGGGGTTTGATAATCCTTATCAAATGAAAGAATCCCTGACTCTTCGGGGTTGAATTTTTTTATAAGCTCTTCGAGTTTTCCAAGTATAACTCTTTTACCCGGTGCATAATGACTTTTCAGTTGTCCGGGTGCCTTCGGGTTTGAAACAGAATGCGTCCTTACGTCAACGGGCCCGATTTCTTTTTCGATTTGTTCAACGCTAAGTCCCCCTAACCGATACACTACAACAACGCTGTCTTCAAATCCAACGATGGTGGATTCAAGTCCGATGTGACAGGGGCCGCCATCGAGAATGTAGCGTATCTTGTCCCCAAGCTGTTCGTTAACATGTGCAGGCGTCGTAGGACTCACGTAGCCGAACGGATTGGCACTTGGTGCTGCGAGCGGAAAAGAACAAATATCCAATAGCTGCCTTGTGAGTCGATGGTTGGGGCATCGAATTCCCACGGTTTCGAGCCCCGCCGTGACAAGGTCGGGTACGATCGGTTTTTTCCTAAATAAAATTGTTAGCGGACCGGGCCAGAACTTATCCGTCAGAGCCCTTGCTGGGTCCGGTATCCCTTCGACGTATTCGCGGGCGTGAGTGACATCCGGCACATGGACAATGAGCGGGTCAAACTGCGGCCTGTTCTTTACTGAAAATATCTTCGCGACAGCATCGATGTTCAGGGCGTTTCCGGCTAAACCATAAACGGTCTCTGTCGGTATGGCAACCAACTCTCCGCGGTTCAGTAAATCAAGTGCTTTGTGAATATCGGAACCTATTTCAGCCATAAAACAAATTCTTCAAAAGTAGAACTTCAACGTTGCCGAACAAAATAGCGGACAAGTGAATGATGGACTATCTCGTGAGGTATGCACTATCCGACGCATTTTTGCTTTAGGGTTCCACCTTATTTATCTTGCCGTGAAACATCAAACCTATGAGTAACAAGACAAGATCGATTTTAAAAGCAGTAGCGGTTGTTTTTGTAATACTGGCTGTCGCCATCCGGCTTGGCTGGATTTCGATCCCTGCTATTAATGTCTATAGCTTTTGGATAGTCGTAATTGCTTTTGGTGTGGTGTTGATTACAGGCCGATAAAGATAAAGCACTCACCATTTATCGGTCATTTTTTATTCTGGATATGTTCTGGCATTCCTTCTGAAAGACTTTGGGCTTTCGCATTTGCCTCTGTTGCCAGTTCGTGTTCATTCATCAGACTGTAAGCATAGCCAATGTTGCTGTAATATATTGGTTTGGGATTGATGGCAGCGGCTTGTTTATAGTACGCTATTGCCTTTTCGTAGTTCATTATTTTATTGTTGTAAAAGACCCCGATAAAATTGAGGTATTCGTCGTTGTGTGAGTCAATTTTTATCGATTCAAGATAGGCGGCTTCTGCATCCATATAGCGACCAAGGTATTCGTAGGCAAGACCGAGGTTTTGCCAGTAGACAGCGGCGCGTTCATTTTTTTCAATTGCCTTTTTGTAATATTCAACCGCCTTCTCAACATTACTCACTGTGCCGTTCGTATATAAAATTATTCCAAGCCGGTTGTTGAAATATTCATTCCCTGGGTCGATTGTCAAAGCCTTCTCGTACGTTCGCAAGGCGTCATCAAAGCGATTTGATTTTTCGAAGTAATAACCAAGGTATTCAAGGTACTGTAAGTTTTCAGGATTTTGCTGTACTGCTGCATTTAAATACTTATAAACAATTTCATCGTAGATGCCCCTTCGCATTTTAATTACGGCCAGCCTGACGGATGAATTAATGTTGTTAGAATCCCTATTGACCAACTGCTCGTAAATTTTTTCAGCGTCATCATCGCGGTGAAGTTGTTCGTGAGCGAGTGCCAGATTTTGCAGGTAAGTCGTGTTATCCGGCTCCCGTTCAATTGCTTTTTGATAATAACCTACCGCCTTTAGATCATCAGCTTTGTTGTAATAGAAGAGTCCGAGCCTGTTGAGGTATATTCCATTAGTCCTTTCTAATGCAATCGCCTTCTCATAAGCACCAATTGCCTTTGAATCATCCTTCATCCGCTCGTGAACAAGCCCGAGGTTTTCAAAGTAGATGGGTTCCTTATCATTCAATTCAATGGCCTTGAGATAGAACTGCAGCGCATCATCGTAGTGACCCCAGTTATAATACAAGACGCCTAGTTTATTATATATTTTATGGTTTGGACTTAGTGTTGCCGATTGTTTATAATCCAATTCAGCTTTTTCATATTCTTTGAGATTGAGGAGGGCCAGCCCCCGGTTTTCCAAATAAAGGGCGGAGTTGGGATTAAGAGTGATTGCTTTGTCATACAGTGGAATTGCTTTGAGGTAATTGCCTTGATCATGATAGAAGACGGCCAGTCGGTTATAGTGTTCAGCCCCAGACGGCATTACCTGACAGATTTCAATCAACACTTTTTCAAGTTGATCAGGCGCGGCCCCCGCGCGTTCAATAGCATCCCGTTTATTAGTGTAATAAACTACCTCCGACGGATTGTTTTTAATTGCCAGGTCATAGTTCTCGGCAGCTTCATCGTATAAGCCGAGTTTGTAAAATAAAATCCCAATTAAGTTATAACATCGGTCCGACCATGCCTTTCGTATGGATTTACACAGGGTATATTTTTCAATGGCTTTACGGTAATACTTTTCTTTATCAGAGCCATCCTCTTTTTCAGCGGCGATCTGTTCGTAGAGCCATGCAAGCGCCCAGTGAGAATCGAAGTTCCATTTCTCGTCTTCTTTCAAAGAACGATTAATCCAGTTTTCTGCTTCTTCAAATTTTTTGGCATGGCAACAGGTGTAGCCTAAATCGACTTTAGCAGCCGTAAGATCCGGCTTCAACGCATCCGCGGATTTGTAAAACTGAAACGCCTTATCATACTTTTTTGCGCTCAGGTAAGTAAGCCCGATATCACGATAAAAACTATAGAGCGAGTTCGTCGATAACGTGTAGGCCTCGAATTGAGTTACCTTGGAAAGATAAGTTTCAATTATTTCCTCTTTTCCTTCAATCCGCTCTGGGGTGTTGTAGAGATTAACAATTCGTGAGTAGGGGTAGTACTCAAGAAAGTTCATGTTCACACCATCCTTATACCACTTTTCCGCAGCCTCACGGTTTCCTTCGTTCAGAAATGTATTGCCCATGCCAATGTAATTCTCGATGTCATTTGGCGCCAATGAAATAGCTGCGAGAAAATGATTCTTGGCTTTTTCATATTCACCCGTGTGAGCGAAATACTCTCCCATTCCTCTTTCTACCCGGGGGTTTTCAGGACATATCTTTTTGGCTTCTTCAAAAAAGAAAATAGCGTGGTGATAATCGGGTCTCCAAAAAAGTTTTATTTCGCCGGAGATGATTTTAAGATTACTTCGAATCAACCGATCGAATTGTTGGATATCCGATAACTCGACGAAATAGTCAAAGGCTTCGGGCCACTTGGTGTCCAGTATGAATGCGTTGAGTTCCCTATATTGATTTACCTTTTCCTGCTGCTCAGCTGTGAACTGAAAATCAGTTTCACATAAACTTTCATAGACATAATCTCTCCACCAGGTGAGGGAATGAGCATATTCATTTAACCAGGTTTCGAAACCCTTATTCATGTCCCATCGGCAGACATTTTTAATGTTGCGAATTACATTTTCGGTGACGAGGGTAAGAAATGCATGGCGCAGTTCGCCAAGATATTCCGTAAAGGGTTCTTTATCAAAACGGAGCCTGTCCAGGCGTATGTTGTTCCAGACTTCATACGCATAATTTTTCTCAAACAATTCGCGTGCATATTCCAGCAGCGCTGTTATTTCCTGCATATTAGCGCGTTCATCCATACAGGCCTTGCTGTAGAAAGGGGCCAGCATGGTGCGGATCTCTTTTGCTTCGAGCTTCATTTATCCTTTGATTAATTCGCCGACGAGCTTCGGGGCACGTTGTCAGCAATGAGTACTTTCGTTGGCCTGCTCTCTAATTTGTCTATACCGACAGACGCGCCTTGTTCTGCTTCAGAAACCAGTATGAGTTCACCACCACATCTTCCACCATTTTGAATGCAGGTGTCCAGGCTAATGTCATCATAATAGAAACCGCATTTCCTGCATTTCTTACTATTCTTTTTCATGACACTGCGTTGCTGAGGAGGAAGTAAATAAAATGGTGATTCTGAAGAAATAAACACAATCGGGGCACCGAATGTATTGTCGCAGTAGTGCTCTTCTGGGTTTTCAGCATCTTTATTATAGTTGATGGCCATGAATGTCCTTCCGTTTGTTACGGCATGGGCAACATTATCTCCTTTAAGGAGGGATAAATAAAATTCCCTGACAAAGTTCTCGGAAGCATCTTCGGTGACTTCATTTTGCATGGCTACAACTGCGGGTATTCCCTTCTTGGCTAACAGGAACCCGATGCCATTTCCCTTTTCGCCTACCTGGCCACTCTCACACGCCTGCAATACCACGAGGTCAGGTTGACGAAAGTTGTCCCTGCCTCCACGGTCAAAAAGATCGGCAAAATCATCTCCTTTTACTTCCTCAGCTGTATCGCTGGCGCTGTTGAAAAAAATTCCAGCCTGTTCTTTATGCATTTGTGCATGACCATAAAAGTGCAGCACGTAGGGTCCATCGATGAACTTCAGATATTCAGTCAACCGTTCTTTCAGCTTGGTGAATGGTGGATTTATCAGATTTTCATCGGTGTATAAATTAAATGATTTATGATCTGTGCGAAGTTTCTTCAAACAAGAAATCATTCTCGTTTTGTCTATCGGCTTATCCGAAGGATTATTGATCACAAGAATGACGTTCAATGATTGTGATTCGGTAATCAAAGGCTGAACTGCCGGCGGAAAATCGGGGGCGACATAACGGATAAGATCAAACTGTCTGTTGCGATCGGCGGCCCAAAAGAAAGGTGAAATATTTTTTTCCGCGTCTTGTTGAATCAGTAAGTATTCCCAGGGCAACGCGGCCAGGTCATACGCATTTGGATCGAATTCAATCAACATGCGACACCTTGCCTGTTGGTCGCGAGTGATCAGGGCCAAACGGCCATAAAGAAAGCTTCTGACGGCCTCTTCACTCAACAGTATTTTAAAAAGCATGTTACCCAGCACTTCGAAATCATTCTTCTCAAAAATTTCAAGTAATTCCCTTTTTCCCCTGTTCAATACCTTGTGGAATATTCGTGTGACGCTTAACTCCAACTTCATGGAATTCTTATTTAATAAGCCAGGTTTGAGGTCAGGAGCGTCGCCACCCCAGATAATAGAAATACCATTCTCCGCCACCTTTATTTTTATAGCGTATATTTTTTCGGCACTCATCTTTCAAAAAGTTTTTATCGTGACTTAAGAATGCGAAGCGAAAGATCTTTCATCTTCTTTTTCCATTCATCTTCGGGTTGCGTTTCTTCCGGCCGGGATTCAGCTGAACCGCTTAAACGATTTGTTCTTCTCGCCATCATTTTGTCGCGTTCAGCCAAGTAGCCGTTAATAAGTTCGTCAACTTGTGGTTGAGTGAGATCGGGACTCGTTTCCAGTACAGATTGAAGTGAAAATAATTTAGCATTGATGATTTGCTTTTCATCATCGTTTATGCTGTGAAGATCACCAATGGTCTTTACCAGCTCCAACCATTGCTTGTGGAACGGCAGGCTTTCATAGTCACTGCGAATGACGGCGTCCCGAATGCTGTAAAGCACGTAATCATCCTTGCGATAAGGTTTTGCTTTGTCGATAGAATCACCGTAGAGCAGTGAATTGTTCTTAACGTAGAAATTATTCTCATTTACTTCCTGCTCGTCTTTATTGATCAGCACAAAATAGGTTGGCACAAAATTGTCAACATCAGGTTGATATGGTTTTCGGAAGCCGATCAGAGGTTCTACGTCTTGCGTATCCAACAGGCTATCGATACCATCCAACACAACTTTGGCCACTTTACTGTATTGACTTATCATAGTGACAAAACCTGACGTGTATGTACCCGCCGTACTTTCAATAAGCTTGAGTATTTTTCGAAGGTAATCTTGCTGTCGAAGGCGAGCAAGTACGACACTTATGGCAAACTCCCCGCCGCGAAAAGGGTGGAGGCCCGCTACAGTTGTATCCTTAAGAATCATTCCCTCGGGTATCTTTTCAATTTTCTCCGTCAGCATAGAAGGCCCCACCACGTAGGGTACCGCAACTTTCTCTCCTCCATAGAGAAACTCAGACAGCACAAAAACCATCGGGTCGTATTCACTGAACCATTTTCTCCTGTAGGACAAATACATTTCATTAATTCTTACGAGAAAGTATTGTTCGTTACGTTTAAATGGTTTCACGAGGCGGTCACTGACATCAGTGTGCTCCGGATGAATGGCGATCTGAGCGGGTCGATAAGAAGGGGATCGCGTGATTTTTTCCCATAGCGACATAGCGGTGATTCGTTAGTGGAGAGCAACTACCAATCGTAAATAAACTTACAGCTTTTTAACGGACTGTCAAATACCCGTAATCAGGCAATAATGGATTTATGTGAGGTGTTCTAATCAACGAAGGCGCCTCATCGCTGGCGGCACTTACTCTTTACTGAATTACAATGGTTACTTTGTTGATCTTATTGGCTTCTAACTTTCCTGTCTGCTCGCCACCGCCAAAATTGTTGAGGTCTCCCTTTTCAACCTGTACAAAGTAAGGAATGGCTTTCAACTCTTTGAGTTTGACAACACCTTTGGCATCTGTGACGCCCTCTGCAGCAACATTGGTTTCCTTCGTATAATCCTCTTCTTTCTCATACAACTTCACTGAAGCCCCTTCCACGGTATTGCCCAGGTCATTGCGCACAGTAATGGTAAGTTGCGTCTTGATAAGCTGAAATCCGGTGAGTACAACGAAGAATGCTAACGCAGGGAAGTAGGTATGAATTTTCATAGCAAAGATTTTAAAAAGGAATGGCGTTTGACTGCCATTCCCTTTGATAAATATATTTATTGAATTGAATCACTCTTCACATCGGCAAACATATGCTTTGCATAATTAATTTTCCATGCATCCATCAAAGCCCTGTGGCTGGCCATCCGTTGGGCAAAGTTATCATAGTTTCTTGAATCTTTGGGTGACCAAACAACTTCCGCCAGTGCAATAGCGCGCGGATAGACCATGTACTCAACATAATCAGGCGTTGTCATGTACTCTGTCCACACATTTCCCTGCGCCCCGAGTATGTATTTTTTTTCTTCATCGGTAAGTTGTGATGGCAGTGGTTCGTAACCGTAGGTTTCACTTACCGTGGTCATCCCGCCAATTGCCAGCGGTTCGGTGGCCGGATCGGCCTGGTAGTGATCCAGATAAACCCAGTTGCCCGGCGTCATGATCACATTATGTTTTTGCTGAGCCGCCGCGATCCCCCCCTCTTCACCACGCCAGCTCATCACGGTTGCGTTAGGTGCCAGGCCGCCCTCCAAAATTTCGTCCCAACCAATGATACTTTTTCCTTTTGTATTCAGATATTTCTCCACGCGCTGGATAAAGTAGCTTTGCAACTCATGTTCATCTTTTAGTTTTTCCACCTTGATGCGCTTCTGACAGTAGGGACATTTTTGCCAGCGTGTCTTCGGACTTTCATCACCGCCAATGTGAATGTATTTGCTGGGAAACAATTCAACTACTTCATCCAGTACGCCTTCAAGGAATTCAAATGTTGTTTCCTTTCCGGCACAGAACACA
>DASUGQ010000164.1:0-11955 GCA_036273935.1 Cyclobacteriaceae bacterium | reverse complement strand
TTTACAAAAGACAGCCTCGAGCATGGTGAAAAGAAGTAATTATCTATTTTTAAGGCATGAAGTTTTTTCGCAATAGGCCGCTTAACATTCAGATTGCGTTCCTACTAACTTTTTTAGCGGTAATCATCGTCGTTGAATTTTCCATTATCAGGTGGAGAATTGTTGCGCTTGAGCAACACCACCATCAGCGGGATGTTGCACGGAAATCCGAACTCCTCAGTCAGCAGATTATGCTCGAAACAAATTTGCTATTACAAGGCAGTACCGACCTGGGAGCTCAAATCCTGGCAGATGCAGAGCAACATGATTATATGCTTAAGGTATTGACTGACGGCGGGCGCGTAGACGGAACATCTATATTTATTGACAAACTCGATCGTCTGTCAGCCATTAGCCTGCAGGAGGTAAGCGACCATTGGATTGATTTTAAACAAAAGGTCTCACAAGCTATTTCGAGCGACAACTCCGGTGTCGACAGGAAAATGCTTGAGGTGAGTTGGATCAGCATTTCCTCCTGGTATGACAAATTGATTACTGATCTGGATGTGGTTGTGAGGCAGACGCGTTCATCGCTCAATATTTGGATGACGGCAATTGTATTCGTTAACATTGGCCTGATTGCTTCCCTGTATTATCTGTTCAGAAAGAAAGTTATCGACCCGCTGAAGTTAATTGAGCGCAATACTAAAGACCAGATTCAAACCCACGACCTACCGCCAAATGAAATTGCTGATGTTGCTGCCAGTGTCAATGAAGTGACCGAACATTTGAAAGACGCTTCACAGTTTATCCAGGAAATAGGAAAAGGAAACTTGAGCATCGATTACAAGGAACTGGATGCGCGGTACGCCCCCGGCAAAAACAAACTTGCCGATTCACTCATTGAAATGCAACGCAAGCTCCGCGACATGAACGACGAAGAACAACGGAGGCAGTGGGCTAATGACGGCCTGACAAAGTTCGTCGACATCCTTAGGACGGGTGGAGAAAATATTAACCAATTGGGTGATGAGATCATTGCCGCACTGGTCGGTTATACGAGATCTAATCAGGGTGGTCTTTACCTCCTGAATGACGATGATCCGAACAACAAGTTCCTGGAATTGATATCACTTTTTGCATTCGACACACGGAAATTTGAAAGCCAGAGGATTAAGCCGGGCGAAGGTATACTTGGGCAGACGTTCCTGGAAAAGGAGACCACTTACTTAAAGGAGATGCCCCATGAATACATCAGGATCACGTCGGGCCTGGGAGGTGCTAATCCCAAATCCTTGCTCCTCGTGCCTTTAAAAATCGATCAGGTAGTCTATGGCGTCATTGAACTGGCATCATTCAATGAATATAAAGAGCACGAGATAAAATTTGTTGAACGCCTGAGCGAGACCATTTCTTCTACTTTTGCCAGTGTGAAATCGGCTCAACGCAACCGGGCCTTGCTGGAAGAGTCACACACCGTTACGGAGATGATGCGCGCGCAGGAAGAGGAGATGAGGCAAAATATGGAGGAACTCCAGGCAACACAGGAAGAAATGGGCCGTAAAGAGCGCGATTACATTGCCAAAATTGATCAGTTGGAGAAGCGCCTGAAAGTGAGCTCCACTTCGGACGAGTTGGACCGGACAAAGGCGGAGCTTGTACAGGTGCAAGGCGAAATGGATCGCATGAAAAAAGAATTGGCTGAAGAACGGACTAAAGGCGATCGTGGAGGCGACTGGGCCATTGTTGAAGACATTGAAAAAGTACTGAGGATAAACTTAGAGGCGTTAAAAATTACGAGGGAGGAATTGGATCGGGGGATGGATTGATAGCTAACCGCGTATTTTTTTATATATTTCGATTTTAAAGATCACTTTTTCAACTAATTAGAGGCGGATTTCACAATGAATTCATTTTTGTAATTGGTTGGCTTTCCGGTCAATTCCACGCGTGTAATATTTAATATGTAAATAAAAGCGTGGCAGGGGGGAAGCAGATTATTTTTGACGGCTTCAAAGAATTTTTAAAAACCTCTTCATGCAGGATATTGATATAGCCGATCTTAAAAGGATTTCTGAGCTGATATACCAGAAGTACAACTATGACTTCAGGAATTACGCCATGTCGTCTTTTAAGAGAAGGGTACTCAGGATTATGGAGCTTAAGAAGCTTACGGTGGATACCCTGGTCAAACGGCTCAATGAACAACCATCTTTCATCTATGACTTTCTGGATGAGCTTACCGTAAATGTTACAGAAATGTTTCGTGATCCAAGCTTCTGGAGGATCATGCGGGAGGAAATCGTTCCATCAATACTATTAAATCACAAACAATTTAAAATTTGGCATGCCGGCTGTTCTTCGGGTGAAGAGGTGCTCTCCATGACCATCCTCCTGAAGGAAATGGGCATCCTGCACGATGTAACGATTATCGCCACTGATCTTGATACCAACATTCTTGACCGGGCCAAGATGGCAACCTACCCGGTCAAGAATATGGAGCTGAATGAAAAGAATTACATCCGGTTTCAAGGTTCATCGACCTTCTCAAACTATTATAAAGTGGTAGATGGAAACGCCGTCTTCGACAAGGAGCTCATGATGAATGTAAGCTTCCGAAGGCATGATCTGGTACTTGGCGAAGTATTCAACAAGTTTGATCTCATCCTTTGCCGGAACGTGATGATCTATTTCAATCAAAGTCTTCAGAATGATGTGCTGAAGAAATTTCACGAGAGCTTGTTTAAATACGGGTACCTGGCCATTGGTTCAAAGGAATCGTTGATCTGGTGCGATTTCGCCAACCGGTTTATCGTGGTGAATAACGAGGAAAAGGTTTATAAGAAAATAAAAGATTAGGAAGTTGTCAGAGAACAATGGGCAAGTTTAGCTTAAATAACAGTTACAAAGCTATTGTTATAGGAGGTTCAGCTGGCAGTTTCCAGGGGGTAGTGAAAATACTGTCCCATCTGCCGACGAAGTTTCCTTTGCCAATCATTTTGTGCCTTCACAGATTGAAGCATGTACGGCATGGATTCGTCGAGGCATTGTCACTTAAAAGCGTCGTGCAGGTAACAGAACCATATGATAAAGAAGCTATAAAGAAGGGCAGCGTCTACCTGGCCCCGGCGAATTATCATTTGTCGGTCGAGCTGGGGCACTATTTCGCCCTATCGACGGAAGACATGATCAACAACTCGCGACCGGCTATTGACATTACACTGGGCACATGTGCTTATGTATACAAGGACAAACTAATAGGCATTCTACTTTCAGGTGCCAATCGTGATGGGGCGCAGGGGATGAAGTCAATCAAGGAGCGGAAAGGCCTAACCATCGTCCAGGAGCCATCTGAATGCATGATTGAAACGATGCCCAAGGCTGCATTATCAGCAACAGAAATTGATTATGTCCTGAAGGTTGATCAAATTATAGAGTTCTTACAAGAATTAGAAATACAATACCGATGATTCTACAGCTAAAAAATTCTCAGCGGCTGAGCCTGTTCCTGGCGATGATTTTTTTTCTGGCGATGCTGGCCTCCGCCTACATGCTCTACTCTCTGCCATCGGATGTGATTGAGAATGCCGGATATGCTTCGTTATTGACGAGAACCTATCTTGTGGTAGGTGCCACATTCATTCTTGGAGCGATTGCAATATTTTATACGATAAGTTCTAAAAAAGAGCTGGTGGTTTTTAAGGAAAAGACCACTGAGTCTGAACAGGCAGACAGCTCTTCGCTAAGCGGATCAAAAAGCACCATTTCCCTTGAAAGTGTACAGGCGAGTCTAAGCGGGGACAAAAGCAGGGAAGAAATTTTCAAAGATTTTCTTCACGCCGTTTGTAGGGCCCTCGACGCGGGCCAGGGGGCCTTGTATGAGGCGCGTGAAGAAGACGGTAAACGTAAGGTGGAATTAACCAGCGGATATGCCCTGAATCTTGGTGAGAGTGCTTCCATCGAATATGAATTCGGTGAGGGATTGATTGGGCAAGCTGCCCTCGGGGGTCGCACCCTTTACCTGGATGATATACCGGAAGGTTATATCAAAATTGTATCGGGATTGGGGAGTTCCTCGCCGCGCCATTTGCTCATCGTGCCCGTGAAGAGTCACAACGAAATATTGGGCGTCATGGAGATTGCATCATTCAGTGAACTCTCTGAAGACAAACGGAAATTTGTTGAAGAGGCTACGCAGCTATTGGAAAAGGTCGTAAAATAAAAAACATGTTGAAGCATTAAGGACATGCTAAAGAATATTAAGATAAGTACAAAGATCACGCTCATCATACTGCTGATTTCATTGGTGGCTGTGACTGCAATAAGTTTCTTCACCTACCAATATAACCTGACAGCGAACCAGGAAAAGTATACCAATAACTTATCGGCAATTGCCGACAGCAGGGCAGAACACTTCAAGGTGTATTTTGAAAAGGTTGTGACAGGGGTCAAAGTCATTCAGCAGTCGGATAAAGTAAAAGGCGAAGCGCCACTGGCAGCGACTGACGCCGGCGGTATGGATATTATGGCAATGATGGACGTGCCTTCGGAAAACGATTCACTGACAGGCGACGACTCGGAAGCATTTGATCCACTTGCAGAGTTCTTGTCGCAACAAAAGGAAAACTTTGACTTCGATCAGGTTTACATCACGACAACCAGTGGAAATATTGTCTCTTCAACCGATCCATCATTGAAGTCTGGAAACTTTGTCGACCCGGATGGACTGATTCTCGAAAGGGGGCAGTTGGATTTTTATTTCGGAACGGTAGTGAAGGAGAAAGAGAAATATTTCACATTCGTTGCCGCCCCGCTGCAGACAAATTCGGGGACTAATATCCTGATTGTAAAACTGGATCTTGCTAAAGCTTACCAGCCGCTAAAGAACTACCAGGGATTGGGTAAGACAGGTGAAGTTTTGCTGGCACGGCATGACCCCATCTCGAAGAAAATGATTTACATCAGTCCCCTTCGAAGCGATCCGGGCAGTGCCCTTAAACTCATCGACGAAAAGGACAAATCAAATCAGGTTATTGAGAATGCGCTGGAGAAAGGTTCCGCCACAACCCAAGGTCCAGACTATCGGGGAACCGCAGCGTTTCAGGTTGCTCGAAAGATAGAACCAGCAAATTGGGTTTTGCTGGCAAAAATTGACCAGAAAGAAGCAAACGGAGATGCAACCCGGATTGTGAAGTCTTTCTTTTATGCCAGCCTTTGCGTGTTGCTGGTTGCCATCCTTTTATCAATGGTATTGACGCGGTCATTGACTCAGCCTTTGTTTAGCATGCGCAATAAACTGGGAATGGTGGCGGACGGGATATTGCCTGAACAGAGCAATCATCACAGCCAGGACGAATTCGGGCAGATGGCCAGGAAGGTAGATGAACTGGTAAACACATTAAAAAACAACGCCGAGTTTGCCAAGCGGATTGGTGAAGGAAAATATGATACGGTGTTCAAACCTGCCAGTGAGAATGATGTGTTGGGTACATCTCTTATCACCATGCGGAAAAACCTTATCGAAAATGAACGACGGGATAAGGAACGCAACTGGATTGTCAGGGGTGTTGCAGAAATCAGTGAAGTGCTGCGGGCACATGATACGCTGGACACGTTGGGTGAAGATGTGATCAAATTCATCCTGGATAAGATTGGTGCCGTTCAGGGAGCTTTTTACGTAGTGAACGATGAAGATGAACGCAATCCCATAATCGAGATGCGGGCAAGTTTTGCTTATGGGCGAAAAAAATACTTACAAAAGAAATTTAAGTTTGCCCAGGGCCTGGTTGGGCAGGCGGTTGCTGAAAAGGATTCCATTCTACGCACGGAAATCCCAGCTGAATATGTTACGATAACCTCGGGTATACTGGGTGAACAACGCCCCACCTGCCTGCTGATTGTTCCTTTGATTACAAACGAAGAAGTTTATGGTGTGCTTGAGTTTGCGGGCTTCAAGCGATTTGATTCTTCCCAGGTCAATTTTGTAAACGAATTAAGTCTGATCCTGGCTCGTACGATTTTCAATATTCGTGTGAATGAACGCACGCGCAAGCTCCTGGCGGAATCGCAGGAGATGAGTAATGAACTGAAAGAAAAGCAGGAAGTTCTTCGTCAGAATGCTGAGGAAATGCAGGCCACTCAGGAAGAGCTGCAGCGAACCAATGAGCGATTGGAGGATCAGATCGAAGAGGTAAACCGTACGCAGAAGCGTATGCAGCTTTTGCTTGAAAATGCTTCTGAAGTCATTACCATTTACGAGGAGGATGAGACTATTCGATACATCTCTCCGTCGGTCGAGACCATTCTGGGTTATGGACAAAAAGAACTAATTGGAAAGAGCGACATCGACAAGGTGCACCCTGATCATCGCGAGATATTCAAAAGTATCTTCAGCAAAATGCTTGACAATCCCGATGAGAAAATAACAGTTCAATATGAGTACAAAGCCAAGGACGGAAAGTACATGTGGCTTGAGTCGATGGGTACGAACTGTATGTCCAATCCTGCGATACATGGCTTTATACTGAACTCCCGCGACATTACTGAACGCCGTCGGGCAGAGCAGGAACAACGCATGCGAAGCAAGATGCAGGCATTGTCAGAAAACTCGCCAGACCTGATCACCCGTCTTGAAGGTGAGGCGATTTCATACATTAACCCGGTCATTGAATCTTATAGCGGTAAAAGTCCGGTCTTGTTCCTGAACAAGAAAGTGAAGGACGTTGAACTCGACAGCACGATCCTGGACAAGTGGTTGAATATCGTTGAGCAGGTCAATGCAACCAATGATAAGGTTGCAACTGAAATGGACTTTCCATCCGATTTGGGACATCGTGTTATGCAGGTGAATGCAATTCCTGAATATGATGAAACGAATAAGCTGGAGTCTGTTCTCGTTGTATCGCATGACATTACAGAAAGGAAGATCATCGAGCTTGAGATCCAGAACAAGAACAAGAAGATCACAGAGAGTATCAACTATGCGAAGCGCATTCAGAACGCCATTCTTCCGAATAACCGGGTTATAAATCGTTCGTTACCCGATTCATTTATTCTCTACAAACCGCGTGACGTTGTGAGCGGTGACTTCCCGTGGTATGTGCAGATTAAGGATGACATTTTCATTGCTGCCGTTGATTGTACGGGACACGGTGTGCCGGGAGCCCTGTTATCATTGATCGGATACTTCCTGCTCAACGATATCGTCAGGAGCCGCAAGATTACTGAACCGGGTAAGATTCTTGACTTATTGGACGAAGGCGTGACGACAACCTTGCGACAGGACGAAGACGCCACCACCAAAGACGGAATGGATATCGCGCTTTGCAAGATTAACCTGAATACTCGCGAAGTTGAATATGCCGGAGCTCATAGGCCGTTATATATTATTAAGAATGGTCAAATGGAGGAGATTAAAGGAAACAAGTTTCCAATCGGGGGCGGTATCTTTAAAAACCAGACAAATTTTTCAAATCATAAATTGAAATTAGATAAAGGTGACTCGGTCTATTTCAGTTCTGACGGATTCCCTGACCAGTTTGGTGGTCCCGAGATCCGAAAGTTCGGGCCCAGGCGCGTGCGGGAAATAATAGAGCGTGTGTTTAACCTGCCAATGAAAGAGGCGATGACCGTCTTCGATCAGGAGTGGGAGGTATGGCGAGGCGATCACAAACAAACAGACGATGTGCTCTTGATTGGAATTAAATTTTAATAACGAGAGCATTTAAATGCCTCAAAACCAATAGATTTTATAAAACTTAATATCTTAGCAAATTACAAATTCTCTTAGACGCATGAATTTTATTTATGACCTGCACAGAACCATGATGTCCCAGAACCTGATTCTGGTTTATCAAGGTGAGTTCACTCAGGAGACCACCAAGTCGATCCTGGCAATGGCCGAACGAAACCTTGATTCAACAGGGGAAGAATCGAGCATCAAACGCAAGGTTTTCAATGTAATGGTTGAAGCCCTGCAGAACATAGTTAAACATAGTGATGAGTTAATCGATGGCGGCGTTCATAGCCATACGGCCATCTTCCTTATCGGCAAAGAGAAGGACCGTTACTCTATCATGGCGGGGAACCCCATCAGAAAGGACAACATGCCTAAGCTGAAGGAGACCCTTGAACACATTAACAGCCTCGACAAGGAGGGCCTGAAGGAGTTGTACAAGGAGATCATAAAAAATACTACTATCTCGGACAAAGGGGGCGCCGGGTTGGGTTTTGTTGACATGGCACGTAAATCAGGAGAAAAAATCGAATACGAATTTCCTGAAATGTCTGCTGAGTATTTCTTTTTCTGTCTGAAGGTGAATGTAGCGAGAGAAACGGAAAACTAATGTTGAACTTTAAAAATAACTATAGATCATGGAAATATTAAAGCTGGAAGGAACTGAAGACACTCCGAAAATAATGCTCGACAAAAAGAACGGGATCTTTGAGATCTCTGGTCGTTCGCTGCCGGAAGATTCAGCGGAATTTTACCGGCCAGTACTGGAGTGGATCGGTAATTACAGTAAAGAGCCTAACGGGTCAACCGAATTTGTTTTTAAGCTCGAATACTTCAACACGGCTTCATCCAAACTCATCCTCGATGTGCTCTCTGCGCTGGAAGACATAAAGGGAATGAAGATCTTGTGGTACTTCCACGAAGATGATGAGGATATGGAAGAAGCCGGCCAGGAGTTCTCTGAGTTGGTAGGGATTCCTTTTGAATTCAAGACGTATTAATACGCGAGCATCAAGAATACAAATCGGTTATCGGTTATCCTCTCCGGCAGATAACCGATAACCGATATTTTTTAATAGTCTTATCCTATGAGTGAGGAAATTCTTAAAGCGTTAACACAACTTTTTGCTATCATAACCAAACAGGATAGCGGTGTTACGGAGGGCGAAAGACAATTCGTCATCAATTTTTTCCAAACAGAACTTGATCAGGATTCGGTAAAGGAATACCTGGCATTATACGATCAATTCTCCGAGTATGGCAAAGAGGAAGAGGAGGGAAAAAAGAAACTCACCTCTGTTAGGGATTCTGTGAAGACGTTGGGGATCTGTAAAAAGATCAACAAAACCTTAACGCAAAAACAGAAAGTAGTAGTACTCATCAAGCTTTTGGAGCTGGTGGGCGCCGATAAGAATTTTACGTCACAGCGTATGGAGATCATTAACACGGCCTCCAATGTTTTTAATATTGAAAAGGATGAGTATTCATTGATTGAAACATTCGTCATCCAGGAAATTGCGGCCAGGATAGACTTCGGCGACATATTGCAGGTTAACTCCCTGGAGCACGCTCCTGAAGGCTCAGCTTTCAAGCACGTTCACGGTCACATTGAAGGCACCCTCGTATTTATGAGGGTACGCAGTGTTGACATGTATTTCACGAAATACCTCGGTGAGGAGTCTACCCTGCTGAATGGCTTCATGATGCAGCCCAACCGTGTATACCTGTTTTCTCACGGGAGCACGATAAAAACGCAAGCAGGGGATGCCCTTTACTACAGCGACCTTGTTGCCAACTTCAATGAGGAATTAAAAACAACCAAACTCTCTTTCAACGCCACGATCGATGAGCTTCGCTTTCCCAATGGAGTGATTGGGCTTCGCAATGTTAAGATTTCTGAGGGCCCGGGAAAGCTTATTGGAATCATGGGCGCAAGCGGGGCGGGAAAAACGACTTTGCTAAACGTCCTGGCTGGCCTGGTCAAACCAACACAAGGGAAAATTCTCATTAACGGTTTTGATATCCATGAGCAAAAGGAAAAGATACACGGTGTGATCGGATATGTGTCACAGGATGATCTGCTGATTGAAGAACTTACCGTTTTCCAAAACCTGTACTATAACGCGAAATTATGCTTTGCCCACTATACAGAGGAACAGCTTCATAAGCGCACGATGGAGGTCCTCGAAAATCTGGGACTCGACCAGCGAAAGGATTTGCGCGTAGGAAGTGTTCTCGATAAAACCATTAGCGGCGGGCAGCGAAAGCGCCTCAACATTGCCCTGGAACTGATCCGCGAACCCGCCATTTTATTTCTTGATGAACCGACGTCCGGTCTTTCATCCCGCGATTCAGAGAACGTGATCGATTTACTGAAAGAACTTTCCCTCAAGGGGAAATTAATCTTCGTCGTTATTCACCAGCCGTCTTCAGACATCTATAAGATGTTTGACAAGATGATCATCATGGATACGGGTGGTTACCCGGCTTATTATGGACCGCCAGTTGAAGCGGTAACCTATTTCAAGAAATCCACGCTTCAGGTTGACAGCAATCGCGGACAATGTGAGACATGTGGTAACGTTAATCCCGAACAGATATTTAATATCATTGAGGCCAAGGTTGTAGATGAATACGGTCAACCTACCAGCAAACGGAAGATTAGTCCGACTCAATGGCATGACTGGTACAACGAAAGGTTTAAGCTTCCTAGAGTGGAGGATGTTAAAGAAGAACCGCCCCATTCATTGACGTTGCCAAACAAACTAAAGCAGACGATAATTTTTACAACACGCGATACATTATCGAAGCTGAGCAACAAACAATACCTCCTTATTAATTTACTGGAGGCACCCTTGCTGGCGTTCATATTGGCCATTATCACAAAGTACAGAAGTGCGCCGGGCGGCCGGGAATATATCTTTAGGTTTAACGACAATTTTCCCGCTTTCCTGCTGATGAGCATTATCGTTGCCCTTTTCATGGGGTTAACAGTTAGTGCGGAAGAGATCATTCGCGACCGGAAAATTCTAAAGCGGGAATCCTTTCTAAATCTGAGTTGGAACAGTTACTTACTATCCAAGCTCACCATCCTGTTCGCGCTCTCCGCGATTCAGACATTGAGTTTTGTCCTCGTCGGAAATCTAATACTGGAAATTGAATGGCACATGCTGATACCATTTTGGTTCGTACTGTTCAGTACGTCGTGTTTTGCCTGTGTGGTCGGATTGAATGTTTCTTCCGCATTTAACTCAGCGGTCACAGTATATATCATGATTCCCCTGCTGTTGATTCCACAAATGATCCTGAGTGGATTACTATTCAATTTTGATAAACTTCATCATATTATCAGCACGAAGGGCAAGGTACCAGTCGTTGCCGATCTCATGGCCTCACGGTGGGCATATGAGGCGTTGGCTGTATATAATTTCAAGAATAATACGTTTGAAGCACCCTATTATGACCTTGAGAAGATTGAGGCGCAGGCCGATTTCAAAGCGTCCTTCCTCATGGATGAATTGAACACGCGGAGAAAATTTATCGCCGACAACCTTGACAGGAAGAATGATTCCGTTCAACAAGTCATTGTAAAAAACCTGCGTATCCTGCAAGACAATCTCCGCAATGAAGCTTATTTCAAGAAAGGACTTGAAAAGTTGAACATCGATAAGCAATGGACACAGCAGGACTTCACACCAGAATTGAATGCGGCGCTGGAGGATTATCTTGGCCAATACAAAAAGTTTTATCTCGATGCCTACAATACTGCTGTGGGAATGCGCGAAAGAAAGATGTATGATGATGAAAACAAGAAGGGCAATAACCTGAATGAATCGAAGAGCAGATATTACAACGATGCGCTGGCTGACCTTGTAAAAAATGTGAAGGAGAAAAACAGAATTATTGAATATAACGGAGCATTGCTGCAGCAGATCAATCCTGTCTTTCTTGACCCTAAGCCCTCGGGTTCGCTGGACTATCGCGCGCATTTTTTTGCACCGAAGAAGAATCTTTTTGGATCGATGATCGACACCTATACTTTTGATGTTTTGATCATCTGGGTGATGACCATCTTCTTTTTTGTTACCTTGTATTTTGAGGTTTTCAGAAAGTTAATGGACGCTTTGGGTAAGGTTAATTTTGGGAAAAAAGAATGAGGCGGGTGTAATTTTTTGGCTGGGATTGCTTAATTTCTAAATTTGTAATAGACTAATTTTATAACCTATGAGAATTTTATCGAC
>DASUGQ010000163.1:0-13356 GCA_036273935.1 Cyclobacteriaceae bacterium | reverse complement strand
AAGTATCAGTTTTGGATATCCGATGCTGTAAAAGGAGTTGGAGAAGAAGTCATGACGCAATTTGTGAAGTTCTTTTATTCGGGTGCGCCGTCGGAACCGGTATTTCCCGTCTTGTCTGATGACGAACTGCTCACTAAAGTTCAGGAACAAACCTTCAAGTACTTCTGGGATTTTGCACAACCCAATAGCGGCATGGCTCGCGAGCGTAACACTTCAGGTGACCTTGTAACAAGCGGGGGCTCCGGTTTTGGGATTATGGCGCTTATCGTCGGAATGGAAAGAGGTTTTATTACACGTGCAGAGGGCCTCGATCGGATGGATAGGATTCTGGATTTTCTTGAGGCGGCGGACCGGTTTCACGGGGCATGGTCTCATTGGATTGACGGAAACTCGGGGAAGGTTATTCCATTTAGTGAAAATGATAATGGAGGTGATTTAGTGGAAACCTCCTTCCTAATTCAGGGGTTATTGACTTTTCGCCAGTACCTCAACAGCGCCGTTCCGCTTGAATCCGATCTCATTGACCGTATTAATTTCCTGTGGAATTCAGTTGAATGGGATTGGTACACACGCGAAGGGCAAGATGTATTGTACTGGCATTGGTCGCCCGACAAAGGCTGGGTGATGAATCACCAGATTCGCGGATATAACGAGTGCCTGATAACGTACGTTCTGGCGGCTTCTTCTCCTACCCATACAATTGGATCATCCGTATACGCTAATGGCTGGACCCAGAATGGTGCAATTAAAAATGGAAATGCATATTATGGAATAACATTACCTTTAGGATCCCCTTATGGCGGACCATTGTTCTTTGCACATTATTCTTTTTTGGGACTTGACCCTCGCAATCTTGATGATGGTTCATCCAATTACTGGACGCAAAACGTGAATCATACTTTAATTAATCAAGCTTACTGCATTGATAATCCTCTCAGCTTCGTTGGCTACAGTGAAGACTGTTGGGGTTTAACCGCCAGCGACAATCAAAACGGTTACTCAGCACATTCTCCGACCAACGATCTGGGCGTAATTGCGCCAACGGCTGCCTTGTCTTCCTTTCCCTATACGCCGGAAGAATCCATGAAGGCGCTGAAATTCTTTTATTATTCCCTGGGCCAAAGAACCTGGGGCGATTATGGATTTTATGATGCATTTAACATAACGGAGGGCTGGTACTCCAATGCTTACCTTGCCATTGATCAGGGACCGATCATTGTGATGATAGAGAATTATCGCTCCGGTTTACTTTGGGATCTATTTAAATCATGCCCTGAAGTACAGGCAGGATTGACGAAACTCGGTTTTACATATTAATTGAAATGCTCATGACAAGATCCTTTTCTATTTCTGCTTCTTTTTGTCTCTTGTTGTTCTTTTCCTGTGCAAAGAAACAGCGAGCTGATGCTGTGCAAGGATACAGTAGAATGAGTGATGATTCACTGTTATCACTTGTTCAGTATCAAACCTTCCAATATTTCTGGGATGGAGCCGAGCCGACATCTGGTGCGGCACGGGAGCGATACCACGCTGATAACAACTATCCTGAAAATGACAAAAATATTGTTACCAGTGGCGGTACTGGTTTTGGAGTGATGGCAATCCTCACGGGCATCGAACGGAAATTTATTACTCGGCAACAAGGTTTTGAGCATTTGAATAAGTTGGTTAACTGGTTGGAAAGTGCTGATCGCTTTCACGGCGTCTGGCCGCACTGGCTGAATGGAGAAACGGGTAAGGTGAAACCCTTCAGCCCATATGACGACGGAGGCGATCTTGTGGAAACTTCTTATCTCATCCAGGGACTTTTATGTGTTCGACAATACTTCAAAGATGGTAACGAACAAGAGAAGGAGTTGTCCGGGAAAATTGACAAGCTGTGGCGGGAGGTTGAATTTGACTGGCACCGCAATAGTAAGAATGTGTTGTATTGGCACTGGTCTCCCAATTACCAGTGGAAAATGAATTTTCCTGTTGAGGGGTATAATGAATGTCTGATCATGTACGTTCTCGCCGCAGCGTCGCCAACCCATAGTATACCTGCCGAAGTTTACCATGAAGGATGGGCGAGAAAAGGAGCAATAGTGAATGACGCCTCTCATCAGCAATATGGTTATCACCTCGCGCTTAAGCACAACGGTTCACCCCAGTTTGGCGGGCCACTGTTTTGGTCGCACTATTCATACCTTGGACTTGATCCAAGGGAATTGAAGGATCGCTACGCTGATTACTGGGAGTTAAATAGAAATCATACACTCATCAACCGGCAATACTGTCTCGAGAACCCAAGGCATTACAAGGGGTATGGTGAGAATTGCTGGGGCCTTACAGCGAGCTACTCTATCAAGGGTTATGCAGCCCATAGCCCGACTGAAGATCTGGGTGTAATCTCTCCAACGGCGGCCCTTTCTTCTATTCCTTACACGCCGAATGAATCGTTGGAAGTCATTCGCCATCTCTACTTTGATCGTTTGGATAAACTATGGGGACCGTTTGGATTTTATGATGCCTTCAGTGAAGAAAGTAACTGGTATCCGCTGCGGTATCTTGCAATTGACCAGGGCCCGATCGTAGTGATGATTGAGAATTATCGCTCGGGACTGCTGTGGAAATTGTTTATGAGCTGCCCCGAGGTTCAAAATGGATTGAGGAAACTTGAGTTTGAAAGCCCGGCCATTCAATGAATACGAATCAATAAGTCATGAAGAGGACTATAATTTTTATCATATTATTAGTTGGTTTGCAGGGTTCAACCGGTCTGCAGTCAACCTTCCCGGATCCTTTAAAGGAAGAAATGGATGTTTTCATTAGTGATCTGCTGGCCCGGATGACGCTTGAAGAAAAGATTGGTCAACTCAATTTGGTATCGGTTGGCTTTGACGTGACGGGGCCGATTGTCAGCAAAAATGTTGAGGAAAAAATTCATAAGGGTCAGGTGGGTGGAGTGTTCAATACCTTCACTCCGACAGCGGTTCGTAAACTTCAGCAAATGGCTGTGACCCAAACGAGACTGAAGATTCCATTGCTCTTTGGTTTTGATGTAATTCATGGGCATCGGACAATTTTTCCTATTCCGCTAGGACTGTCATGCAGTTGGGACATGGAGTCCATAAAACTAAGTGCAAGAATAGCCGCTGAAGAGGCAAGTGCAGACGGACTCAACTGGGTTTTTTCTCCTATGGTAGACATCACCAGAGATCCGCGCTGGGGACGGATAGCGGAAGGTTCAGGTGAGGACACATTTCTTGGCTCCCTGATCGCCGCGTCAATGGTGCAGGGATACCAGGGAGAAGATCTTTCCGCAAACAATACGGTCTTAGCTTGTGTAAAGCATTTTGCTCTTTACGGTGCATCGGAGGCTGGAAGAGATTACAATCCGGTTGATATGAGTGACCGTACAATGTTCCAGTTTTATTTGCCGCCCTATAAGACTGCAATTGACGTAGGGGCTGGCAGCGTGATGACGTCCTTCAACGAAATCAATGGTGTTCCTGCAACCGCTAACAAGTGGTTAATGTATGAACTCCTGAGAAAGAAATGGGGGTTTAATGGACTCTTAGTTACCGATTATACCGCTTTAAGCGAGTTGGTTCAGCACGGCGTGGGAGACGAAGCTGAAGTTACCAGACTTGCAATGGAAGCTTCTGTTGATATGGACATGGTGTCTGAATTTTATCTGAACGATCTCGGGAAATTGAACGAGTCGGGCAGGATTTCTGCTGACCAGATTACAATGGCTTGCAAGCGGGTACTCGAGGCGAAATACAAATTGGGTTTATTTGAAGATCCATATCGGTATGTAAACCAGGAAAGGTCCAGGCAAACATTTGCCAGGAAAGAGTTTATTAATGCTTCGCGGGAGATCGCCAGAAAATCTTTTGTCTTATTGAAGAATGAAAATAAAATACTGCCATTGAAAAAGGTTGGCTCTATCGCGTTGATCGGACCGCTCGCCAAAGATCAGCGTGATTTGATTGGCAACTGGAGTGGGGCGGGAGATTGGCATCAGGCTGTTTCTGTCGAACAGGGAATAAAAAATATTGCTGGTAACGCAGTGACCATAAACTATGCGAAGGGGGCTAATATAACGGATGATCCGCAGTTGATCAGTCGGCTTAACGCCCATGGTGGAAATCTTGAGATTGACCAGCGAACTTCTTCTGAAATGATCGATGAAGCAGTACAGGTTGCTAAGAGATCTGATCTTATCGTTGCAGTGGTTGGAGAATCGCAGGGTATGAGCGGAGAAGCTGCCAGTCGATCTGAGATTACCTTACCGGGTACACAGTTGGATTTATTAAAGGCACTTAAACAGACAGCCAAACCCCTGGTTATTATCCTTATGAATGGCAGGCCACTTGCCATAAAGTGGGAAGCGGAAAACGCCGACGCAATTCTGGAAACGTGGTTTGCAGGAACGGAAGCGGGAAACGCGATTGCCGATGTTTTGTTTGGATTGCATAACCCCTCTGGAAAACTCACAACAACCTTTCCTCAAAGCGTAGGACAGGTGCCCCTTTATTATAATCACAAAAACACGGGTCGCCCGTTTGATGGAGCATTGAATGATAAATATAAATCCCGGTACATGGATGTAAGCAACGATCCATTATTTGCATTCGGCTACGGATTAAGTTACACGTCATTCAAATACAGTGACCTTAAGTTGAGCCAAACTGAAATGAAGCATGGTGAGACAATTTTAGTATCTGTGGTAGTAACCAATGCGGGTGATTTCGATGGTGAGGAGGCTGTTCAACTTTACATTCAGGATGTGATGGGTTCGGTGACGAGACCAGTCAGGGAACTAAAAGGATTTAAAAAAGTAATGTTAAAGAGAGGAGAAGTTAAAACGATTTCATTCTCAATCACAGAGGAGGACCTGAAATTTTACGATATCAACATGGACTATGTCGCTGAACCGGGAGAATTCAATATTTTCGTGGGGACCGACTCACAAGGTGGATTAACGTCAAAATTCAGACTGGTGGAATGATAGCTTTCAAACCAAACTCATGCGTTATCTTTCAGTAATTTTTTTTACAGCGACACTTGTCTCATGCAGTAAAGAGAGAACAGTATCTGATCAGCCCAATATAATTTTCATTCTGAGCGATGATCATCGTTATGATTTCATGGGCTTTATGGGAAAAGTTCCGGAGCTAAAGACTCCTGGTATGGACAGGTTGGCAGCGGAAGGAGCCCATCTGCTAAATGCCTTTGTATCGACATCGCTGTGTTCACCAAGCAGGGCAAGCATTCTCTCGGGCCAGTACACCCATCATCATCAGGTTGTAGATAATCAATCACCCATTGCTGATTCAGTGCGATTCTTCCCGGAATATTTGCAAAGTGCAGGATATCAAACTGCGTTCATCGGCAAATGGCATATGGGTCATGAGGATGATAAACCACGAAAAGGATTTGACTATTGGGTGAGTTTCAAAGGTCAGGGTGTTTATTACAATCCGACCTTGAATGTGAATGGTGAAGAAAAAAAATTTTCAGACTCCGCTTATGTCTCGGATGTTCTCACAGACTGTGCACTCACCTTCATAAAGAACAGGGCGCATGATAAACCGTTCTTTCTCTATCTTTCACACAAAGGCGTCCATGCCGAGTTTCAACCGGCTCAAAGACATCGCGGCATATTTGATGGAATAAAGGTAGCTTATCCGCCGTCCATGTTTCCCCCGGGGGACGCGCGGGGCAAAAATGATACGACAACCTATGATTATGATGAAGTGCCCCGGTGGGTTAAGGATCAACGCTATAGTTGGCACGGTGTCGATTATATGTATCATGGAGCCATTTCGTTTGAATCTTTTTACCAAAAGTATTGTGAGACGCTCTTAGGTGTTGATGAAAGCATTCAAAGTGTTTTAAAATACCTTGAGGACCATGATTTGATGAAGAATACGATTGTTGTGTATATGGGTGATAATGGTTTCTCGTTTGGAGAGCATGGATTGATTGATAAGCGTCATGCCTATGAAGAGTCTATGCGTGTACCCTTACTTGCGATGGGCAAGGGAATAAAGCCAGGAACAAAAATTACAGAGATGATTCAGAATATAGATATCGCACCGACGATCTTAAGTATTGCGGGTGTTCCCGTTCCCGGGAACATGGATGGACGTTCTTTCGAAGCGCTTTTGCACGGCGAAAAAACGAATTGGAGAGATACAATTTGTTATGAATATTTTTGGGAAAGGCCGTTTCCACAAACACCAACCGTCTATGCCATTCGCACGGAGCGTTACAAATATATCCGGTATCACGGTATCTGGGATATTAATGAGTTTTATGACTTGCAAAATGATCCGAATGAAATGCACAACCTAATCCGAAAGCCAGAACACCAGGAAAAAATAAAGGTATTAAATCACTCCTTATTCAAATGGCTGGAGGAAACGAATGGAATGAATATGCCATTGCGTGAAGATGAAGGAACCAGGTCAGATCACAAGTTCAAAGGCACATACTAACTATCTCCGGGGG
The DNA here is from genome assembly GCA_036273935.1 of Cyclobacteriaceae bacterium. Taxonomy (GTDB): domain Bacteria; phylum Bacteroidota; class Bacteroidia; order Cytophagales; family Cyclobacteriaceae; genus ZC4RG29. Next base: position 6,855 of record DASUGQ010000163.1, on the reverse strand, counting down.
GCGCCACATTTCTACAGAAACGCTCTCACAATTTCCTCCCACTCCTGTTGCAAGGATATGTTTGGCAGGCTTCTTCCCGCCTTGTGATACCAGTACGAGGCATTCCCAATATCTCCCTCTTTCCGGTGGAGGTATGCATGTATCCATGAGGCCTCGTTTGAATTGATGTCCTGAACAATGGAATGGGCCATGTCCCAATTTTCTTTACCATCATACCACATCGCTTTTAGTAAGTCGCTGAGCGGCATAGCGGGTGAATCTCCAGAGAGCGATTGTTTGAAGTCGTTCAATGTCATTTTCCGGGCTTATATTAATTAACAGGATAGTAAACTTCAGTCACCCATTTGCTGGCATCATATTCCGTATCCGAACCTTTCACAAATACTTCCCATGGAGCACCATTCATGCGGAAGTTTTTGTAGTCGATATATTGTTTCACCTCATCGTGAGTTTTTGACAGGCTGTCAAAGGCGCCCAAATGTACCCCCTTAATTGCCGCTCCACTGTAATGTTGAGCAACAGGATATGAGGATGGAAATTTTGAATCAGGCGATATGGGCATTGCGTAGGTCACGTCACCGGAATCCACTATGTTATCAGGATAAATGCAAAAAGGAGGACCCACAATCTCGGCGTTTGATTTCTTGAATACCGACTTAAGTTCTGAAAACATTTTCTTTTTTTCTGCGAAGACCAGTTCTGCACTTTTGGAATTGATTTTTCCCTTGATGCTTATGAAGTAAGTTGGCGCAAGTGATTCTTCTGTAATCTTTTTGGTGAATATCGGTTTGGCTTCAGCGATTTCCCTGATCTTTCCCAGCTCATATTTTAATACTTGGTCGATTTCTCCCTTCACGAATAATAAAGCCTTCCATCGTTTAAATAGATTGCGAAAATTATTCTGTTTAAAAGTTACAACAAGCTCGGTCGTATCCCTGTGATGCTTCAGTTTATAGTTCACGAAAGCAGTATCGGATTCATTTGGTAAGACCTCAACATGTAATGCTGTATCCGGCAAGCTCTCCGTCAATCGCAGGCTTCCGTCACCGTTGTTGTTTTTCCAGCGGTAGCCAGCCATTCTGCCTGACTTTCTTCCGACGTACGTTATTTCCATGGAGGGATCATGTTTTTGCATATACGACCAGTCTGCCCAACGCTCCAGTTCGTTTACTTCTTCAAAAACATAGTTTGTAGGCGCCTTGATTTTTATGCTTTGGGTCAGGGTAATTTTGTCGGGCAGAAGGAATCCCCCTGTAATGAAGATGATCGAAAGGGCCAGGATACCAATGACGATTCCTTTTAACATAGCGAGTGATGGGCTTAATCAATCGACAATTTAGGAATTATATCCGGCGAAAACGTTTGCTATTTTGTCCTAAAATTCAAATATTACACTAACCAACTTCATTGTGATATGAGTTTCCTAAATAACCCCAATCGAATTCCGGAAAGTTACGGCCTGCGCATTGCTGCGGGTCTGATCCTGTATTTTGTTTTGATGAAGATTTTAGGGTTCGCTCATCATGCCGAGCTCAGGCTTCTTAATTTAGTAATCCTGGTACTGGGCGTTTACTTTGCTTTGAAGAAATTCAAAAATACACATGAAGATCATTTGAATTATTTTCGCGCTTTAATCACAGGGGTAGCTACTGCGGCCATTGCGTCGTTGGTATTTGCCTTGTTTCTTTTCCTTTATATGAAGGCCGACACTAACATGATGCAGTCCATTCGCGATGGAGAGCCGATGGGTCGTTATCTGAATCCGTATATTGCAGCCTTCATTGTGGCACTCGAGGGTGTTTTCTCTGGTCTCCTTGTAACATTCGTGCTCATTAACTATGTCGACACTGATGAAGTGAATCAGCCGTAGCGTTTACCGGCTGGCGCGGTAAGTAGCCTGTAAACAATTGCTTCGTGTGTTTACTTCTTGCTCTCCATTATTTCGCTCAGCGTAATATGTCCATCCTTAACCACGGTCTCCTTGTAATTGGATTTATCTACCACAACAGGTTTCAGGAGGAGGGCGTCAACTTCAAAATCGTCATTCTTCAATTTTGTTTTATTCTTGGGCGTGCTCCCTTTTTTTGCAAGCGTCATGGCAATTTCGGCTGCCTGATGGGCTAGTGGTTTAATGGGTTTGTAGACTGTCATTGCCTGAGTACCTCCGATAATGTTTTTCAACGCGATGAGTTCAGCATCCTGGCCGGTGATAAGAACTTTGCCTACCAGATCAGCCGGCAAGGCTTGAATGCATCCAGTAGCCAGTGCATCATTGGCGGCAATAATGACATCTGGTTTTTCATGTGTGCTTGAAAAAAAATCGTCAATTCGCATCAATGCTTCAATTTCACTCCAATCATTAAGCACGATGTCTCCGATCAGTTTTATATCGCCTTTGTCGATAGAAGGTTTAAGAATCTCCAATTGTCCTTTGCGGAACAAAATGGCATTGTTATCAGTAGGAGGGCCGTTGATGAGGAGGTAATTTCCTTTCGGCACCTTGTTGAGCACGTATTGTGCCTGAAGATGACCGACCTCAACATTATTGTATGAAATATAAAATGAAAGTTCCTTGCTGAGAATGAGCCTGTCATAGGAAATGACGGGTATTTTTTTTGCCTTCGCTGCTTCGACAATTTCCGCTGCTTTTCTTGAATCGGATGGAACGATCACCAGCACGTCAACTCCATCCTGAATTAGTTTTTTACCCAGTCTCACTTGCTCATCCGGGTCTCCATAAGGTATTTCTACCTGACAGGTTCCACCTAACTCCTTTATTCGATCAGTAAAAAGTTTTTGATCAATGTACCAGCGGTCAATCACATAACTGTCCATCAATAGTCCGACTTTCTGGGCGGTTGATTCTGCATGGAAGAGAAACGTCAAAGCCCAGAATAACACCGTGAAATATATTGTTCGTTTCATAACCTTACGTAAATATGATTTGAAAAATGGGCGAAATAACCTCTCGCAAACGTTATCAAAAGATAATAAGAATTAACTTGGAAAGCACCTTTCCTGCGGGCTGACGCGGAAATTTTTACAAATAAACTGTCGGTGACGATACGTTACATTGCCGACTAAAATCTACTTTTCCTCAAGCTCGACGATGGTGTCCAGATCGTTCAGTTTTTCTTTTGGAATTTTCAAAGAAATCCCGAACTCATTCTCGCTGAATTTGAGAGTCGACTTGTCCGAAAAGAGTTTTGCTGACTTGATTTTTTTTCCCCAGGAGGGAATAACCAAAGACTCATCTTGCCAGTCAAGTATATGGACATAGACTTTATTTCCCTTTTGAGTGGTCACGCCCCAGTCGCGAGCTGTCAGTGGACCGCCGGATGTGCCGTAGATCGTTTCGCCGTTTGTTTTCAACCAGTCGCCCATTTGTCTTAATAATTGTACATGGTCAGGCTGTATCTTTCCATTTGGCATCGGGCCAACATTGAGCAAAAAATTAGCATTATAACCGGCTGCTTTCACGACATACTGGATAAGTTGTTTAATACTCTTGTTCTTATTGTCCTGAAGATTAAATCCCCACGAATTGTTGATGGTCTCGCAAGTTTCCAGTGGAATGCTTCCCACTTTGGAATCCCCCGAAAAGCCGGTTGTGTTATGACCCGGCAAATCCTTTTCAAACATTTGAAAATCTTCTCCTGGAAAAGGAGCCAGGTGATGATTGCTGCCCACGAGCGCCGCGGGCTGCAGTTTATGGATGAGTGAATAAGTCTTATCCAGACGCCAGTCAGCGTCCTTCTTATCCCACATACCATCGAACCATATTCCGCCAATTTCACCATAATTCGTTAGCAATTCAGTTAACTGGGTGTCCATGTAATCGAGGTATTTGTACCAATCGCCACTTTCAGGACGGCCAGTATAGTTGTTGCCCGTTCGCCCTCTCGGAAAATAATCGGGATGGTGCCAATCCAGCTGGGAGTGGTAGAAGAAAAGCTTGATCCCTTGCCTGTGGCACTCGTCCGCAAGCATTTTCAGTACATCTTTTTTGTAGGGCGTTCTGTCGACGATATCATAGTCGGAGATTTTACTGTCAAACATGGCAAATCCATCATGATGTTTGCTGGTGATGGTAATGTATTTCATACCAGCTGCCTTGACCATATCAACCCATTCCTTGGGATCAAATCCAGTAGGATTGAAAAATGAAGGGACCTTCTCGTAGGTTTTAGCGGGAATTTGCTGATTGTTCATTACCCATTCACCATCGCCTAAGACGCTGTAAACGCCCCAATGAATAAACAAGCCGAAGCGCGCTTCCTGGAACCATTCCCTGGCTTTCAGATTTTCAGGGGAGGGCTGATAGTTTTGCTGCGCAGATCCTAAACAGGGAACGAGTAAGGTTGTGATGACCAGAATGATATTGGTAAGATGCTTCATGGGATTTAATTAAATTGCACGACTCAAAATAGGAATTGAAGATGAGATACGAAAGCATTGGTAAGGAACTCTTTATCCTGAACCGAAAAAGATTGCTGAAGGAGTTAAAACCGAAATCCCTGGTGGTTTTGAACTCAAACGACATTATGCCCACCAACGCAGATGGAACCATGCGGTTCAGGCAAAATAGTGATTTGTTCTACCTGTCAGGAATTGATCAGGAAGAAACAATCCTTGTGGTTTGCCCGGATTTTCCGGATGAAAAATATCGTGAAGTTCTTTTTCTCCGGGAGACCAATGAGCAAATAGCCACATGGGAAGGAAAGAAGCTGACGAAAGAAGAGGCACGGGCAGCGACGGGTATTGAAACAGTCCTTTGGACGGCAGAATTTCCGAGGCTTTTCCATACGATGATGGTCATGGGCGATGTGGAGGAGGTGTATCTGAACACTAATGAACATTATCGCGCCGACGTGACCGTGGATTACCGTGATGCGCGGTTTATAAAATGGTGCAAGAGAAAATATCCGCTTCATCGCTATGAACGATTGGCTCCTGTGATGCACCGGCTTCGTTCCGTTAAGTCAAAACGTGAGGTGGAATTGATGCAACACGCCTGCAATATTACGGAACGAGGTTTTAGACGAGTGCTTAAATTTGTCAAGCCTGGCGTAATGGAATATGAAATTGAAGCGGAGTATATGCATGAATTCCTTCGTCATGCTTCGCGTGGCTTTGCTTATGAGCCGATCATTGCTTCGGGTGATAATTCGTGTGTCCTCCACTACATTGAGAATGACCACGTGTGCAGCGATGGGGATTTACTCCTATTGGATGTAGGCGCCGAGTATGCAAACTATAACGCTGATCTCACCAGGACGGTCCCTGTGAATGGTAAGTTCACAAAACGTCAGAAGGATGTGTACAATGCTGTGTTAAGAGTGCAGCGGGAAGCGATCAGGCTTTTGAACCCGGGAGTATTATATTACGATTACCACAAAGAAGTGCAGAAGATCACCGAAAGTGAGTTGATTAAATTAAAACTGATCGATAAGAAAGACCTTAAGAATCAACCGAAGGATAAACCCCTGTTCATGAAATATTTTATGCATGGCACCTCTCACATGCTCGGACTTGATGTTCACGACGTGGGCAACATGTATCACAAAATGCAGCCCGGAATGGTGTGGACCGTAGAGCCGGGTATCTACATCCGCGAGGAAGGATTAGGAGTCAGAATAGAGAATAATGTATTGATAACAAAGACAGGTATTGTTGATTTGATGAAGAATATTCCCGTTGAGGTTGACGAGATTGAAACACTGATGAACGAGAAGTGATCCCTTTTAAAGATATAAACCCTTGTTTCGAACAATTCTCATCATATTCTTTCTTTTAAGCGCTCATAAGATTTTTGCGCAGGAATTCTGGATGCTGCCGGATAAAAACAACTATCAGCGCGGGGACACGCTGAAGGTGAGATTCAACGTGGGTGACAGTTTTATCGGCGAGACCTGGAATTTGAGGGCGGAGCGAATTGAATCTATTGTCTGCAGTTATGCCGCACGAACGGATGACCTTACCAGTAAGGCTATTGGTGGAAAGGGAGATCATTTGAAAATTCCCATTACGGCTGAAGGTTCTTATGTAGTAGCCATGAAAGGCAAAAATGCTTATGTCGAACTTGACGCCGCACGTTTTAATAGCTATCTAAAGGAGAACTCACTCGACGATGCCATTAATCAACGGAAGAAAAGTGGCACGACCGACAAGTCTGGAAAAGAATTTTATGTTCGCTACACAAAATTAATTGTGCAATCTGGACAAAAACTTGATGAAGCTTACCGGCATAAGTTTGGGTTGCCACTGGAATTCATACCCCAAAAAAATCCCGCTGTTTACAAAACGGGTGACATCGTAAAGTTTACGTTGCTTTATGAGGGGAAACCGCTATTTGGGGCTCGCGCGTTTGTGTGGAACAATAAGGGTGGCCGGGTTTATTCACAACCCATTTACTCTCAACAGGACGGATCGATAGAAGTCAGGCTGTTCAATAACGGCCCCTGGATGATAAGTGTTGTCAAGATGGTTCCTTCAAAGGAAGCGGGCGCTGACTGGCAGAGTTACTGGGGAACCATTGTCTTTGAGGTGAAGTAAAATTAAACCGAGAAACTCTCCCCACAGCCGCAGGTGCGCGAGGCATTAGGATTGATGAATTGAAATCCCTTTCCGTTCAACCCATCCGAAAAATCAAGTATAGTGCCGAGCAGGTAGAGCAAACTTTTCTTGTCAACGAGAATCTTGATGCCTTTGTCCTCAAAAATCTGATCAGCAGGATTCATTTTGTCATCAAAGTCGAGATCATACATCAGGCCCGAACAACCGCCTCCTTTAACAGAAACCCGGATATTGTGATTTTCTGTCCTGCCTTCTTCAGATCTCAGTTTTATTATTCTT
>DASUGQ010000162.1:0-3869 GCA_036273935.1 Cyclobacteriaceae bacterium | reverse complement strand
TATTCCGCTATTTCACCGTTTCCCCCAGCATAAATTATGACGAACGCTGGTATTTTGAAAAATTAACATGGCGATATCAGACACAAAACGATAAACAGGTATTGGTCGCAGATACGACCAGCGGGTTTAACCGGATAGCCAACTACAGCATCAGCGCCGGTTTGACGACAAGATTTTATGGAACTTATTTTTTCAAAGAGGGAAAGAAGGTGAAGGCCATCCGGCACGTGGTTAACCCTTCCGTTAGTTACAGCTTTACGCCTGACTTCACAACGAACACGAATTATTTTCAACAGTTCACCGATAGTAACGGTAAGGTCTTTTACAAATCCCGTCATGAAGGATTTGTTTATGGCGGATCATCCTACGGCAGAAGCGGAAGCATAGGTTTTGGTGTGGGTAACAATGTGGAGATGAAGATCAAAGCAGAAAAGGATTCGATAGCACGAAAGGTTATGCTATTGAATAACCTCTCAATAAACTCCAGCTACAACTTGTTGGCAGACTCTTTTAACCTTGCGCCATTCTCCATATCGGCCAATTCCAACATCATGGATAACCTGGTCAATATTAATTTATCAGCCAGTCTTGATCCCTACAGTTATCTGACCGATGCTGAGGGCGTCGAACGAAGAGTGGATGAATATGTGTGGAAAGCCGGAAAGCTGGGACGTATTACGACAGCAACATTGGCCCTAAGCAGTAACTTTAATCCCAAGGCGAGAGAAAAGGAACAAGCCACCCGGGAGAAGATTGCACAATCCGACCTATCCTCTGCCGATAAAGAATTCCTCATTAGAAACCCCGAGGCTTATATTGATTTTGAAATCCCGTGGAGCCTGCAGGTAGGATACAATCTTTCCTATACGCACTCACTAAATAACGATCCAAAAGTGATACAAACAGTTCAGTTTTCAGGTGACCTTGCGCTTTCTGAAAAATGGAAAGTAAATTTTCAGAGTGGTTACCACTTTGAGTCAAAGGAATTCACACAAACTTCAATTACAATCGCGCGAGATCTCCACTGCTGGACCATGCGATTCTGGTGGGTACCATTCGGTAGATTCCAATCTTACAACTTCACAATCAACGTGAAATCGAGTTTGCTTCAGGATCTCAAGATGGAGAGAAGAAAGCCCTTCTTCGACAGTTTATAATGTTCGTGCCGGCAGTTTGTCAAATTCTGACCATCCACCCAAACGGGTCAGGCTTCGTACCACGTTTGATGCCCTCAAGTTCGTTGAAGATTTTATTTCCCAATGTGCGTGTTTCAACCGCCGGCAGCTCATAGTTATTCCCTTCATATCCAATCGTTGCGATGTGCGCAATTGTTGCAGCAGTCCCAACACCAAACGCTTCTTTCATGGTTCCGTGTTGCAAGGCATCGACAACTTCTTTCACCGTTATTTTCCTCTCCTCAACTTTTCCTCCCCAGCTTTTCACTAATTGCAGCACGCTGTTCCGTGTAATACCGGGAAGTATCGAGTCGCTCAGTGACGGCGTAATCAACGTCTCACCGATTACAAACATCACATTCATCGTGCCTGATTCTTCTATAAACTCGTGCTTCTTTCCATCGGTCCAGATCAACTGATGATATCCCTGATCCTGCGCGAGCTTGGCGGGATAAATCGCCCCGCCATAGTTGCCTCCTGTTTTCGCATAACCCGTTCCGCCTTCTACGGCACGCGTAAAATGCGTTTCAATTTTTACCTTAACGGGATCAGAATAATAGGCACCCACAGGTGATAGTATAACCATATAGGTGAAATCCAGGGACGGACGTATGCCAATAAATTCGTCAGCAGAAAACAAGAACGGCCGAATGTAAAGCGACGATCCGGGCGTTCTCGGAATCCATCCTCTGTCCAAATCGATCAGTGTCCTCAAACTCTCCATATACAATTCCTCCGGGATCTGGGCCATACACATCCTGTCCGCTGATTGATTTAACCTTTTCAGATTCTCCAGCGGCCTGAATACAAGGGCCTCGCCGTCATCAGCGCGATATGCTTTCAGCCCCTCAAAAATAGAATGGGAGTAATGCAAGGCAGGAGTTGCCGGGCTGATAGAGATTTTTCCGAATGGAATGATCCTGGCACTCTCCCAGGCGCCGTTATGAAAATCAGCCACAAACATGTGGTCCGTATAATGCTTGCCGAATGGAATATTAGAAAAATCGAAGTTGTCGACGCGAGGTTCCGCAACACGCTGAATTGAAATTTTAATCGTATCCACCATAATCTTCCAAAAATTAACAGTCCAAGGTAATTACAAAACCGGAAAGCATAAAGCGCGGGGCTGAAAGGTGGGGTTTTCACGCATTAAGCTAAGGCATTATGTTTATTTTTACCGTCATGAAAATCTACACTAAAACCGGCGATGATGGGTCCACATCGCTTTATGGGGGAAAAAGAGTTTCAAAGGCCGTCCTTCGAATTGAAACATACGGAACAGTGGATGAACTGAATTCGTGGATGGGATTGCTGCGGGATCAGGAAGTGAATCGTCGCAGGGAAGCGGTATTAGTTTCGATTCAGGAGCGGTTATTTGTAATAGGTTCTATGCTGGCCGCGGATCCCGGCAATGACAGAATAAAAATTCCGAAGTTGAACGAGCAAGATATTACGACACTTGAACATGAAATTGACCAAATGGAAAAGGACCTTGAACCCATGCGCCATTTCATTCTTCCGGGAGGACATCAGTGCGTATCCTTCTGTCATATCACCCGAACCGTGTGCAGAAGAGCCGAACGTTTGGTCATCCGTTTGAACACAGAGGAAACGATTAACGGGCTGGTGACAAAATACCTCAATCGTTTATCCGACTTTCTTTTTGTTCTGGCTCGCAAAATGGGTGCGGAACTAAACGCAAATGAAACCCCCTGGATTCCGGAAAAAAGTTAAACGGACGACTAGCCTTAAGCATCTTGCTTAATGGCGCCTGATGCTGTACGGTTAATATTCTCATTTTGGCGGTCCCATTCCACCAAACCATCGCGCAATCGGATAATGCGATGTGCGTAGTGGGCTATGTCATCTTCGTGAGTCACCATGATAATCGTATGACCTTTATCGTGCAATTCCTGAAACAGGTTCATGATATCATAAGATGTTTTAGTATCAAGATTACCCGTTGGCTCATCGGCCAATAAAATGGAAGGATTGTTAACGAGTGCGCGCGCAATGGCGACACGCTGGCGTTGTCCGCCGGAAAGTTCATTTGGTTTGTGATGGTGCCGATCGGCCAGTCCAACATTCTCAAGGGCAGTCATTGCCATTTCCTCACGGTCCCACCTGGAATAACCGGCATATATAAGGGGAAGAGCAACATTTTCCAGGGCAGTGGCGCGAGGCAGGAGGTTAAAGGTCTGAAAAACAAAACCGATCTCCTTGTTTCTCACTTCGGCCAGTTCATTCTCCGTCATTTCACTGACAATGTTGTTGTTGAGTATGTAAGTCCCGCTCGTGGGTGTATCCAGGCATCCAATAATATTCATTAAGGTAGACTTGCCGGAGCCTGAGGGGCCCATGAAAGCAACATACTCGCCTTTATCGATAGAAACAGAAACGGAACGAAGCGCATTGACAGTATTGGTTCCCATCACATAGGCCCGTGAAATCTCCTTTGTCTCAATTATTTTCATATCGCATTAGTTACCTGAACTTATGATTCATTACACTCAACCCATAAAAAGTTTTGACCTACACGCCGGCAGACGATTTTTCACGAATAAATGTTACACATTGTTGAATTACCCAATCGTCCTTCAAAATACGGTTGTGCCCCAGGCCATCGGTAATTATAAGTTCTGCCGAGGGGTATACCTCCTGTAAACGCCGGGCATGCACAAGTGTTACTTCTTT
>DASUGQ010000161.1:0-2247 GCA_036273935.1 Cyclobacteriaceae bacterium | reverse complement strand
ACACTGACATTTACCCACCCCACAAGAAACACAACAGAAACTAACCTTAGCATAAAATAATTATTCAAAAGTAGTACGTACCTCTAAGATACGGAATCCCCCCAATTAGGGGATAATGGGAATAAGCAGATTTGAATAATTGGACAGCACTTGACAGGATCCGCTCCCGGCAATTTCGTCTGCCTCCTTCCCGATTCCGAATGGCAAGAATATCAATAATCTGATTTAGATTGCACGACAACCTATTGCTATGAAAAAAGTCACAACGCTCTTTCTCCTGATGATTTCGTGCTTCGCTGCGATGACGCAAACAAGTGAACTCCAACAATTCTATACTCAGGCAATGGAGGCAAGAAATAAAGGTGACAACGAAAAGTTTTATGATTATATCATGAAGGCGCATGCCATTCATCCATACCACCAGGGAATTTTATACCAGGCGGGAATAGCCGCCGCCCTGAACAAAAAAAATGCAGAAGCAATAGAATATTTAAAAGAAGCCATACTGATTCAATCCGACTTCGTGCTCGACATTCCCGAGCTAAACGCCCTGAAAGGGACGAAGGAGTTTGAACATCTGAAGGAAATCAAAAAGAACGCATCCAATATCATCATTACATCTGACACAGCCTTTACTATAAAGGACCGGTCGCTTCACCTCGAGTCGATTACCGCCGCCGGGGAAAATACCTTTTATGGCGGAAGTATCCACAAAAGAAAAATAATAAAAGTAGAGAATGGTGTTGTTAGTGACTTCACCAAAAGTGGACAAGACGGCCTGGGTTCCGTCTTTGGGGTAAAGGTGGATTTAAAACGGAAAATTCTTTGGGCATGCTCATCGCCAATGGAAGAGATGGAGCACTACAACGCCATCCTTCCATCGGCTGTTTTCAAATATGATCTTAGAACAGGGAAGCTATTGGCCAAGTACCTGCCGGAAAATCCAGCCCTTCAACTCGTGCTGGGTGAAATAACGATAAATAGGAAAGGTGAAGTCTATGCTTCCGACAGCAAGAGTAATTTGATTTTTAAGGTTAACGAAGCAACCGGCAAACTGGAACAATTTTATTCTTCCGATGAATTCTGGAACATCCAGGGGATTACTTTCTCCGATGATGGAGACTTTCTTTTTATCGCCGATTATATTAAGGGTATTTTCCGCCTCGACATGAAGGACCTGAAATTATCGTTGCTTGAAAAAAATTTCGATCTCTCACTCAAGGCTGTTGATGGGCTCACCTTTTACAAGAATACACTGCTGGCTATTCAGAATTATATTAAGCCTATGCGGGTAACGCAGTACAAACTTAATGAGGAACTCGACAAAATTATTTCCTATAAAATTATTGATCAAAATCATCCGGCCTTTCATGAACCAACACTCGGTTCTGTAATTGATGATCGCTACTATTATGTCGCCAATAGTCAATGGAGCGGGTATGATGACAAACACAACATCAAACCCTCTGATCAATTGCAGGACATTGTAATTTTGCGGGTTGACTTGAGGAAATGAGCTTTTGGTCTTTACGGAGATGTTCTCTACCGCACAAAATTTGATCTGTGACTTTTTTCACTTGACGGATTAAGAAGCTAAATTGATTTCGCATGACCGAAGACGAAATCCGGAAGGAATACGAAATCCTGGATCGATCAAAACGCGATTCCAAAGCTTTTGGCGAATTGTATGAAAAGTATTTTGATCGGATTTTTAATTTTATTTATCGCCAGACTGATGATGAAGACCTTACTGCAGACCTTACTTCCCAAACTTTTCTAAACGCCCTTCGTAATGTAAATAACTTTGAATACCGGGGTGTTCCTGTTTCGGCATGGTTTTACCGGATCGCCAGCAATGAAGTAAACAAACATTACCGAAAAATAAAAAAAGACAAAGTATTCAGCATTGAAGAAACGAAAGTCAGGGAAATTGTCGAACAGGGCGACGAGGGCTGGGATGAAGAATTGGTGAAGAGACTGCTGGAATACCTGAAAGACCTGCCAACGGAAATGCTGGAAGTTTTGGAATTAAGGTTCTTTGAGGACAAAGATTTTAATGAGATCGCTTTTATTTTGAATATCACGGAGAGCGGGGCAAAGATGAGAACATACCGTGCATTGGATCGTCTGAGAAAAAAGTTTAACCTTAGTATAAAGTACGATGGGAAGAAATGAAATCCGCTTACGCAGGCAAATGATGAGCGCAGGACGAATCGCCCAACACAGAAACTATGGTGACCTTATGGC
>DASUGQ010000160.1:0-19333 GCA_036273935.1 Cyclobacteriaceae bacterium | reverse complement strand
TCGGTTTGGGTTTATTCATAAATTGAAATGTTTTTGTTTTTGAAAACGGCAAAAACTATGGAGCATGGTCAGCCATGCTACCGAAAAGCGCCGGTGATGCTGCAACATTGCCGGCGTACTTTTTTATAGGTGGTTTGTATTCTTTCTTATTTCATAGGCGCCTGGATTAGATTTTAACAACAATTCTACTGTGTCTGTTATTTATTATGGCAACCGCCGGCTTCTATAACAATGGAGGCATCCGACTCCATTTTAAAATGGCCACCCAGCGCACCGCATACTATTTCCAATTGTTCATAAAGGCCTTCGCCTTCAATAATGTCTGACGTCAACGTACAGCCCGAAAGCGTTTCAGCATCGTAATGAATGTCGACACCGTAGCTCTCACTCAGTGCATTCAGGATCAAAACGACAGGCTCATTTACATAGTTGCTCTTAATTGCTGCCTGGCCGACAATCAACTGAGGCTCCTCGACAATTTGCTTTAGTACAATATGTTCAACTCGTTTATAAATTGCCTGTTGATTCGGCGTTAGCGTAACCTCCTCGATATTTTGATTTGAAAACTTCTTGTCGCCGGACTTTGCAAAAACCGAGACCTTGCCGGTCTTAACGGCAACGACAATTTCCTTCTCCCCCTGGTTGGCCTTGACGCGAAAACTTGTTCCGAGTACGCGGGTGGTTACTTCATTGGCGTAGACGAGAAATGGATGGGACGGATCGCGTTTTACTTCAAAAAAAGCATCTCCGGAAAGGTAGACCTCCCGCTCCTGACCAAACATTTCGGGATAACGTATCTCGCTTCCCGGTTCAAGGGCTATTGTGCTTCCATCGTGTAGCGTGATTTGTTTTGTAAATGATTCGGAATTAATGACGGTAATGAATTGGGGCGCTGTTTCACTTTTCACGGCCTCCTTTGGTGTATCTTTAGTCTGCCGGACGTAGAGCCACATGCCAACCATGCCAGCAACCAAAATTGCCGCATACCTCAGCAAAACAATGGATCTCTCGCGGAATCGCCTTTTAATTATTTTTTCTTCCCCTTTTTTTCGTTCGTCGCGCACAATAAGACTAAAAATTTCCTCCGCCCTCTTTTTCGCTTCAATACCAGGAACATCGTCCTTTTTGAACTCATCCTTAAAAGTGTTTTCAATTCTGCGTTTCAAGGGCTGTTCAATTGCTCCTGACCGAATCAAGCTCATCAAATGGGCACGCTCCTCTTCAGTAATGGTATCGGAAAGGTATCGCCGTATTAAATCATCGATGCTGTTCATGTTGTCGGTTGAGGATTATTTTTCGAAGGCAGGCACCATGCCCCCTCATTGTAAAGAGTGCTTATGAAGGGCTGCGGGAGTAGTCCGGAATAAATTTTTTTAGAAGTTACAGGAGGCCGCGACGTTCCCTCAATGGAAAAACTTCTAGGAAAGCACAAGGACTCTGTAAAGCAGGAGGCAAAAAAGATAATGTCCGAGGTGGGGCTGCAAATAATGACGGATAAACTGAAGGGCTTTTGCCATATGTGTTTTCACCGTGAGATGCGAAATATTCATCTGAGCAGCGATATCGCGATGACTAAGTCCCTCTACTTTGGCGAGGTGAAAAACCTGTTTTTGTTGAGATGGCAGCAAACGAACCGCCTGTTGCAGCAATTGCTGATATTGCTGATCAAGAAGAAAGTCATCGCCAATGCTCTCAACGACAGTTGCTTCCCTGGTAAGTGTATTTTTAACATCTTCTTCGAAAGCCATTCTCCGAAGCGTTCGATAGGTGAGATTTCTGGCCATCGAAATCAGATAGTACTCCAGCTGAAGAACTTCGCCAAAGCTGGTTCTCCGTTTCCATAGCGTTGCAAATATCTCCTGAACAATATCTTCGGCCAGAAAAGAAGATTTCGTAAACCGTTTTACAGTCTTGTAGATACTATACCAATAACAGTCGTATATCTGCTTGAACGCGAATTCATTCCCTTCGGCCAGCAGGTTCAATAATTCTCGTTCTCTCTTGGGGCTATATTCAGGCACTTACATTATTCTTTAAACTGACATTATTATGACATGATGCAAGAATCAAAATATTGCTTTATGCTCGTCCAATTTATATTGAAATAATTAAAAAAGGAAACAATGAGGAAATGTGTGCGACACAATTCGGAAATCCGGTATACGTCTGACATTTCAATCCATTGCATTTCGTTTTAGTGAAGAGAAAAAAAATAAACGCACACAAATTCACACACTGATTCGTTGCAGACAACTAAGTTTCCTCAGTTCTGCCGCCAAATGGAAGAAATGGATGAGACAGTGAACTGTGGATCAACTTTTACTAAATGCACGGTATTGTATGGCGCAGTCGGAAAAACAATTTCAGTCAACACGCGTTCGCCACCATTTATAAATACTTCAACGGAAGCGGCATCCACATAAATATCGAGCGTTCGAACGATTATGTCGCTGACATTTAATGCGTGTATCGCCGGAAAGTTGATACTAAAGGATGTCACTCCAGATGTTCTCCGGTCGAACGACAAAACTCCCTGGTTTAATGATATGATAATTTTTTCACTCATATTATTGGACATCGTCAGGGTAAATGACTGCGACGAGTCCGAAACGTCGAACGAAATCTTAGCCAAAGGATTGTCGAGTCCTGTACTGTCCGCGAAATGTTGTGGATTTCCTTCGATGTTCTTCAATTCGCGAACAGGCGCAAACTTCAACTCCCAGGTGTTTTTATTTTTTATCAAAGTGATTTCTCTTGGCAATGTCATTGCACTTCTCCATGTCTCTGTTGGTACCGCTTGTCCATAGGCCCAGTTGCTCATCCATCCCAAAAATAATCTCCGGCCATCGCCAGGAGGAATGTCCGACCACGTAACGCCTGCGTAATTGTCAGGACCGTGATCAATCCATCTGGTTAAGGTATCTTGTGGAATGAATTTTTGCCCATCAAAATCACCAACAAAATATTGAGTTGCCGACCCACCTTGTGGCCCCCCGGGATTGATGCTGACAAACAAAACCCATTTTATATTTCCACTCTCATCCTTTAAGGGAAACAAATCAGGGCATTCCCACACACCGCCGTGGGCACCCAACTCCTTTCCAAATTCACTTAACTTTTCCCACGTCTTCAGGTTCGCTGAACTATAGAATTCAATATGATCTTTTACAGCCAGTGCCATTACCCATTGATTGATCAATTCGCTCCATGATACCTTAGGGTCACGAAAATCGATTATCCCAGGATTCGGTAATACGGGGTTGTGTTCGTATTTCTTCCATGTACGCCCTTTGTCTAGACTGTAAGCAATACCTTGTGTTTGAAAATCATTGTGATTTTTTTGTGCGGCGATCGGATCATGATAAGTAAAGATGGCAACTAACGGAGGCACTCCTTCCTGGCCCAGGCCGCTCGAATTCTTCCAGTCCACGACAGCACTTCCGCTGAAGATGTAGCCCAGTGAATCAGGGTACAACGCAATGGGAAGATGTTCCCAATGAATAAGGTCTTTACTTATAGCGTGCCCCCAATGCATCGGCCCCCACACCGTACTGTCAGGATAATGCTGATAAAATAAATGATACTCGCCGTCATAATAAACCATTCCGTTCGGATCATTCATCCAACCCGAAGGAGGCGAAAAATGAAATTGCGGCCGATAAGTTTCATGAAATAAACTGATTTCGGTGTCCTGCGATTCTTTAGCAGGCTTGCATGCAGTGACCAGGAAAAGTGCAAGCACGACTAACAGTCTCCTCATATGGTAAAGGCTTATGCTGAATTCTCTCTCAACTCCCGCCGATTCAGATTGATAATGTATCCTGAGCATTGGTATTCTATTTTTTGAAATGATACAAAAGCAGTCCATAACCAACGCCCGCGGGATCAGTTGTCCTGGCATATTGAAACGCCATGAATTTTCCATCCGTAGAAACGACAGGGTTTGATGCCTTGCCACCTTCGTAATCATTGAAGTTTGTGAGGCGTTCAAAATCTTTTCCCGTCCCATCCAACTTCAATTTCCAGATATCAATGTTTCCGGAGCCTCGTTTGCCACCCAGCGTTTCACACTGACGGTCGGCCTCCACACAGGTATACAATCCATCCGGAAAAATACCTTCGGTCTCGTTGTATGATCCTGGATATTTAGAATAGTTGGTTACGCCATTTGTTTTTAAATCGATGCCCATAACAGATGCAAGTCCATTCGGTTCATAGCAGACGAATGTCAGCTTCGTGTCGTGATCATAAAAATCCTGCGCTTCAAGGACGCACGAAGCATCGGGCGACTCATGGATTGTTCTCTTGTTGACAAGCTTCGGCTCAGCACCTGACAGGTCAAGGTCTGCCATGACAATACGCGATGCTCCTTTGGCAAGATCAGGCGCCTGTTCCGCTGTTTGAGCGAATGCGAGGGTAAGATTTGTCTTCGATACCGCTGCACCCTCACTCATCTTCTGTCCAAGCTTCACAGGTTTGGAACCTCGTTCCTTGCTGAGAAACCACAATTCGTTATCGCGCGAACGGCTGGTACTGATATCTTCGAAATGATCAGGCCCAATGAGAAGATAATCCCCGGTAGACAAATGCATGACGCGAAGAAACGTTGCTGCCGGAACATTACACGTAAGGCATCTGATCGCCCGTGTTTTCAGATCAACGACCATGGCATCGCCAAAACTTTTTGCCATGAAAGCAATCCGTTGATTATCGGGTGATATATCTGCGCGTTCCCCAAAATGAGTTAAGATTTCAATGTTCGGGGGCAGATGATCAAGTGGGTCTCCGGGTTTGCGATCAGCAGGCAAAGCTAAAATTAACGCGAGTGAGGCAAGGTATAATTTCATATCAGTTGATACATCCAGGGATGACAATTCATGTTCGATCTATTCAATCCTATCCATCTACAAGTTAAACTGTTTTTTGTGTCTGGAGCTTTAAACGGTGCTTTATTTCTTCACGACAATGCTATTATTCATTTTTAGTTTGGGCTACCCGTTATTTTCTTTCTTGATAAAAACCTGGCTGCGCTTAATGGTTTCCAATACTCACGCTCGCATGCGAGTTTTATTTGCGGTTCTGAGAATAAAAAAAGCTGCGCCTTTGTTCAAGGTCGCAGCTGCTAATTAAACCTACGATCGCTTCTCTCTCCCGCTGACATCAACAATCCGCCAGGAAAAGATCGCGGGCTTCCTCCAGGTCGGCCACATAGTCATCATAACTATCATATCCGGCATCCTTAACTGCTTTTTTAAATGCATCACATTTACCGCCCTTTTCATAAAGGTCCAGAAGTTCGTTGTACGCCTTTTGAATCTCCGTGCAATTTTCACTGGTAAGCGCTTGCGTTACGGCAGTGGTTTTCTCACTTAACTGTTTAGAAAAAGCCTCGCAATCATTTTTGTCATCATTGCTATCACTACCGCAGGACAACATGAATGAAGCGCAAGCCATCAGGAGCAAAACGCCTGAAAGGGTATTAAAAGATTTCAGAGTCATAAAATGTGTATTTAGAATTATTAATGAATTTTGTTGTACTCACCAGTATCAGGGATACCTGGTTGATTATATGTTACTGATTCGTAACACGCAACAAAGCAAATGAATTGGCAAATAGCTCGCTATAGAACAAAAGTTATAGCAACCGGCGCTAAGGTCTTTCTAAAATAAAAATGAAGGAGCGAATTTTAAAAATCTTCTGGTGAGCTCTCAATGAACTCCAACTCTATTCGATCTCCCATTTCATCACCACACTATCATTGAGTTGAATTTCAACGGGCGTAAATCCAGATAGGGGTTCAGCCTGATCCGACATTCTTGCCTTGTAACTGACCGCTTCGTTGTAGGGCCTGAAGTCGGGAGAAGAGTTTCCGTTGTAATTGATGTCAATGACCTGCTTCAACTTGACACCGGCAGATTCTGAAAGTATTTTTGCTTTGTCTTTTGCGTCTTTCACAGCCATCTTGATCAGATCATCACTGACTTTTGATTTCAAATCGTCTGATAGCTTGAAGTCGAATTGTAAATCGAACGCCGTTTTACTTTTTGAAAATGTCGTTAATATTTTTGACACCATATCTTTCGAATATTTAAACTCGACCCTTACGTTTTGACTGGCCACGTAACCGCTGTCTATCCATGAGTCCTTACGGTAAATCCTGTTTACCCGGATCTGATAATCGGTAGTCTTGATATCACTTTCCCGGAAACCTGCGCTCATGATCTGCTTCGCGACATCTTTTGTTTTGTCATTTAATCCTACGGATGTCTGGGCAAAATTCATATCCTTGTTCGAGATCGCAATCGCCAGGATGGCCACATCCGGTGTTACCATTTTACGCGAAACGCCAACCACCTCAATGCTGGGAATATTTTTTTCCGTTTGTCCGAATAAATTGGTATTGACGAGAATTATCACAAAAAATGCAAGTTGTCTCATAGCTAATTGATTAAATCCATGTTTACGATTAAAATTAGTTAATTCTGGTTAACGTCTGATTCTCTTCAAATAATATCTTATTTTAAGGAATATGATTTTGTAATTTCATTCTATGAAAAGGCTGACGATAATTTTCCTGCTTACTCTATCAACTTACTCCTTCTGCCAACAAAATCCTATCGATTCGCAGGCCCAGGAGATCGTTTTACAAATGGTGGACATTGTTCCCATGGACAGTGAACGGATTCTGACGGATCAGACAGTCATCATCAGAGACAACCGGATTGTTGCCATCGGCCCAAAGCTTAAACACGACAAAAATGCTTTGGTCATAAATGCCGATGGCAAGTACCTCATTCCTGGTCTCGCCGAAATGCACGCCCATATCCCCACTGTGGACGACCTGGAACCCATTAAAGAAGTGCTATTTCTGTTCGCAGCCAATGGCATCACGACAATCCGTGGAATGCTGGGTCATCCAAAACATCTTGAAGTCAGGGAAATGATCAATAAAGGCGAAATACTTGGTCCTCACCTTTTCACCACCGGACCTGCCTTTAGTGGATCGACTGTAAGAACAGCACAGGAAGCAGAGCAAATGGTTCGTGATGAAAAAGCTGCCGGCTATGATTACCTTAAATTACTTCCCGGACTCAACGATGAAACCTTTCGAGCGATCGTCAAGACAGCCCGTGAAGTAGGAATTCCATTTGTCGGGCACGTTTCTTATGAAGTCGGTATATGGAAAGCAATCGACGCCAATTATTCATCCATTGATCACCTGGATGGTTTCATTGAGGGAATTGTACCCGGGATTGAAAACATCGGCGAGCAACAGGTGGGGCTATTTGGAATGTTTGTTGCCGACCGCGCCAACGCAGGTCAGATTCCCAAACTCATGAAGGGATTAAGTGAGCATCACATCTGGGTTGTACCGACACAGGCCCTCGCTGAACGGTGGTTCTCTCCTGAATTTACAGCCGAAAAATTTATGAATGA
This sequence comes from Cyclobacteriaceae bacterium, assembly GCA_036273935.1. GTDB lineage: Bacteria > Bacteroidota > Bacteroidia > Cytophagales > Cyclobacteriaceae > ZC4RG29. The sequence continues at coordinate 11,895 of DASUGQ010000160.1, read as the reverse complement.
TCGGGGCGTCAAATACATGAAGAAAGAAATGATCGATCAGTGGCTAAACAGCAAGCAGAATCTGATCGACAATCCTCAATATGATCCTGTCAAAATGGAGAACTTCATAAAACTTCGCCGGAAATTGATCAAGGCGTGTCAGGACAATGATGTTGGATTATTGTTGGGCAGCGATGCTCCACAGGTATTTAACGTCCCCGGCTTTTCGGCACATAGCGAACTGGAGTATTTGGTCCGCTCCGGACTCACACCTTATGAGGCGCTGAAAACGGGAACAGTGAATGTCGCAACTTATTTGAATAAGCCGGATGCAGGCGTGATCAGGGTAGGCGCTCCGGCAGACCTGGTATTGATCAGCGGCAACCCACTCATCAACATCACAGAAACGCAAAACATCGAGGGCGTTATGTTGAATGGTAAATGGCTGTCAGAAGAGTATATTGATGCACAGCTAAAAAAGCTTGAGAAATGATTCTGCTCTTTCCAACCGCTCGCCTGTGAATCGGGTCTATCGAGCACACCTGACGTACCTATGAAGAAGATTCACTTGCTTGGCTTTTTAGCGCTCACATTTGTTGCACTCAGCTGCGGGGAAGAATGCCCCGATCATGCAACCGGCAATGCATGCTTATCAGAAAATGCTATCAATGAAGTTCCCTGGCTTGTTGATTTGAAAAATTCAATCACCAACTGCAGCTGTCAAACCTCGGTGATGCAGGGTACCTACCTTTTTCATGGTACCGTTTTTTTTATTTTAATGAACGATCCGCTTTGCAATGGTGACGGAAATATCGCATTATTTGATTGCTCGGGAGAACTGGTTACCGTAACCGATGATATCGAAGAATTCGCAGAGAAAGTTACTATTGACAAAGTCCTTTATACGTGTAAAGACTAAGGCCCCGATCATAACTCGCCAAAATCTCAGTTCAATCACTCGTTAGTCCCGCCCGCAGTAGTTCCTGTCCGAAACACTCCCGTAGTTTGGGGGATTGATCTATTCTGTTAAGTACGATACTATTGTACGAACCTAAACGCAATCATCATGATAAGAAAATCAACCTTACTGATGGTCCTGGCCTTGGGCACAGGAACATTCTTCGCCGCGGGGCAAGGAGTAATTCAAACTCCGCGTGTACCCAGTCCGGCTGCAACAGTTCAACAGACCATTGGAATCTCAACCATTACGGTCAGCTATTCACGTCCATCAGTAAAAGGGCGTGAGATATGGGGAGCCCTTGTTCCTTATGGATGGACCAGGCAGACATTCGGCAACGGAAATGAATCGCCATGGAGGGCCGGCGCCAATGAAAATACTGTCATTGAATTATCGCATGACGCTACTATTGAAGGCAAGTCGGTTCCTGCCGGAAGCTATGGTCTGTTCTTCGTGGTGAACGAGGACAATACCGGGGAGCTTGTTCTCTCAAAAGACTATCGTTCATGGGGAAACTTTTGGTACGACGCCACGCATGATCAGATGCGTGCACCCATAAAGCTTCGCTCGATCGCTCACCAGGAACTCCTTACATACGAATTCATCAACCTCGAAAAAAATTCCTGTGAACTGGTATTGAATTGGGAAAAAAAACAATTCCCTGTCAAGATTGAATTTGCTGTCGATGATATCGTGATGGCAAATGCAGTTGAGCAGTTAAAGAACACGGCTGGCTTTACATGGCAGGGATATAACAGCGCGGCAAACTATGCATTGCAGAACAAAACCCACCTGGAAGAAGGCCTAAAATGGATTGATCAGGCTATTGCCCAGAATAAAAGCTTCACTACGTTAAATAATAAAGCTGGAATTCTTAAAGCAATGGGCAAAACAACAGAAGGAGATGCAATAGCAAAAGAAGCGATGACAGTGGCAACTGAATTTGAACTGAACAACTACGGCTACCAATTAATTAACCAGCAGGAGCTGGACAAGGCGATTGACGTCTTTGCCTTGAATACACAAAAATATCCGAAGAGCGCCAATTGCTGGGATAGCTTAGGTGAATGTTATGCGCTGAAAGGTGATAAACCAAACGCAATCAAAAATTTCAAGAAAGCCCTGGCCCTTAATCCTCCGGAAAATGTAAGAGCGAATTCAGAGAAGTATCTTAAACAGTTGGGAGCTTTGTAGTTCCTGCTATAGAAATATCTCCTGCGCAGAATTACGACCGGCAGGAGATATTTCTATAAGACAACATCAGAGGCTGTTATAGTATTGAAAGAATCTGACGAGCTCGTCCTTTTTACGAACCGATATTTTCTCTTTGTTCGCGAAGGTCTTCAATTGTACCGCCTCATCCGGAAAGGCCTCTAGCATCTTCTTCATGCTCTCAATTTCTTTCAACGGACCTTCGCCAATTCTGAAGTAGAAGACATCAGGCATTTCAGTGTACCGGGGAGATTTACCCGTCGTCTCTATTGGTTTTGGAGGCTGAGCTTCACGGTAAGTCACAACATGCCTTGAGAACAATGTTGCTTTACCACTGTCGATCATTGACAAAAAACCAATTTTATTGTTACCGTGAAAGGGATACTCTTTTACAACAAGTATGTTTGCCCCCATGACAATTCGCCGGATCTTTGCGCTGGGGTCAAGAATATAGACTTGATTATCCTTTTTAAACTCAACGTAATCCTTATATACATTGTACCGCAGCGGAATGCCCTTAAAATTTCCATCATTGATAAAAACCTCACCCTGAACGAATTCATCCATTAAGTAAGGGGACCCGTCGTAATTACCTGGAGCGTCCTGGAATACGCTCTGCTGCGACATCTTGATCAGTACATGATCATTAAGATTCATGCCCTGCTGTTGCTGGGCGCCCGCCAATTCAAAAATGCAAAGCGAAAAAATGATCAGCGGTATACGTGCGTTTACTAACATATGTTGAAGATAATCATAAGGTGAACAATTTCAATATTCACGAATCAAACGCTTTAACCGGTTTCATAGACTCATCAAGGTGCTTTCAGAAGAGAGGTGACGAGCATTGTTCAGGGAATCATCTAGATAATGAATTTCATCAGTCATTAAACAAACGACGAAATCATGCAGGGCGGATATGGGAAATGCATCCCCCGTTAAACGAGGTTATTAATTTTGGCATATTGGAGAAGAAGAATGGTCTTGGCATCTTTTATGTCTCCCGTTTCAATCATTCTATAAGCATCGTCAAAAGGAATTTCCATCACCTCAATGTTCTCTTGTTCGTGATCGTGTCCTCCACCCGCGCTAACTTTCATCTCACTGGAATAAGGTGCGACAAAGCAATGCACAACCTCAGTGACCACACCGGGAGAAATGTATACTGAAAATGCCTTTTTCATTTCAGTGATTTTGTACCCGGTTTCCTCCAACGCCTCCCTTCGTGCGCACTCCTCAGGTTTATCGCCATCGAGAAGTCCTGCACAAGTTTCAATGAGCATCCCGGTTTTATCTCCATTGAGATACGCGGGTATTCGCAGCTGCCTGATCAAAATTACCGTTCTGTTTTTTCGATTAAATAGTAAAATGCTCGCTCCACTGCCCTTCTCAAAAACCTCGCGCTCTTGTTGCTGCCAGGTCCCGTCTTTCAGCAAATAGTCGTTGGTTACTTTCAATAGCGTGAACCTGCTCTCGAATACCACCTCGGTTGTAACGTTTTTTATCTGCGGCCTGATGTCGCCTTTTTCCTGACGCTCGCTCATCTTATTGTTGAAATTAAAAAAATTAATACCCCGCAGCCTGGCCGTCTTTTCGCGATTCGGACGCACCATAATATACACCATCCTTAAGCATTATCGCCTGATAGCCACCATACACACCTGTTCGCATGCGGAGGGAATGGCCTCTGTTCATCAGTTCGCGAAGCGTCTCATACTGGAAGCCGGATTCAATAGCTGTCTCCCCTTCACTTTCAACGTGACCCGTAGTGTTCCATGTACCGCGATGATAAATCCTGGGTGCATCACCTGCTTCCTGGAGGTTCATACCAAAATCAATAATATTCATGATAATCTGCACATGACCCTGAGGCTGCATGTCACCGCCCATTACACCAAAGCTAATGAAAGGTTTGCCTTCTTTCGTAATAAAGGCAGGGATGATGGTATGAAAAGGCCGCTTGCCCGGAGCATAAGTATTGATGTGCCCTTCTTCAAGGATAAACCCTCCTCCCCGATTCTGTAAAACAAATCCAAGGCCCGGTGCTACTTCCCGTGATCCAAATAGCGCTGAATTACTTTGGATGAACGAAACCATATTACCTTCCTTGTCTGCGGCAGTGAGATAAATTGTATGGTCACCAGCATCAAGGCCCGGAGGGTATATGCCAACCTTATCTGGGTCGATCAACGTCCTCCTTTTGGAGGCATAATCTTTTGACAGAAGTTCATCCACAGGAATTTTCCCGAACGCGGGATCACCATAATAGGCCGCCAGGTCTTCGTAGGCAAGTTTTTTTGCTTCGACAAAATGATGAATATGATCTGCCGAGCCATAGCCCATCTTTGCAATATCGAATCCTTCCAGGATATTGAGCATTTCTAATACCGCCATGCCCTGTCCATTCGGTGGCATTTCCCAAACATCATACCCACGATAGTTTACGGATATGGGATCAACCCATTCGGAGTAATGTTTTGCCAAATCATCCGCGGTTAGGAAACCACCGACAGATTTCATATGGGCTTCAAGCCGATGTGCAACTTCTCCTTTGTAAAAACCATCTCTTCCTTTCTTGCTAATGATTTCAAGGGTTGAAGCAAGATCAGGGTTGGTATAGATTTCACCCTTGCGAAGAAATCTCCCGTTCCTGAAATACACGGCCTTGAAGTTCTTGTTATCCGAATGCTGAATGCTTTCCTCCACTTCTATAAAATTATCTGCAGTCTCTTGCGTAATAGGCACTCCTTCGCGCGCATAGGCTATTGTTGGCTGAAGCAATTCAGACATCGGTAACTTCCCAAATTTCTTATGCAATTCAAACCATCCATCCACACATCCAGGGGTGGTCACAGACAGCGGGCCCCGAAAGTGAAAATTATTCTTTTGTGCCTGCTCCTTCAGGTAGGCAAGCGTCAATGATTGCGGCGATCTTCCACTCGCGTTGAGTCCATAAAGCCGTTGCGTTTTGGCATCCCATACGATGGCAAAGAGGTCGCCCCCTATTCCATTCATTCCGGGATCGGCAAAACCGAGAAAAGCATTTGCAGCAATAGCAGCATCGACAGCGGATCCTCCCTTCTTCAGCACTTCCACTCCAATTTGCGTTGCTAAGGGATGATTGGTTGCGATCATGCCATGTCTCGCCAGTACCTCAGATCGGGTGGCAAAGGACCTTCCGGACAATCGGTCCTGGCCATAGATTGTTATTGCCATGGCAGCAGCGATAAGCGTAAGTAGTGTTTTCATAAATTCACGATTGGGATTTGAGTGACGGATATCGAATTATGATCGCATATCAGCCGGTTATTTTTCAATCACTTCTTTCTACACGTTTGCCGCGGCGAGTGATACAAAAAAGATGAAGTGCGTCCTGTATTTTTCTAAAATCATAATGAACATTAGCGAATCACCTTTACATGTACATGAATGGGCTGGTGCCCGGTACGTGAGTTACTTTTGTGTCAGCTAGCTTTGGCTGGAGCCATTTCGCCAACCATTCCATTCCGGGTTCTTCGGTAGGTGCATGCCCGGCAATGATTACGGCTTTATTTTCTCCCGCAGTGATGGCATCACGAACATATTCACTCGTCTCCCACTCATGAATTTCTCCTACGATCAACACGTCAATATCGGTGGTGCTCAACATATTAATGTGACTGGTTCCACCCGACGCACCCACCAGTAATCCAATTTTTGTACAGTTCATATCCGGCACACCCACGAACCGTATACTATCGGTTTTTAATTTGGATTTTATTTCCCGGACAAGTGAGGATAAACTTTGCGAAGGAATTGTACATATCCTTGGATTATCTTTGTCCTGATATTTTTCCCACGAAAGCTTTTCAGCAAATCCAACGACAACCGGGTCAGGTTTTATCGAATGTATGTAATCATGGTAACGGAACACGACTACCTTATTATCTTCCAATAATTTTCGTTTATATTGATAAACACCATCCTTTGACAGCCATTCGGTATTGTCTTCGTGATTGTAATAAGTCGGCTCGTGCGTAACAATGAGATTCGCGCCAAGGGCGATCGCCTTTCTGATCACTTCTGCGTTGGCCATAAAGGTAGTGACCACTCCACGACAAGATTGAGTGGCATCGCCTGACTTAATGGTATCAACTGTCTTTGCATATGGACCGGTTCCGGGAATTGCAATAAGCATGTCAATTACGTCCTGAATGGTCTGATTATCCTTCCTTTTATAATTCCCAAAGGCGTGAGACGCGACCAGACTACCTGCGGCGGCAGTTGCTGATAAGGCAGAAATAAACGTGCGCCGGTTCATTTGATTACCCTGACGTTTCATAAATGTATTTTAAGATTTCCAAGTTATAGGAATAATCTGCTGATCCAAAAAGGATTTATGTAAACTTCAGGGAACCGTTAAAAGGGTCACGTCATTACTTCACACTTTCTCAACTAATTTCTTAATCTCAAGCAAAATGGGGTTCCAGCCTTCACCCCCGCCGTTTGAATCATTATAGCGTTTTTCACCATCGGCGACCGTGGCGTAGTCACCCTGCGTGACCGACAGCAACGTCTGCTCCCCTTCCTCTGTCAATGTGTAGGTCACCGTAAGGTAATTCTCCGGAATATCCGGTACCGACGAGTTTGGATCAATTGCAGTATAGGCAAGGAATTTCTCTGGCTGAAGTCCCACGATTTTACCTTTTACGAAAATCATGTCCTTTCCTTCGTAGGATCCTTTCCAAATTAACGGGCTCCCGAGTTTCCAGTCGGATACCGCCTCGCAACCAAACATGTACTTCCTTGTTTCTTCAGGATTCACCAGGGCATTCCAAACCTTTGCAGGCGATGCTTTGATTTTAATGCTGTTTCTAATCACTAACTCAGTCTTCATGATTTTAAGGTTTTGTAATAAATTGAAACTTATCCATGAATAAAAGAAAGGCGGCTGACAGCCCTATGTCAGCAACAAATTATTCGATTCTCTACTTGACTATTTTTCTTAAGCGCGAAGAATCATTGTGCCTTCATCTGGAGATCCGGAGCCCGCTGAAAACCGATCATGTTTATGTCCCCGCTTTTGTAGACTTCAAGAATTGAAAAACTGTTACTCTCTGGCCCGGTAAAGTCTACCATTCCAGGTAGTGTGCAAAAATGGACGTTCTCCAGTTTGTTGTAGCGCTCTTTATGACGGTGTCCCTGAAAAACAGCCAGCACGTTTTTTTGTTTTTGAATGACATCGCGTACGTCGTCTGCATTCTTCACGCAAAAATCATGATCGTCGACATTATCCAACAGCTGATGAACAAAGACAACCGTTGGAGTCTTCGTTTTCTGCAAATCGTCCTTCAGCCACTGAAGTTGCTTATCAGGAATAAATGAATCGGTCCATTCAAAATTACCTTTGTCATAGTCTGTGCCATCGATTTTATAATCAGCGTCCAGCACGACAAAGTGAAGACCCTGTTGATCAAACGAATAATAGGACCGATTCTTATCGATGCCTGTGTTGGTGACGTATTGAAGAAACTGTTTTTTTGAAATACTATCCGTATCGTGGTTCCCTAAGACATGATAACGCGGGCCTTTAAATACGGCGTAGGAATCTTCGAGCTTTTGAAGATAGGCAAGTGTTTTATTTTCATCAGGATGTTCGTCCTGGTCTTTGAAATCGCCGAGGTGAACGACAAAATCCAACCGTTGTTTGTTCATCTCAGCCATGGCCTCCCTCATTTTCTGCAGTGAGTCACGGAAATAGCGAGTGCCCGCTGGTTCGCGGTCTGCGTAGTGAGAGTCTGTAACGATACCAAAAGAAAGCAGCGGTTTCTCTTTAGAAAAGAGGTCAAGGGGTGTCATCATTGCCGCCCCTGCTAACGCACCCGAATGATGAAGAAATCTTCTTCTACTGATTTGAAAGGACATGGATAAAAGTAGTCATTAAAAATAAAAGTTAATGGCTAATAACAAGTAAATGAGATTTGCCATTAACTTTTATTTTCTTTGAATGACCACTAAACCTGGTATGCCGTACCCCAATAAGAATTGACTTCGTCGAAGTAACGATGATCATTGGTGTCTGGCCAGTGATCCTTGTCAAATCCGGGAATATTTTTCAGGTCATCTTTTTCCCTGTTAAGAATGAATTTTTTATGCGCAGGATCAATCTTCATCTCTGTGAAGGGAATGGCGAAGAGTTTACCTCCCATTCCAAGGAAAGATCCAAATTCAATTATGGCATACTCGATATCCCCTGTTCTTAAGTTAACCATCAGGTTGTCAATCTTTCCAAGATTTTCTTCGCGCATGTTCTCCACTCCATCCCCGATGATTGATGTGGCTGTCAATCGCTCAACAGGAACATTTGCCTCGGGTCCTTCGTGATTCACTCCTGTGATGTTGTCGGCTTCATAGCTTTTCCCTCGCGTTTTCATAGTTGTTGGATTAAGTTTCTAAAAATATCTATGATAGGAAAAGCTAAAAAGAGGCCAATGCCTGCAAAGAAGGATTATGCAAGATTTCCTTCTCGTCATGTGGAAAAGAATTCACAAAGCGGGGACTTCACTTCATATCTCTAACCGAAATTATGATCGTTACGCCATCGTTCTACCCTTCAAATTAGCACGCTTCTCCCCATTGTTCGGATTGCCGTTGGCAACGCTGTTGAGGAACTTGACATCAAGCTGATCGCCTTCAAATGTGCACGTGAGCTGATCACCATGTGCCGTCTCCGTAAATCGCTCCATGATGACCAAAGTATTTTCATTGGTCCAGATAGCGCTCGCAGAAACTTTTGTTGATACATCCGTCCGACCCGGAACGGAAAACAACACCATCGGTTTGTTTTGATCCGTCCATATATTCAAGCCGCATTCCACCCTGTGCTCACCCTTGTCATCTTTCACAGTGAATACACAACTATCGTTTCTGAACATAAATGAAAGGGAGGCAACTTTGAATTCATTATTGTCTATTTGAAAAGACTTACCTGAAATACGTTGAACAACCGGTGAGGATATGCTTCCGTTGGGTAAATCCAGCGAAAGATTTTTCAGACGCTCCTTTGTCTTTTTTTGTATGCTTTCATCCGCACTCGTTGTGGGTGCCTGCTTCATTGCCGGTAAGAGATAATTCCAGATGAGCTTCATAGACGCCCCCATATTAAAGCTTTCACTGGTTACAGCAACGACCGCGTCATACTCGGGCAGCACAATGCTAAATTGACCAAATGCACCATCGGCACGAAAGCCACCCGTAGAGCATCGCCAGAATTGATAGCCATAACCCTGCGCCCAATCGTTGTCAGCGCTGTAATCAGCACTGGAAGGATTGGAATTCACTTGCTTTCGTGTCGCCTCTTCGACCCAGGATGCGGGTAGAAGTTGTTTACCCTTCCACGTTCCCTTTTGCAAATAAAGCTGGCCGAGTTTGGCAATGTCTTCCGTCTTCACTCTCAATCCGTAGCCGCCAACATTAACGCCTTGTGCATTTGATTCCCAGTCCATCCCTTCAATGCCAAGCGGTTCAAACAACCTCGGTTTCAGATATTCAATTACTGGCTGTCCAGTACGTTTTTGCACGATGGCGGATAACATGTAGCTTGCCCCCGTGTTGTAAAGAAAAAAGGATCCTGGCTCCCGCTCTACCGGCTGTGCCAGGAAGGTTTTCGACCAACTAGCGTCCTTTGCTTCCCGAATGGGTGGCATGGTATCTTTGACATGCCCTGTAGTCATTGTCAATAAATGTCTCACTTTCATGGCGGCAAGATTATCGCTCACCGTTGCAGGTAGTTCTTCTTTAAAAAAAGAAATAACCTTATCATCAATCGTAAAACGCTTTTCGGCTACGGCAAATCCCACAGCTGAAGAAGTAAAACTCTTACTGAGTGAGTACAGTGTATGTTTCAATGCAGGACCATAAGGAGCCCACCATCCTTCTGCCACCACATGACCATGTCGAAGAATCATGATGCTATGAAATCCAATTTTGCTTTTTTGTACCTCATCCAGAAATTCGAGGATGCCGGATGAAGATATTCCTTGTTCCTCAGGTTTACTTCGGGGAAGTGAGGAGGTCGTTTTTGCTATTGATGAACTGTTGCCAAAACTTTGTAAAGAGGGCGCTATGCTTAAACCTGCTGCTCCCAGGCCAATTTGCTTAAGAAAGAATCTTCGATTTGTTGCCATGGCTAACTGAATTAATTTAGTACGCTGACAAAGTAGAATAAATTAAACATTAATTTCACCCACTTGTATTGAATAAGGTCGTTAGTCGTTGTTCAATGGCGTTTGTCAAATGGCAAGTGGTAAGCGTACCTATACCGATGATCTTGAAACTTTAGTCGATAACCTTTAAACTTGTTGACAATCCTTAACTAACTGAAATTGAAAATAGGTCTTTTTATCCCTTGCTATATTGATCAATTCTACCCTCGTGTGGGCGTGGCAACCTTGCGGGTACTCCAACAATTGGGACTCGAAGTGGGATATCCTCTAAATCAAACGTGCTGCGGACAGCCCATGGCAAATGCCGGGTATGAGAAATACGGCAAGGACGCGGGTAAATTGTTTGTTAAGAATTTTTCACCGTATGATTATATCGTCTCACCGTCCGGAAGTTGCGTTATGCATGTAAAGGAACACCTGGGACTGACAGAGACTGATCCCATTCATGACAAAATATTTGAATTTTGTGAATTTCTTACCGACATCGTTAAGGTTGAGAAACTGGACGCACGCTTTCCATATAAAGTTGGTCTGCATGCCAGTTGCCATGGCCTTCGTGGCCTTCGGTTGGCAAAGGCATCCGAATTGAATATTCAGGAATTTAATAAACCAAAAAGTCTCCTTAAAAAGGTTAATGGACTTCAATTAATCGAGCTTTCCCGGCGAGATGAGTGTTGTGGATTTGGGGGCACATTCGCCATTACTGAAGAAGCCGTTTCTGTGAGGATGGGAGAAGATCGCATTGACGATCATCTTTCTCATGGTGCTGAAGTGATCACGGGCGCCGACATGTCTTGCCTCATGCATCTTGAAGGGATTATCCGACGGCAAAAGAAGAATATTAAAGTCATGCACATTGCGGAGATACTGATGCAGCCGGAATAGACGATCGATTCATGGGGACTTTTCAAAAGACAAAGTAAATGATCGGCACATTGATTAATTTGCATTTTAGTAATTGAATATGTATCAATCGCCAGACCTCTCGATTTGGAAAGGAAGGACCGATCCGCTGGACGGTGAAGAAGGGTGGCGCTGGCATCATGTCGTTAAAGCCCTGGACCTGTTCGGAATTCTCCCTGATGTTAATGGCACAGGAAGGCAATTTGCTTTTCTGGGCTTTTGTTGTGATGAAGGTGTACGGCGAAATCAGGGACGCGTTGGCGCGCGGGAAGGTCCCCACAGTATCAGAAAAAATCTTCGAAACCTAGCTGTCCATTTCGATTCATCAAGGATCTCGTTGTATGACGCGGGCAACGTGATCTGCACGGAAGATAAAATGGAACTTGCACAGGAAATGCTTGGTAAGAAAGTGACCCAACTTCTCCAGGCCGGCTACAAGCCAATTGTGCTCGGTGGTGGACATGAAGTTGCCTTTGGTCATTTCCAGGGAATTCATAGTTTCATCAGCCAGAAAAACACGAACATCGGCATCATCAATATAGATGCACACTTTGATCTGCGGAGATCTGATCGCCAGGGGAATTCAGGAACGTCATTCCTGCAGATCAGCGAATTGCTCAAAAATGCTGACCAGCAATTTCA
>DASUGQ010000159.1:0-5268 GCA_036273935.1 Cyclobacteriaceae bacterium | reverse complement strand
AAAGAGTTCACGTAATGTGTCATAGTCCTTGATATAAATGAGGCCCACACCCGCATCCTTTAGTTCTCCATCGATCATATCAAAATCGCTGTTATAAAATCCGGTAACGCGAAACCGGCCATCCTCTGTTAATTTATATTCCAACGCCAGGTCACCAATATAATCGGAGAAGTCCTGACTGCCTTGTTGGCCTTCTATATCCACGTTGCCCGATAACTTTACGACAAGCCGGTCGCTAAAAAGATTTTTTGAAACACCCAGCTGAAGCTGCGTTTTGTTATTGGCCTCACCACTAGAGTAATCTTCGTATGATTTCAAATCGAATGTGAGCTGGATACCTTTTATATTCTGGGACATTTGGTTTAGTTGTTCGGAGAGGAAACGAGTAACGCTAGTGCGAGCTGTGTTTTCATAACTTCCGCCACCCTGCGAGTCAAAAGGATTTTCAGCGATGAACCGTTTTAAAATCAATAATGCAAAGACCTGCTTGTTAAGATCTGATTCGCGTGAATTTATATCTCTCAATTTTGCGTAAACGCTTCCCCCCAATGCATTTTGTGTTCCTTCAGCCATATCCAGGGTAAAACTGATTTCTGGTGTGAGTATCTTACCTCCTACGTTCAGGTAGACAATAAATGGAAGTCTTTGCTTTGCCTGCTGGTCAGCCGTGACCGACTGACTTTGCAACAGCTCCGCAGGCGATGTCTCCACTCGATAAATGCCCGTTATATCAAGGTCTGCATTCAGGGGATCTCCCGTCCATACTATGGTGCTTCCTTTTTGAATTTCAAAATCACGGTTTACCAGTTTATAGAACGTTATATCATATGATCCACTCGTTAATTCATACCTGCCGGTTAGATTCAAATCGCCTGTTTCATCAATATCCAGCGTTAATGTTGAATTCCCCCTCACACTAAGCTTATCGCCGGTCAGGGGGTCAATGAGTATTGTGAGCTTTTCTTTATCATTCATTTCAATCCTTGCTGTGAGGGTGATTCCCTGAATCGTCACTATTGAATCTTCCTTAGTCGGCGCATCCCTTTCAACAGCAGCCAGAAAGAGATCCTCGTGTACATCGCGATCAACAAATTTCACAACACCTCGTTGGGCGATCACCCCTTTGTCATCTTGTGGAACAATGTACGTCACATCGCTATTGTCACCGACGGCGAGTTGGACATCCAAATCAGGGTGACTCATCGTTCCTTTAACGCTGACGTCAGCATCGACGATCAGTTTGCCATAGAAGAGATCATTTGCCCCCTCTTTCGTATTTAACAATAAAAAGTTCTTAGCTCGCGCGGTCAGGTCAAGGGGATAGTCTTTCTTACTCCCGATGCCAATTCTACCATTCAATGTCAATGGATTGCCTTTTTCATCCTTTATCTCGAAATCAGTCAAAACAAATTCCTTTTGTGTAAAGCTTACAGACTCATTCTCCAGTCTGATCTTTGTGTTAATGTAGGTAGGGATAAGGGATGTTTCCTGGAATGTCAACTTGCCTTCAATGATCGGTTCAGTTGTTTTTCCTGAAAGTGAAAATTTCCCTCTAAGGTTTCCCTTTAAGGCTCTTGTCTGTCCCAATAACAGCGGCTCTATTGCCGATAGGTCAAGCGACGAAATTGCAACCTCAACCTTTGCTGTTGCACTGGAATCATAAATGGAGTACGCACCTTTTGCGTCGACGTCTGTCGCGGGGCCATTAACTGTCACGTTAAAGTTATATTTATCGGACGCCGGCTGATTGGCTTCAATGCTTAAGTCGCCCAATTTGTTTTCAGCTAAAGAGACATCGTTTATGCTGATGTCCGTTCTCAGTAGTCGATCATCGTTGACTTGATAAAATAATACATCACCCTGTATTACTCCATTAATCAATGTATCCTGCGATAAAATTGTGTGCGCAAGTGTGGCCAGCTGGATTTGATGAAATGAAAGTCGCGTTTCCTGTCGCTCGCCTTGTTGTGTCTTTAGCTCAATTCGCTGATTTCCGTTCGTCAAATGAAAATCCTGCGACAAAATTCCGGATTCCCCTATTGTTACAAAATTGCTTGCAGGAACCTTCCACTCGTCATAATCCAACACCACTTTATTTGGAAGGAGATGAAATTTAAAAGCGTCCTCATACCGGTCAAATGCTCCGCCCACAACATACCGTGCTTTTCCCAGGGAATCATAGAGTGAAAGTTCAGTCGCTATCGTATTGTTGGCTACCTCTCCCTTAAAATCTATTCCCGGTATTTTGACAACACTGGCCGAAACCTGCCCGCTCTTAAATAGGTATTCAAGTTTATTCCGATCAGACGTAACATTGAATTTCAAGTTCTCGCCCGAAATATTTCCATATTCAAACTCGTCAATGTCAATGGACAGTTCCAACTTTTTCTCATTACGATTGAATTCCCCCTTAATATCTCCCGGAACAAATCGCTTGAGATCGGGAATTAACACATCTGTTAGTAACGATGTATTCTTTATTTGAAGATCGAAGGAGAACTGTTGTGATTTTTCTGTTGTGTAGGATAAGGTATCGCTAAGCAAGTAATAGGTATTAAAGTAATCCTTCAAAACATCCGGCAGCCGGATCAGAGCAAAAGATCCGGTGAATTTACCCTCTACGATATCAGATCTGAGAGACAACACCGTTTTAGCTTCGTCATGCACGGACGCGAATAAAAGAGAATCTACTTTATAAAGTTTTTCCCCATTGTAAATCGCAACATGATAAAGACTGAGGTCACCGTTCAGATCGTTTGGATCAGCGTTGTCGAGATCCACCGCCAGCGAGAACCTGGTCTTCAACGGGCGATCCGTCAGATGGAGCGCCTTGAGGTCAGCATTGATCAGATCAAAATCGAACTGCCAGGATCGCTTCTCCTTCGTTACGTTGTAATCGAGATCTCCATCAAAGTTGAAAGATAGATTGGGATCGTGCATCGATGCCTTTCCGGTGAAACGATAATCCTCCACATTGCCCACAACTACGAAGTCTCTATAGGTATATCCTTTAAAGTCAAACCTGTTCATGTCTAATCTGAATTTCAGCTTGTGATTGTCTGCGGCCAGGCCGGCACCACTAAAGGAAGATTCAACATCGAGGACTCCCATTTCCTCATTAGTTAAGAGTTTGCCAAGATCAAATTCGGTTACATTCATGGTGCCGTTGTAAACTGGCAATGAGTTCTCCAGTTTTGTCTCGACGTGGAGTTGCGCGGAGCCCAAGTCACTGTTAAGCGATAACTGAATTGAAGGAGCGTTCAACGTTCCGGAAAAATTCCCCGATAACTCAACCCACTCCGGCAGCGAGACGATCGATGGTAACAAAGTATCCGGAAGGATGGATTTCATATCACCAGCGGTTGTATAAAACTTCTGAAGATTGATATCAAACGTTGCATGCTCAAAATCAGGTAACCCTTTGATTGTCCCATGAGTCTTAAGGATTGTATTGTCCAAAGTTGAAATCTCTAACTCATCAACTTGAAGATCACTCAGTTCACCCTTTAGCCGGCTGTTAATATGTATATCGGCCAATGCAGAAAGTTTCAAGGGTATAGTGAACAATCCAGGCATCAGAAAATTAACATCCGATCGTCCTACATAAGAATCTGTTACCGCTGCATTGATCTTCATCCCTTTATAATCCGCGCTCAGATTATTCAGGGATGGGTATTCAGCATGCCCTGCTAGCTCAATTTCAGAAGCATTGGTTTGAAGTAAAAAGTCCTTCACGTCTGCGGATTGTTCACGAATGGAAAGTTGACCATGAAGTGTTTTCAGATCGAAACCTGATCGTTCGTGAAAATCAAATTTATCTATAGTAACGCTGTAGTCCGTTGGTCTGACCGCCAGCTTCTCAGCTTCAAAATTGCAGTTTGAAATCCAAAGGTGATGTACATCGATGCCAGATGAAGCCGGCTCTTTATTAAAATCATAGTATTGAAAACTATTATTTCTCAACTTTATTTTATTCAACGTGATTTGCCATTCCAGATTCATTTCAGTTTTTGCCCCACTGTCAATGTCCGTCTCATGGCCACCTGGATCGGAGCCACCCAAAATATGATAGGCCATGAAGGCATTATCAAGTGTAAGCTCTTCAAGTTGAATGGTCTTTTCAATGAGATTAATATTGTCAGCCACGAGTCTAGCATTCTGCATCTTAAGAGCAATCTCAGCGCTGGCTGTCCTGCTATATTTTAGACTTATCCCTTGCAGATCGATTTTGTTGAATTTGAAATCGATCGCTTCCCCATCAGCACGTTTCCCCTCTGGCGGCAAGGGTGACGGCAAAATGTTACCCTGAATGATATTTGCTTCCAATCCCGCCAGTACGAAATTGTCAACATGATAGCGTGAGTGCTCAATGTCAAACTCATCCATGTCTACGGCAAGCGTCTCGAAGTTTACCTGCAGATCATTTTTCTCCACAGCATCTTTGTAGGAAATCCTGATTCCATTCAATCCAATTTCTTTCAAGGCAAAACTCCATTGCGATTGATCGGTGTTTTCGGGAGTTTTTGAAGTATCGTTAAAAGCCTGAATGATATAGTCGAAATTAAATCTCCCTGAATCAGACCGATTAACGGAAGCCTTAAGCTTATGAATTGAAACCGAGTTTAGTACAATTCGTTTCCTTAGTAATGCGAAGAGATCGATATCCAGCGAGATTTTTCCTGCGGATAACAGCGTATCCTTTTTCTGATCTTCCAGATAAATTCCTTCGAGGACGACCTTCTTAGGAATGGTCAGGCTCACATGTTCAAGACTAACAGGTGTCTTGATTCTATCCGAAACTGAGGCTATCAGCTTTTGTTTGATCATTTGTTGAATCGCCGGGACCTGAATCAGTGCAACAAGAAGTACAAGGGCCGCGAAAAAAACAATAAACGTCCACCCGATGACTCGGAGGATCCTTTTACCTGTTGTCGAAATACCTGCAAATTTCATTGTCTCATTAAACCACTTGTTATGAAAAAACCTGATGAATCTAACTAATGCAAAAACGATGCATTTGTTGACTCTCATCCAGGGAAATAAAAACGTGGTATTTAGTTCACAGTCATTATCCCCTCAATTTCCATTACTGGTTCACAGAAAACGGCCTGGAAGAATTTTACAGATTCCGGCATCTCCATTTTCAAGTATTTTTTAACTTTTAACAAGAATCGAGCGTTTGAATATTATGAGAATCTTATCTGCATTTCTGTTTGTGATCATGTTAGCCCTCGCTTCCTGCGACAGCAAGGAAAAGCCGTCAAGGGA
>DASUGQ010000158.1:0-8341 GCA_036273935.1 Cyclobacteriaceae bacterium | reverse complement strand
AGCGACCGGTGAGTTTATCGATGGTATTGTCTATGACGGAAAAGATCCCGTAGGATATCTCGCCAAACTCAAAGTAGGATTAAAAGATATTCAGTAGTCATATCGTCACCGGGCAAAAGTTGATTTTGTCCGGTGACATTTACAAAGACTAAAACATAGAACCTAATGAAAACAATCGCATTAAAATTCTTCAGCGCTACAGGCATGAGGTGGGGAATTCCTTTTGTAAAACTTTTTTCAGGCGAAGAAGTAGTAGAACAGCTTAAGGTAATCATTCGGTCAATTTTGACTCCGATACTGGCCATTGTTCTTTTTCTGTTTGCATGGTCATTTGGTGCCAGGCAGGTTACAACGAGTTTAGGTCAGATTCCCGGCCCCGCCATGGTTTGGGAACAAGCCGTAACACTGTGGAAGCAACACCTGGTAGAAAAGAGAAAGGCAGATGAATTTTATGCGAAGCAGGAAGTAAAGAATGCGAAGAAGCTCTTGCAAAACCCAAACGCCAAAGTTACCACCATCAGGTACACGGGCAAGCCGACCTACGTTGATCAGATCATCACGAGTTTGAAAACCGTATTCATGGGTTTTGTCATCGCGTCACTGGTGGCGTTGCCCATCGGTGTCATTTGTGGATTAAGCAAAACGGTCATGCAGGCCTTTAACCCCCTTATTCAGATATTTAAACCGGTCTCTCCTCTCGCCTGGCTTCCATTGGTGACTATGGTGGTAAGCGCTGTATATGTTACAAACAATGGTCTATTTCCCAAGTCATTTATTATCTCCGCCATTACGGTATCGCTGTGTTCATTGTGGGCTACCTTGATCAACACCGCGTTGGGTGTATCGTCGGTTAATACCGATTACATCAACGTGGCAAAAGTCCTTCAACTTTCGCCGTTGAAAAAAACATTTAAAGTCCTCCTGCCCGCAACCCTTCCGCTAATATTCACAGGTTTGCGTATTTCATTGGGGGTTGGATGGATGGTGCTCATTGCTTCGGAGATGCTAGCGCAAAATCCTGGTCTTGGAAAATTTATTTGGGATGAGTTCCAAAACGGCAGCAGTCAATCACTTGCGAAGATCATGGTTGCTGTGCTGACGATCGGCATCATCGGGTTCGCGCTGGATCGTATCATGGTTGAGTTGCAAAAGCTGGTGAGTTTTGAGAAGGCGGCCGCGTAAATCTTTAAATGAAAAACTATGTCATTAGAATTAATTAACGTTTCAAAAGGATTCGGCGAAGGCAAAAACCGTACGGACGTGCTCGGTAACATTAATTTGAAAATCGCGGAAGGAGAGTTCGTTGCAATTGTTGGCTTTACAGGAAGCGGAAAAACAACACTTGTTAAATTAATGACGGGATTGTTGACACCCGACGCCGGCGAGGTCTTGTTCAGGGGAAAACCTGTCGGGGGCCCTTCGAAAGAACGGGGAATAGTTTTTCAGAATTACTCACTGCTTCCCTGGTTCACGGTGCTGCAGAATGTTATGCTCGCAGTTGATGAAGTCTATCCGGGCTGGACGAAGAAACAGCGTGTCGATCATGCGAAGAAATACATTGACATGGTGAATTTGGGCCCGGCAATAAACAAACGTCCGAAAGAATTATCGGGGGGAATGAGACAACGCGTGTCTCTTGCACGTACGCTTTCAATGAATCCTGAATTGCTGTTAATGGACGAACCCCTCAGCGCCCTCGACGCCATTACGCGCGGAACCCTGCAGCAGGAAATCATCAACATATGGAACATGAACAAGACTACATCACTCATCATCACCAATGATGTAGACGAGGGAATTCTAATGGCCGACAGAATCATTCCGCTTAATCCGGGACCGAACGCTACCCTTGGACCAGCATTCAAAATTGAAATCGAAAGGCCACGTGACAAGACTGCATTGAATGATAATCCTGAATTTATCAAAGTGCGAAATGATATCATCGAATACCTTATGGATACGGGAAATGAATTAAGTAACGGAAAGCCGGGCGTATATGCTCTTCCCAAACTTTCTCCCGTGGCACCTGGAGCGTCATGGAGAAGATGGAGGGATAAGGCAGCTTAAGGAACTATATAAAACTACAAATCATGGTCAGGGAGTTGATTACTGAAGAACCGTTCTTACCAGCTGATGTCGCTGAGGCGGAAGTGATGTTGGATATTCGAAATCTTACCAAAATATATCCGACGCAAAAGGGGGAATACGTTGTGTTGGAGAAGCTCAACCTGCAGGTAATGAAGGAGGAGTTTATTTCCATCATCGGCCATTCCGGGTGTGGAAAGTCAACGTTACTTACCATGATTGCCGGACTGAATGAAATTTCCGGTGGAGCAATTCTGCTGGATGGCAAACCCATCACCAAGCCCGGTCCTGATCGTGGCGTTGTATTCCAATCACCGAGTTTATTTCCTTGGATGACGGCGGTTGAAAACGTTTTGCTTGGGGTCGAACAGGTTTTCCCACACGCCACCAAAAAGGAGAGAATTGATATCTGTAAATACTATCTCGACAAAGTTGGATTAAATCAGGCTTTCAACAAAAAGGCATCGGAACTTTCACAAGGTATGCAGCAGCGTGTAGGCATTGCGCGCGCATTTGCACTCAAACCAAAAGTCTTATTGCTGGATGAACCCTTTGGCATGCTGGATTCACTAACGCGCGGCGAACTACAAAACGTATTGCTGGAAATATGGAACAAAGAAAAAATTACGGCCGTCATGATCACGCATGATGTCGATGAATCTATTTTCCTCGCCGACCGGGTTATCATGATGACTTCCGGTCCTAAAGCAAGAATAGGAGATGTGTTAACGATACCGCTCGAACGTCCCCGGATTCGTAAAGACGTGATCGAACATCCGGACTATTATCACTACAGGGGCCACCTGATAAATTTTTTAGAGCACTAGAAATCATATTTATCTCAGTTTTTATAAATAAATATTCAGCGCGAACGAAAACGTGAAGAAGAGCAGCGAAACCAGTTTCAAAACAACATGCTCCTACTGTGGTGTGGGATGCGGCATCGTCGTTAAAAAAGATAAGAAGAACAACATCGTTGTTGAAGGTGACAAAGATCACCCTGTCAACAGGGGAATGCTTTGTTCGAAGGGGATGAATCTGCACTACGTCATGCAAGATAAAAGCGATCGTTTGCTCTATCCTGAAATGCGCTGGAGCCGAAATCACCCCTACCAACGGGTGAGTTGGTCGTCGGCCATGAAAAGAGCGGCGGCCGTTTTCAAATCAATCATTCAAAATCATGGGCCCGATGCGGTTGGGTTTTATGTTTCGGGTCAGTGTTTAACGGAAGAGTATTACGTCGCCAATAAACTGGTCAAAGGTTTTATCGGTACGAATAACATTGATACCAACTCGCGTCTATGCATGAGCAGTGCAGTTGTTGGGTATGCAAAAATGCTGGGTGAAGATTCTGTTCCTGTTTCGTACGACGATATCGAATTGGCCGATTGCTTTTTAGTTGCTGGCGCCAATCCAGCCTGGTGTCATCCGATTTTATTCCGTCGTATCGAAGCGCATAAACAAACCAATCCGCATGTAAAGCTCATCGTTGTTGATCCGCGTCGCACGCAAAGTTGTGCCATGGCGGATCTGCATCTGCAAATCATGCCGGGAACCGACATCTATTTGTACAATGCTATTGCGCGTGTGTTGATTGAAAATGGCGAGATCGATTATGACTTCATTACCAATCACACAGAAGATTTCGAAAATTATCGCGAATCAGTTTTTGAATACACAGTTGAGGAAGCTTCTACGATTTGTGATGTTCCTTTGAGCGACATCAAACTGGCCGCGTCATACATCGCTGCTTCCAAGGGGTTTCTTTCGCTTTGGGCAATGGGCCTGAACCAAAGTGTGATTGGTGTGAATAAAAACATCGCCCTGATCAGTCTTAATCTTATTACAGGGCACATCGGCAAACCCGGCTCCGGGCCATTCTCACTTACCGGTCAGCCGAATGCCATGGGTGGCCGTGAAGTGGGTGGACTCGCTACCATGCTTGCAGCGCATAGGTCATTAGCAAACAGCGAGCATCGAAAGGAAGTAGCCGACTTTTGGGGCGTACCTTCAATATCCAGTAAACCGGGGTTAACGGCGACTCAAATGATTGAAGCGTTAGAGCGGGGAGACCTCAAGGCGGTATGGATTGTATGCACGAATCCGCTGGTGAGCTTACCAGATGCGCGCCGTGCGGAAGAGGCGCTCAGGAAAGCAAGGTTTGTTGTCGTTCAGGATATCTCCAGAAAGTCTGATACTCTCCTTTTCGCTGACCTTGTGCTACCTGCTGCCGGTCATTTTGAGAAGGATGGGACCATGACCAACTCGGAGCGCCGCATAGGGTATTTGGAAAAAATAATGGACCCTCCCGGTGAAGCGCTGCCTGATGCCGAGATCCTTTGCATGTTTGGCAGGGAAATGGGCTTTAGTGGTTTTGACTTTACGTCAGCCGCTGAAATCTACGATGAACATTGCCGCCTCACGAAAGGAACGAATCTCGACATCAGCGGCCTTTCTCACGATCGGCTTAAGGCAGGGACATTTCAGTGGCCAGTGCCGTCCGCATCGCATCCGGGTACACCACGGTTATTCACCGATAAAGTGTTCTACACACCGACGGCGCGGGCACGTTTCTACCCGATGGATCATCCGGAGAATTTATCTGAAGGTCCATCGAAAGATTTTCCGTTGATCTTAACGACCGGCCGCATTCGTGATCAGTGGCACACGATGACAAAAACCGGGAAGGTTAACAAGCTGAAGCAACACATCAGCAAACCTTATCTTGAAATTCATCCTGTGGATGCGTTGGTGAGAAATATCAGGGAAGGAGATGTAGTTACCGTTTCCAATGTTCGCGGAAGCGTCAGGGTTTGTGCAAAGGTTACGGAAGACATTAAGCAAGGTGTCGTGTTTCTTCCTATGCACTGGGGTAAAATACTCCAGATTGACCTGGCGCGCGCAAACAATCTTACTTCCGACCTCGTCGATCCCATGTCGAAAGAGCCGGATTTCAAATTTGCTTCTGTTGAAGTGATCCGGTATGAAAAGCCTGTTGAAAAAATTATTGTAGCTGGTGCGGGTGCTGCGGCGTATCGTTTTCTGGTCAGCCACCGTGCCCTCAACACAAAGGATGAAATTCATGTATTCTCGAAGGAGACGGATCCTTTTTATAATAGAGTGTTGCTTCCAGAATACGTGAATGATGTACTGACCTGGGACAAACTTCAGAAATTTCAGCGCGGTGAGTTTGAAGCGATGGATGTGAAACTTCACAATGAAAATGAAATTGTAGGAATTAATCGCTTTCGGAAAACGGTCACCGACAAACATGGTAATCATTATCGTTACGATAAACTGATCCTGGCAACGGGTAGTCGCGCCCGCATTCCCAAAGAAGCGCCAATGAATTTTCCGGGTGTCTTTACCATGCGAACCCGCAAAGATGCAGATGAGCTGAAGAAATTTATCAAACCCAATGGCCATGTAGTTGTTATTGGCGGTGGCCTGTTGGGACTCGAGTTGGCGGCGTCTTTGCGTGAGTTGGATGTTAACATTTCCATTGTCCACCTGGGCAGCCGGCTGATGGAACGCCAGATCGACAGCCTCGCAGGAAGTCTTCTTCTTGATTTTGTAGAGGAGAAAGACATCAAAGTCTATCTTAACGACGAAGTTCAAACGGTGGAACTTGCCGATGCAAAGGGGTTATTACAGGCGCAGCTGAAAAGCGGAAAGTTGCTGACTGCAGACGCCGTTGTATATGCCGTGGGAACACGACCGAATATTGAATATGCGCAGGATAGCGGATTGGAGATAGGTCATGGTATCAAGGTGAATGACTATTTACAAACCAGCGACCCGGATATCTTTGCGATGGGCGAGATCGCCGAGCATGACGGACGATTGTATGGAATCACATCTGCCGCGGAAATGCAGGCCGATATTGTTGCGCGTTACCTGAACGGTGACTTGCAAAGCTTGTACGATGGTTCAGTATTCATGAACATACTTAAATTTTCAGATCTTGATTTGTGCTCCATTGGTATCCCGGAAATTCCAGTGAACAGCGAAGGGTATGACGAGATATTGTTCATTGACCAGTCCATGCGTTACTATAAGAAATGCATTATCAAGGACGACCGGTTAGTCGGTGCCATATTGATCGGCGATAAATCCGAGTTTGCCGAGTTCAAGACCCTGATCGAAAGCAAAATTGAACTTTCTGAGCGACGCATGCAGTTGCTGCGATCCGGTAAAAAAACGGAACCTGTATTGGGGAAATTGGTTTGCTCCTGCAACCAGGTTGGAGAGGGCAACCTCACTAAATTAATTGAAGGAGGTTGTACGAAGCTGAGTGATTTGTGCCAGTCCTCCGGCGCGGGACTTGGATGTGGAAGTTGCAAACCCGAAATTCAAAAGATAATTCAGGAGAGCGCGGTGAAAGCGGAAGTGTGACAGCTTCGCGGCCCTTTGCGCCCTTGGGGTGAAATTAAATTTGCGGAAAACGCAGATGTGTCAGGTGCTTTTGTAAATGGAGTAACTTTGATGTATACTTTTAACCCGATGGTAAATATTGAACAGAAGACAATCGAGGTGATGGAAACGAAGAAGAGCGATTTGATCCGGGCTTTTGTGAAGGGTGGTATCCTGTCACCCGCGGATATGTTGAAGATTATGAACATATCGCGAAAGCTGGGGAACAAGTACGTCCTCTTCGGATCGCGCCAGGATGTGATGTTCCTTTCGAATGATACAGATGAACGCACACTCGCGGAAGCGTTCCGGTCAATCGGTACGGAGTATGAGTTAGGCAGTGATCAGTCTGTATATCAAAACATCGTCAGTTCCTATGTTGCCGTTCATGTGACGGAGACCACTAACTGGGTGAAAGAAGACACCTATCACTTTGTCATTGACAATTTTGACTATCGTCCGAAAATTAAGATCAACATTGTTGACCCCGTTCAGACCCTGGTTCCGTTGTTCACCGGCGAACTGAATTTTGTCGCTTCGCGGGAAGAAAATTACTGGTACCTCTATCTTCGAAACGGGAACACGCTTGACTGCTGGCCCAAATTGATTTACACACAAGACATCGCGCCGATCGCAAAAATACTGGAAGAATTGATCCTGAATTTTTCTTCCATTACGGTTGATGAATTGTTTATGATCGTCCAGGGGAAGAAGAGAATCAATTACCGGGCGATCACCGAGGTGCTGAAGTTTTCGGATAACACCTTCCCTTACTATGAAGGGCTGAACGCCATGCTGAATAATTTGTATTGGCTTGGCCTTTACTGGCGCAACAATCAATATGACATTGATTTCATGAGCTCGGCTTGTCGACTCTGCCAGGAAACAAACATCGCCAAGATCAACATCATTCCATGGAAGGCATTTATCATCAAGGGGATAAAATCATCCGATCGCATTCGCTGGGAGAAACTGATGGGAAAGTTTGGCATTAATGAACGCCACTCTTCGCTGGAGCTGAACTGGCACCTTCCTGTGATTGATGCGGAAGCGCTCGAACTGAAAAAATTCCTCGTGCGCGAGCTTGATCAACAGGACATCAGCACGCATGGTCTTACGTTTACGATCAAGACCCATCGCGAAATGCTTCTGTTTACCTCCATTGTTATTGAAAAGAACCGGGAAATTGAAAACAGCGAACGGTACAATATTTTGTACGCCAGGAATTTTAATCCTAACAACATTACCTATCATCATTACGCCAGGGCTGTGCGCAAAGAAGCAATACCGGTATTGCTGATTGAATTGAGCAAGTTGTATTTCCGCCAACTCAACCCCGAGCGTGAGCCGGTCAGCAGCACGGGCAAGTCCCCACACGTGAATGGCCTTACCTCCATTTACCAATGCAGCAACTGCCTCACCATTTACGACAAAAAGTACGGCGACCCCTTTGCGAACATTCCTCCCGGCATTCCCTTCGAACAATTGCCGGAGACCTATACTTGTCATGTATGCGATAGTCCAAAAAAAGATTTTGTCCCTGTAAAGGAGAGCGTCAGCTGAGCATCAAAGCTTTAATCCTACCCAAACTTTGCATCCGCCCTGCCTGTCTTCAAGATTAAAGACGTATTGAATTGAACCCGTTTCCAGCCCATCGCAGAGCATATCTGCTCTCAACACAAATCTCGGTGTTTCATTAATGTACACGCCTGGAATGGCAACACGGTATCCGGACGGTGTGGCATACTTCTCATTGGAAGCTGATAAGTCAATCGTGTTGGCATCCGTTTGTGGATATACATGCCAGCGGAATTCAAAAAAGTCGGTCGCAGACTGATATCCA
>DASUGQ010000157.1:0-15331 GCA_036273935.1 Cyclobacteriaceae bacterium | reverse complement strand
AAGTCCGGAAAAAAACTTGAAGCAATTCAATATCTCGAGGATACCTTTCAGGTTTCTAACGACGAAGCAAGATCCCTTGTCGATGCTGTTGAAAGGGAACAGGAGACTTTTTCGAATGAAGAAAGGCCTCCCCTCGCCGCTCCAACGGTGTTGACGGGCGACCTTAGAACAGAAGTAATGCAATTGTTACTTGTCAATAAAAAAATGGAGGCCATAAAACTTGTCAGGGCTCAAACGGGTGCTCCACTGAAAGCCGCCCTTGATCTGGTCGAGGAAATTGAGAAAGAGGTAAATCCAAATTTCAAACGAACAAGCGGTTGCCTCGGTGGCGGGTTTAAGGTTTTTTCTATATTCTTCTTTGTTGTGAGTTTCTTTCTACTTGGAGGAGCCGGCCTAACCTACTATTATGAAGAGCAAAGTATCAATAACAGCGACCTGATAACGGGGAAGGTCATCTCACTTGAACCCAGTAATGATAGCGATGGAACTGACACATTCGCCCCGGTGGTGAATTATGTCTGGAAGGGAGAAGAACGTACCTATCGTAGCACGACGTACAGTTATCCCCCGGCGTACGACATAGGTGAGGAAGTGGAACTATTTGTAAATCGGGACGAGCCTGAAAAAGTTTATTTAAACACGTTTTCAGACCGATGGCTCACCGTTACTATTCTGGCCGGAATTGGAGGGTTCTTTTTGTTTTTTGCGGTATTCCTAAGTTTTATTGGCAGAAAGGTGAAATAATATTTTGAATTTTAAGTGTCATTGTATTACTTCGCAGGGCATTTAAGCATGAGCAAATCAGTAAACATAAGCTTTCACCACCATCATCATGGCAACACGATGAGTGGCAGGTCTATGTTTTAAATTCTATAAGAAGAAACGATAAGAGGCTTGTCACATGGTGACAAGCCTTTTTTTTTGCCTGGCGATGAATTCAAAATGAAAAACGAACATTATGAAAACGATACTGAGAATTGCAATTCAAAAATCGGGAAGACTTCAGGAGGGCTCACTCGCTCTGCTAAAAGAGAGCGGCCTTTCATTCAGTAACGGCAAGGACCAACTGAAAGCACCTGCGCGAAATTTTCCTGCCGAAGTGCTCTTCTTGCGGGATGACGATATCCCGCAATACGTGGAAGACAATGTAGCTGACGTTGGAATCGTTGGCGAAAATGTTGTTGCCGAAAAACAGAAGGACATCAAGACCGTAAAAAAACTGGACTTTGCAAAATGTCGATTGTCATTGGCAGTACCACGTTCAGAAAATTATAATGGGCTGTCCTGGTTCAATGGAAAGAACATTGCCACGTCTTACCCCAACATTGTCCAGGGTTTTCTTAGCAAGAACAACATCCAGGCAGGAATCCACGAGATCAGCGGATCAGTGGAAATTGCGCCAGGCATCGGGTTAGCCGAGGCCATATGCGACCTGGTCAGTACCGGAAGTACGCTTTTAAGCAATGGCTTGCGCGAAGTTGAAGTGGTAATGCAATCGGAGGCAGTACTCACATCCAACCCCATGTTAACGGCCGAGAAAAAAGAAATCCTGGATAAACTTTTGTTCCGGATAGAAGCTGTCCAAAAGGCCAAGAACAATAAATACATACTTCTGAATTGCCCGAATGAAGCAATTGAAAAAATTACCAATGTTATACCGGGAATGAAAAGCCCAACGATCATGCCGCTAAGCCGCCAGGGATGGAGTTCCCTTCATTCAGTCGTTGATGAAAATGATTTCTGGGAGAAAATTGATCAGCTTCGCTTGCTGGGAGCTGAAGGCATACTGGTAATCCCTATTGAGAAAATGATCGTTTAGAATCGAGAGGTGAACAAGTTATATGATAAGCGTACCTGATATGAATATCTTTAAAAATCCCCCGAGGGAAAACTGGAGAAACTTATGTGAGCGGCCTCAGCTTGACTTAGATTCTCTTACAGGAACGGTTAAGAATATTTTAGAGAACGTGAAAAGATCAGGCGATCGCGCGTTAATAGATCTCACGCTCAAATTTGATAACGTCTCCCTGGAACAATTAGAAGTAACAAATGATGAAATTCAACAATCCGAAAAGTACTTATCTGCGTCATTAAAAAATTCCATTCAGCTTGCAGCCCGCAATATTCAAAAATTTCATGCCGCACAGAAAAGGGATGTACTCACAATTGACACAATGCCAGGCGTGACGTGCTGGCGAAAAGCTACACCTATTGAAAAAATTGGAATTTATATTCCAGGAGGATCAGCCCCATTATTTTCAACTGTGCTCATGTTGGGAATTCCGGCAACGCTGGGGGGATGCAAAGAAGTTATTTTATGCACACCACCAAACGAAAAAGGCGGCGTGAATAGCGCTATTCTATATGCAGCCAGGCTTGTAGGCGTAACAAGGATTTTCAAAGCAGGGGGAGCACAGGCCATTGCAGCAATGGCATACGGAACGGAATCCATTCCGCAGGTATATAAAATTTTCGGACCCGGAAATCAGTTCGTAACGAAAGCAAAACAGTTGGTGAGTGAAGAGGGTGTGGCAATTGATATGCCGGCAGGACCGTCAGAGGTTCTCGTTATAGCAGACGAAACGGCTGATCCTTCCTTTATTGCTTCTGACCTTCTCTCCCAGGCTGAACACGGCCCTGATAGCCAGGTAATGCTTGTGGTGAATGAAAAGGTTACTGTTGATTCAATAATTAAAGAAATCAAGAATCAATTAGAAACATTACCACGAAAAGACACGGCAGAAAAGGCGCTGGCTAATAGTCGCATAATAATTTTTGATGAGGAATCTGCAGGCATTGATTTTGTCAACGAGTATGCGCCGGAACATCTTATCATAAACACAAAGAATTCCGATGAGGTGGCGGGTAAAATCACCAATGCCGGATCAGTATTCCTGGGGGCCTACACACCAGAGTCAGCCGGTGACTATGCCTCAGGAACGAATCACACTTTACCGACGAATGGATATGCGAAAGCTTACGCCGGCGTTTCCCTGGATAGTTTTGTGAAATACATCACTTTTCAAAAGATCACACAAGAAGGAATAAAAACGCTGGGACCAATTGTCGAAGAAATGGCTGAAGCGGAGCTGCTCCAGGCACACAAACGGGCAATAAGTATTCGGCTAAAACAAATTAACTCATAGCAATCGTGAAGCGCAATTTTGATTTTAATTCCCTGGTAAGAAAGAACATTATTGATCTTGTGCCGTACTCATCGGCTCGCGATGAATTTAAAGGCGAGGCTGATATCTTCCTTGATGCCAATGAAAATCCGTATCCATCACCTTACAATCGCTATCCTGACCCACTGCAAATGCAGGTGAAGGAAAAGCTTTCGAAGATAAAAGGTGTACCGGCCACGCAAACCTTTCTCGGCAATGGCAGCGATGAAGCAATTGATCTTTTAATCCGGGCATTTTGTGAACCTTACAAAGACTCAATACTCATCACAGATCCGACTTATGGCATGTACAAGGTATGCGCCGATGTAAATGCAGTTAACGTTAAAAGGGTCACATTGACAGCCGACTATGACCTCGATGTACCTGCAATTATGAAAGCAAACGACGTCAATACAAAAATTATTTTTCTCTGCAGTCCAAACAATCCTTCAGGAAATGTGATGAGCAGGAATAAGATCATAGAAATACTCAATCAATCCTCCGGATTAGTTGTGATCGATGAAGCCTACATCGATTTTTCAACCGAGCCCAGCTTTACCCGGGAATTAAATCAACATCCCAATCTCGTAATTCTTCAAACCTTTTCTAAGGCGTGGGGACTTGCCGGGCTTCGATTGGGAATTTGCTTTTCGTCCGTGCAAATCATTGACACGTTAAACAAAATCAAATATCCCTACAACGTAAATATAAAGACGCAAGAGCTTGCATTAACGGCACTTGACAATGTCACTCAAAAACAGAAGTGGGTAAAAGAAATTCTTATCCAGCGGGAGATGCTTAGAAACAAATTGCTTTCAATTGATCTTGTCGAAGAGGTCTTTCCATCGGATGCAAATTTTCTTTTGGTTAAAGTCAGAAATGCGCCGCTCACTTATAAAAAATTAATGGATCATGGCATAATTGTACGGGACCGGTCCAAAGTAATTTTGTGCGACAATTGTCTCCGCATTACCGTTGGTACACCCAGTGAAAACAAGAAACTCATAGAAGCATTAAACAAATTATGAAGAAGGTCTTATTTATCGACAGGGACGGAACGCTAATCATCGAACCGCCTGATGAGCAAATCGACAGCCTCGAGAAACTCGAATATTATCCTGGAGTATTCACGTGGTTAGGAAGAATTGCACGAGAGACGGATTTCGAATTGGTTATCGTCACTAACCAGGATGGGCTCGGAACAAACCGGTTTCCTGAAAATAACTTCTGGCCAGCACAGGAACGAATGATGAAAACTTTTGAAAGTGAAGGAATTCGTTTCACCAGGGTTTTTATCGATCGATCTCTTCCAGAAGAAAACAAACCGACCCGAAAACCGGGAATCGCAATGTTAACGGAATTTTTTTCATCCGATTATGACCTGCAGAATTCCTATGTTATAGGTGACCGGCTCACGGACGTGATTCTTGCAAAAAACCTGGGAGGTAAAGGGATATTAATAAACAATGGCACCTTACAGGATAAATTAAATGAACAGGCCCTTGACGAACATTGCGCATTGATCACACCGTCATGGCAGGGCGTATATGAACTTCTTTCCCAACCAGAACGAAAAGGAAGCGTAAGAAGGACAACAAAAGAAACTGACATCAAAGTTGATATCAACCTGGATGGTACCGGCAAGTCCAGCATTACAACGGGACTTGGTTTCTTTGACCATATGCTTGAACAACTTTCAAAGCACGGAAAGATTGACCTGAACATTGCAGTAAAAGGTGACCTTCACATTGATGAACATCACACGATAGAGGACACAGCGCTCGCCCTTGGAGAAGCTTTCGTCAAGGCGCTCGGCGACAAAAGAGGAATTGAACGCTATGGCTTTTGTTTACCCATGGATGATTGCCTGGCACAGGTCGCGATTGACTTCGGTGGAAGACCATGGTTAGTCTGGGAAGCTGAATTCAAACGGGAAAAGATCGGTGAAATGCCAACCGAAATGTTCTATCACTTCTTCAAGTCGTTCTCTGATACCTCAAAAAGCAACTTAAATATTAAAGTAGAGGGAACTAATGAGCACCATAAAATTGAAGCAATATTCAAGGCGTTTGCTAAGGCAATCAAGGGCGCCGTTAAAAGAGAAAGGGGAAACAAGGAGTTACCATCAACCAAAGGTATTTTATAATGAGATTAGTTATCATAAAATATAATGCCGGAAATATTCGGTCTGTCTCGTTTGCACTGGAGCGTTTGAGTGTTGACTTTGTGATCACGGATGATCCCCAAAAAATTATGAACGCGGATAAAGTGATTTTCCCGGGTGTAGGTGAAGCCAGTACAACCATGAAGTATTTGAAAGAAAGAAAACTCGATCAGGTCATCACCTCGTTAAAGCAACCGACACTGGGAATTTGTCTTGGCATGCAATTGATGTGCACGCATTCAGAAGAGTATGACACACCTTGTCTGGGAATTTTTAGTGACACGGTAAAACGGTTTATACCTGAAGGCGATATGAAAGTTCCTCACATGGGATGGAATAGCTTATCCATTAAGGATAGTTGGTTAGATCCCTCGCTGGAAGGTGACTACGCCTATTTCGTTCATAGCTATTATGTGCCGGTAAATGAATTCACTTCTGCGATAACCGATTACATTAATCCCTTTAGCGCCGCGATGCATAAGGGAAATTTTTACGCCGTTCAATTTCATCCCGAAAAATCAGCGGGCGCCGGTGTCAAGGTATTACAAAGTTTTATGAACCTTTAATTGACAATGAGAATTATACCGGCAATCGATGTTATAGATGGAAAGTGCGTCAGACTAACGCAGGGTGACTATGCGAAAAAAAAAGTGTACAACGAAAATCCGCTCGAGGTAGCCAAGATGTTTGAAGATGCTGGGATCATAGATCTTCATCTTGTTGATCTTGACGGCGCCAAAGCGGGCAAGGTCGTCAATTGGAAAGTCGCTGAATCAATTTGCTCAAACACCAAACTTAATGTGGACTTCGGTGGGGGAATAAAAAAGAAGGAAGAAATTACCACACTCCTGAACATTGGAATCAGACAGGTCAATCTCGGAAGTATTGCTGTTAAAGATCCAGAACAGGTTTTTTCGTGGCTCGATGAATTTACGTCGGAAAAGATTATTCTTAGCGCTGATGTGAAAAATGAAACTATTGCCATATCCGGCTGGCTGGAAAGTGGCAAAGTTGAGTTGTTCGATTTTATCAATCAATATGTAGCGAAGGGTATCAAACATGTCGCGTGCACCGACATTAGTGTAGATGGCATGCTCACAGGTCCGAATCTCAGTTTATATAAGAAACTTCAGAAGTCCTTTCCCAACTTAAGGATAATTGCCAGTGGTGGAGTAGGTACGATGGAACATCTTTTACAATTACGGGCGGCAAATGTGTTTGGCGTAATCATCGGAAAAGCTATTTACGAGGGTCGAATTACCATGAAGGAATTAATCAAATTTTAATAACCGAATTTTCTAAATGCTCACAAAACGAATCATACCCTGTCTCGATATCAAAAATGGCCGCACTGTTAAGGGGATAAACTTCATTAACATTCGCGATGCCGGTGACCCGGTAGAACTTGGCGCTACTTACGCGAACCAGGGCGCTGACGAATTAGTATTCCTTGATATTTCAGCAACCGAAGAAGAGAGAAGAACGTTTGCCCATCTTGTTAAAGACATTGCAAAACACATTAACATCCCTTTTACCGTCGGTGGAGGCGTTACCAGTGTCGCCGATGTTGCTCCTTTGCTTGAAGCAGGTGCAGACAAAGTAAGTGTCAATTCATCCGCAGTAAGAAATCCGGAATTAATCGATCAACTGGTGAAGGCATTTGGATCGCAATGCATTGTGCTCGCCATCGATGCAAAAAAAATCAATAATCAATGGATAGTCCATACACATGGCGGTAAAAGGCCGACAGATAACAAACTTTTTAGTTGGGCAAAAGAGGGTCAGGAAAGAGGAGCAGGCGAAATTTTGTTTACCAGTATGGATCATGATGGCACTAAGCAAGGATTTGCAATTGAACCGCTCGCTAAATTACACCAATTGCTTTCAATTCCTGTTATTGCTTCGGGCGGTGCCGGCGTTAGGGAGCATTTCTCTGATGCATTTATACTTACAAAAGTAGATGCTGCACTAGCGGCCAGTATTTTCCACTTTGGAGAAGTAAAAATTCCTGACCTCAAGGCTTATCTTAACAAAAGTGGGATTCATACAAGAATGGTGAACTAGTATCGAAATATTTGAAACAAAATAATAATGGAAAATAAATTAGCTTTTGAAAAGCATGATGGCCTGGTCCCCTGCATCATTCAGGATGCAAAGACACAATGTGTGCTGATGTTGGGATTCATGAATGAAGAGGCGTATCAAAAAACAACTACAGAAAAAAAAGTTACGTTCTATAGCCGATCAAAAAAAAGACTTTGGACAAAAGGAGAGACATCCGGGAATTATCTTGACGTAGTTGATATCATAATGGATTGCGATCAGGACACTTTGTTGATCAAAGTCCACCCGACTGGTCCGGTGTGCCACACTGGGGCGGATACATGCTTCAATGAGGTGAATAATCAATGGAATCTTGAGTCGCTGGAGGAGATCATCAAACAAAGGAAACAGAATCCTGTCGCCGGATCGTATACAAACAAACTTTTTGATTCTGGTATAAACAAAGTTGCCCAAAAGGTTGGGGAAGAGGCAGTTGAATTAGTGATCGAGTCAAAAGATGACAACAAAGAATTATTTCTCAACGAGGCGGCCGACCTCATGTATCATTACCTCGTCCTTCTGACAGCAAAGGGATTTTCCTTAGCAGACGTGAAAGCCGTATTGAGACAACGACACAAATAAGTCTTAATCAAAGCTGACGTTAAACGAGGAGGATTTGGGGTAGATTTTCAGGTAAGACAATTTATAAGTAATGGTCCTGGCCCCTTCCATAATTGAATATTCACCATCCATGACTTCTGACTCATTCTTCATCGAAAAAGATAACGTCGTACCATCTGGTTCAAAATGATTGTAAATTAATCCCCTCCCCTCCGAGAGTCCATTAAACTCTCCCATGACCGGGTATTTGTCTGCTTCACGATAACTAAGAGAAACTTCAATGTAATCACGACTCGAGGTAGCTCTGTCTTTTATAATCGCAACTCTTGCATAATTGTCTTTTCGCTGAATGGCCCGCTCAAACTCTTGTCCGAACAAGTTTTTTCCTTTTTTAACAATTACGCAAGACACGGAATAAATGCCCTCAAGCGAACTTAAAGGTGTGAGTTCTTTTTCAAAGTAGCGTTTAATAAGATCTTCA
The DNA here is from genome assembly GCA_036273935.1 of Cyclobacteriaceae bacterium. Lineage (GTDB taxonomy): Bacteria > Bacteroidota > Bacteroidia > Cytophagales > Cyclobacteriaceae > ZC4RG29. The sequence continues at coordinate 6,858 of DASUGQ010000157.1, read as the reverse complement.
AATTTTATTTCTTCGTAGTGAAACTTGTTAGTATGGGGTTTGAAGATGGATTGCCCCAATGCATCAAAGCCGGCGAGTAGTCCGAAAACTATGATCAGTAAATTTGTCCGCATATAAAATAGGCGTTGGGTTCAGCTAAATCGATCAAATTTCATTCCGTAATTTTTGACAACATAATTTCAACAAAAAAGACAACTTTCAACGGCATTCACCCTACTCCGTTCCAAAAGAAAGATTCAATTCTTCGTAAACTCCCAAATCAAAAACGGATATCAGCATAAGTGCCGGCAGTACTGGTCCTGCATGAAAGTCTCCCCCTTAGGGCATATGGCTTGAAAAGAGATTTACCGAGCAGCATTCTGACACATTCCTGGATCCCCTCGGTTATTGAAGGATGTGGATGAACGCACTCGGCCAATTCCTCAATCCCCTTATCCATTGAGATCAACAAGGCGACGGCCTGGATGGCACTGCTTGCATGATTGCCAACCACCTTCATTCCTAAAATTTTCATGTGTGAATCATTGGTAACGAGCAACTTTATAAAGCCTTGTGTATTACGTTTCGCTATCGCACGTGGAATGCAACTGTAATCCAGGGTCACCACTTTATAATCGATACCTTTTTCACGGGCCTGCGTCTCATTGAGTCCCACGCCCGCAACTTCCGGATTGAGGAACATAATGGTACTAATGTTTTCATATACCAACTTACGCAATGGGCTGCCAAATATCCGTTCCACTGCATAACGACCTTCAAGTTCTCCCACGTTGACCAGAGAAATGTCGGCAGTGATGTCTCCTACCGCATAGATATTAGACACATTGGTTTGCGTATCATTGTCCTCGATTCCGCGTTTTGAAATAGTAATATTCACGTTGTCGTCCCAGAGATCTTCATAGTTTGGTGTGCGTCCAACAGCAACTAGCGCTTTTTCAACGTTAAAGATTTCTTTACTGGAATCGTCATACTCCAGTTCATATTCAACACGCCCATGCTTAACCTCCATCCTGATCAGGCGTGAGTTGCGGTGAATTAGAACGCCGTTGTTTTCCATGTTTCGTTCAATTACTTCAACGATGTCGGAATCTTCAAAGGGCAGGATACGCGCGCCCTTGTCAATCAAATGAACTTTAGTTTTGCCAAAGCCGGAAAATATAGTAGCATATTCACATCCGATCACACCGGCACCGACAATTACCATGCTCTCCGGAAACTCCTGCATGTTTTCTATCCCTTCACTCGTCATCACAATCTTTTCATCGATGGGGAGTTCCGGCAAATAGCGGGGCCGGCTTCCCGTAGCAAGGATTATAAATTCGCCCGTGACAATTTCTCGTACGTGACCATTAATTATTTCAATTTCGTGTTGACCGAGTAACTTAGCACATCCGGATTTGAATGTTAGGACGTCAGAATGATCAAGCGATTTTTGCAGCAGTTGAATATGTTCCTCGAGCATTGTCTTACGTTCACCCGTCGCTCGTCTCACCTCCGCCTGAATCTCCTGGTAGTTCAGGCTTGGTACTTTCAGGTTAAACTTTTTCAGATTCTTCCGGAAAGAAGCTGTTTCTCTTGATAATTCCCACCATGTTTTGGAGGAAAGTGCTCCGTTGGTGACGCCAGCGCCACCAATAACGTTCCTTTCGATAAGCAGTGTTTTTTTCTTGAAGTCGAGTGCACGCATAGCAGCGGCGTATCCCGACGGGCCGGCACCAATTACAATCAGTTCATACTTCTCCATAAAGGACTACAGTCTTGGGTAGATTAGCCTTACTATTTACAACTTTTTAACAGCTAATTCAACCAATCCGGGTTCAGACACCTTAGCTATTTCCTCAGAATTTAGATAATTTTATAGGATTATATGCTCTCAAATGACGCCTTGGTTCCCCTTCATTAAAACTGGTATTCAATTCGCCACTAGCGCAAAGGAAACAAGGAGCATTTTCCTGGCAAACAATATTGCATTTTTTGTCTTTCTCTCCTGCCTGATCCTTTTCGTTAGCTACGCGATCCTTTACCCCTGGAATATTATAACATCGCTGATCCCCCTGGTGGGAATCCTTTCACTCATTACACTATTTTGGAACTCGATTGGGAAAACACAGGTCAGTCGACTTTGGATTTGCTGTTTGCTTCCCATAGCCGGCTTATTTGTATCGATCATCAGCAAAAAGAATTTTGATGTTGTTCAGGATTCAGAATATTATGAATTCAGATTCATTCTTTCCGCGTCTTCAATTATACCATGCATACTTTTCAGTCTGAGGGAAAAACGTTTACTGACTTTTGCGTTACTCGTGAATTTCTTTGCATTGATACTTTTCGACCCGATTCATAACTTATTGGGAATCGGATATTATCAGACAGGTCAGGTGGACAGATCCTATTATTACACGAATTTCATCATCTTCATGACTTCCAGTACCGTGATTGCAGGAATACTTTTTTTGAAATACGAGTGGGAAGACTCAGAAGAAAAAAACACAAAACTCATTAATGATCTTGAGGAGAAGCACAATGAGATTGAATCACAAAACCAGGAGATTCTTGCGCAAAGTGAGATTCTCGGTGAAAATCAAAACAAACTTTCCGAGGCATACCAAATTATCGAGAAGCAGAAGGAACTGCTAAGCCATCAAAACAGGCACCTTGAGTCAGAGTTGATTGATAAAAACAAAGAACTAACGCAGACCAATTCCGAGCTCATCAAGTATAACACTGAATTAAGGCAGTTCTCTTTTACTGTGTCGCACAACCTGCGTGGTCCGGTTGCATCGTTGTTAGGCTTGGTCGACCTGATCGACTACGAACATTTTGATGCAGCCACCAGGGAAGTGCTTAGTCATATTAAGTCGTCGGCTCAGCAGCTTGACGGGATAATAAATGATTTAAGTAAGATCATCGATATTCGTCATGATATTTTTCGTGTGCGACAACGGGTACACATTCATCACGAATTATATAAAATCAAACACCTGTTTGAAGACAAACTCGTATCCTATGGAATTGAAATACGGGAAGATATGCAATGTGCAGAAATTTTCTCCGTAAAGCCGATGGTGCATAGCATGTTGTATAACTTAATTAGTAATAGTATCAAATATCGCTCAACAGAAAGGAAGTTAATCATCACAGTGACATCAACTGAAGACGAGAACTACTATATCTTAAAAGTCGCCGACAATGGACTCGGGATCGACATGCATCAGCATCGGGACAATTTATTTAAACTTTACCGAAGATTTCACCTGCATACAGAAGGAAAGGGGTTAGGGCTTTATCTTGTCAAATTGCAATGCGAATCACTCGGCGGTTTCATCGAAGTGGATAGTGAACTGAATAAGTTCACCGCATTTACATTGTATTTAAAGAAACCTGCGAATGTGCATAGGCAAATCCTTTACAATGAAAACTATGCGCTCATTTTCTACGACGCACAAATAAATTCAATGGGGGTTATTTGGAGAGGCCCCGTAACTCCCCAGCAATATCGGGACGCTTTTAACAAATGCCTGGAATTTCTTAAAGTCTACAACACACCAAATTGGATTGCCGACCTTTCTGATCAGGGTCCCATACAAGGCGAAGACCAACAATGGATGTTCAGAGAAATATTGCCTGCCGCCGCGCGGAATGGATTGCGAAGAATTGCTGCCATTAAATCTCATGCTAACGACGCGCAAATTTTGTCTTATGCGGAAAGCATCAGGAATGGAGTTGCAAAGCTGGGGTTAGAGCAACAATTCTTCAGCAATCTTCAGCAGGGCATCAACTGGATTCAACATGAAAATGAGAAGACTATGAACATAATCCTTCCAGTCGATGGATCAAATTCTTAAGTTGGACAAGGAATTGTTGCTGTATCTCAACAGTCACCACACTCCGTGGTTAGACATATTTATGTTTTGGGTTACTAAGACCGAAGTATGGATTCCGCTTTATTTATTTCTCATTTTTCTGATCATAAAAAATTACAGGAAGGAAAGTTGGATAATTTTACTGGCCGTTGCACTCACGATAATAATTTCAGATCAGGTGACCAGCGGTATAATGAAGCCTTACTTTGCGCGACTTCGACCCTCACACGATCCATCATTAACAGGAGTGCTTCACCTGGTAAATGGATATAAAGGCGGCAAGTTTGGATTTGCCAGCAGTCATGCAGCAAACACGTCTAGCGTTGCGCTGTTTTGTTGGCTTCTGTTTCGAAGTCAATACAAATGGATGTGGTTATTATTTGTCTGGGCTACATTAATGACTTATTCAAGAATTTATCTTGGGGTTCACTACCCGGGCGACATTTTGGCGGGACTCACTGTTGGTCTGCTTACCGGGTGGATCGGTTTCAGGTTTTATGAAATGTTACAAAGCAGGATAAAGCTCCGGAATGAACAAATTTAATCAACTCAAATCATTTTGTTCTGCGCAGGCAAATTGTAAAAGGCAATCCTGGATTTTTACCATGAACTTGTACCTCGTTGGCCATTGAAAAATTACTAGTCTCATTGATCACTTATGGGCGCGACAAGGTATTTGATCTTCGCATTTCATGAGGTTGCTAATAATTTTTTGATGTACTTTCCGACAATATCAAATTCGAGGTTCACGAGGTCTCCCAATTTCAAAAAATGGAAATTTGTGTTGTCAAACGTATAAGGGATAATTGCAACTCGAAAACCATTGTTCTTTGAATTAAAGCACGTCAGACTAACTCCATTAACACAGATTGATCCTTTTTCTACTGTAATATTTTCCTGGCCTGGGTCATACTCAAAATCAAAGAGCCAACTTCCGTTTTGCTCCTGAATACGCGTAACAAATGCAGTCTGATCAACGTGACCTTGAACAATGTGACCGTCGAACCTTCCATTTGCCAGCATACATCGTTCAAGATTTAATTCGTCGCCCTTGTTTAATGCTCCCAAATTAGAACGATCAAGGGTCTCCTGGATAGCAATCACTTCATGATAACTTTCATTTGCCTCCACAACCGTAAGGCATACTCCATTGTGTGACACGCTTTGATCTACTTTCAGTTCCCTGCTAATCGCGCTTGCAACCCTGAAACGCTTGTTGCCTCTTTCTTCGCTAATCGATAATGCGACGCCAATCGACTCTACTATTCCTGTAAACATGCCTCAAATTAGCCTCTTTTTCGCGATTTTAAAATATTTTAGTTTATAATATAAACTAGTTTATATTAATTTCGTATGTTTCCCCTATGGACGACGATAAAAATTTAACTGCGCATGAGAGCCTTGAAATCATAACAGCTATGATTCGCCAGGCCAAAGGCAACGCCAGGGACAACGCCTTCTATTTTCTGCTTTGGGGTTGGGTTGTAACATTGGCAAACATTGGAATGTATCTGCTCATCCAACTGAATTATCCCAGGCCATACGTAGTTTGGTCAATTGTGATCCCCGCTTGGATCTTTACAATGTATAAGGGGGTAAAACAAGGCCGCAATGAAAGCGCCATGACACACCTCGATCGAATTAGTGCGTGGCTTTGGGTTTCATTTGGCATCGTTGTTTTTACACTCATCGCATTCGGATATAAAATCAACTTTCAGTTGAATCCTCTCATCCTCATTGTTGCAGCCATTCCAACATTGGTATCCGGTATCATACTTCGATTTAATCCTCTGATAATTGGTGGTATTTTATTTTGGTTCTTTGGAATCGTGAATTTCTTGCTGCCGATGCCTTATCAAAACCTTCTGGGTGCATTGGCCATCATTTGTGGATACCTAATTCCTGGTTATATGCTGAAGAGTAAAAATGAGAAGTAAAGATGTTTAAGGACCTTGACCCTCTTCTCCATTCGCAACTTAGACTGGCGGTAATGTCTCTATTAATAAATCTTGAATCGGCTGAATTTACTTTCCTGAAGGAAAAAACCAATAGTACAGCAGGGAATCTAAGTGTTCAACTGGATAAACTTTCGGAAGCAGGCTACATCACGATTGAAAAAACATTCAAAGGCAAAAAACCATTGACCACATGCAAAATAACGAAAAAGGGTCTATTGGCTTTTGAAGATTACGTCAATGCGCTGAAGGAGTACATCACGAAATAATACTATTTTAAAATTATTACGCCAATGAGACCAATGAAAGTCACCGCGTTTTTCTTCATCGTGTTAAGTTTCTATTCAAAATTTGTCATCGCGCAAGCTCCAGACTTCTCGGCCCTCTGTCAGGAGGAAATGAAAAAAGTGGCCTACCTATCAGGTCACTGGAAAGGAGAAGCAGTCTATCAAAGAGGGGCAGGATCTCCAATAACGGTTATGCAGGAAGAAAAAGTTGAATTCAAATTAGATGGAACAGTATTACTGATTGAAGGAACGGGAAGGAATGCGAACGAAGAAATTGTTTTTAATGCCTTAGCTCTTTTGAACTACCACCCTATTGATAAAACTTTCAAATTCAAAAGTTACTTAAAAGAAGGGCACTCAACCGACCCATATTTTATCATTCTAGGTCAAAATAAATTTGAGTGGGGATTCGACATCCATGGAGGAGGTAAAACTAAGTACACCATAACATTAGATCCATCACAGCAAAGCTGGAACGAAAAAGGTGAATACTCTCAGGACGGAAACACGTGGTTCCCGTTCATTGAATTGAAGCTAAAAAAGATTGAAGAATGATCATCTTGCTTTTCCTATTGATTTTAATGTTTGTTCTTATAATCCAACAAGCATAATATGAAGGCGGTCGAACGAAAAATCATACGATGGTTTCACATATTGGCCAGTATACCGGTTATGGGATATTTATATGGGCCAGTTTCCGAAATCCAGGAAGCAGCATTTGTAACAAGGTTTATCTTATTCCCCTTGATTATC
>DASUGQ010000156.1:0-5804 GCA_036273935.1 Cyclobacteriaceae bacterium | reverse complement strand
AACTAGGCGGAATAGATTTACAGGTACTGGGAATCGGTCGTACTGGACATATTGGATTTAATGAACCAGGCTCCTCCGAGAAATCACTGACACGACTTATCACCCTTGATCAGGTTACCCGCATCGATGCAGCCAGCGATTTCTTTGGTGAGGAGAACGTCCCACGGAAAGCGATAACGATGGGGGTAGGCACCATTCTCAAAGCCAAGCGCGTGATCATGATGGCCTGGGGCGAAGGAAAGTCAGCGGTGATCAAGAAAGCAGTTGAAAAAGAAGTCACCGATCAAATACCTTCTTCATTCCTTCAAAAGCATAACAATTGTCTTGTTGTTTTGGATGATGCGGCTTCGTCAGAATTAACCCGCATAAAAACACCGTGGTTACTGGATAGTGTTGACTGGAACGACAGTCTCATTCGCAAAGCTGTTGTGTGGTTGTGCCAGCAAGTCGACAAACCTGTGCTGAAGCTGACAAATAACGATTACATGGAACATGGCATGGGTGATATCGTGACCGAGTACGGATCAGCCTATCAGGTAAACATAAAAGTATTTAATGACTTACAACATACGATTACCGGATGGCCTGGAGGGAAGCCAAATGCAGACGACTCACATCGTCCTGAGCGGGCAAAGCCATTTCCAAAAAGAGTTGTGCTTTTCTCACCGCACCCCGATGATGATGTAATCTCCATGGGGGGAACGTTCATCCGCCTCGTTGATCAGGGACACGAAGTACACGTGGCGTACCAGACATCCGGTAACATTGCCGTATTTGATGATGATGCAATCCGTTTTGCAGATTTTGTAAGAGATTTTAATGATCAGTTCGGTTTGAGTAAGGCCGATGGGGAAAAATTTTATAGCAAGGTAGTGCAGTCGCTTAAAGAAAAAGGTCCTGGTCAAATCGATTCCAAAGAAGTGCTTTCGATTAAGGGAATGATCAGACGAGGTGAAGCAAAGGCAGGTTGCCGGTATGTTGGCATTCCGGATTCACAGATTCATTTTCTTGACATGCCGTTTTATGAGACAGGGTTGGTGAAGAAAAAACCAATAGGGGAGGAGGACGTGAGATTGATAGTGGATCTGTTGGAAAAAGTTAAACCACATCAGATTTACGCCGCGGGAGATTTGTCCGATCCCCACGGGACGCACCGTGTCTGTCTCGCCGCTATTTTTGCAGCGATTAATCGGCTTAAGAACAATGATTGGATCAAGGATTGCTGGGTGTGGTTGTATCGTGGTGCATGGCAAGAATGGGATATCGACCAGATCGAGATGGCGGTGCCGCTCAGTCCCGACGAGCTTCTTCGCAAGCGCAGGGCCGTATTTAAACATCAGTCTCAAAAGGACAGTGCTATGTTTCCTGGTAGCGACAAACGCGAATTCTGGATGCGTGCGGAAGATCGGAATCACGCTACGGCTGAAATCTATAACAAGCTTGGCCTGGCCGAATATGAAGCGATGGAGGCATTTGTCCGGCATAAGTTTGAGTAACGATCAGCCCACCATCAATCGGCGAGTGGTGTCGATAATTTCCGAAATACTTTCTTGTAGAGGCAGCCAGGCTGCCTCTATTGTTTTTTGGGATCGACAGCAAATGTTCCCGTGAAGTTTATTGCTGCATCTGCATTTCCTGATGACGTCTGAAAGAATTCCTGGAAAATGATTTGACGGGTTCGATTTGAGCCTCAAGTACTTCATTCATGTTTTTTGCCTGTTTCCCGTCCTCATATGTGACTGACACCGTTACTTCAAGGGTATGATTGGACGTTCCCCGATAAGTTCCCTTTACGGGCGAACAATCACTAAAATTTTTACCAACCGCTAATCGCACATGGGCACTGCTCACGACAAGGTTATTTGTTGGATCAAGCCCTACCCATCCAAAGCCCGGCATGTATGCTTCTACCCATGCGTGGGTTGCACCTTCACCCCTCATACCGTTTTTGTTCGGGCAAATGTAGCCACTGACATATCGGGCAGGAATGTTCACGACGCGGAGCATTAGGAGCAACATATGTGCAAAATCCTGGCAAACCCCAGAGCGAAGTTTCCATATTTCATCGGGAGTGGTTTCAACAGTCGTAATTCCTTTCTGGTATTTAAAATTATTGTAGATGTAGGAATTGAAATCCTTGGCCACCTGAAAGGGAGTACATTCGCTGCATCGTTCCTTCTTAATCACCTCTTCCATTTCAGCCTGGAAATGGAATGGTTCAATGCGAAGGAAGTCTATGAAATTGAACTGATGTTTCAGCCGATTTAATGTATTCCATTGTTCAGCGAGTGGCGCAGTGTCATCCGGAGTCGGCCGCTCCTTTGTAACGATCTCTAGTTTTGATTCAATGATCAGTTCAGTGTGAGGAGGTGCATAGGTAAATGTACCAACTTCGTTTCCGTAGTAATCAGTATGTATGGCGATTTGAGGATTGCCGGGAATATGAATGGTATGCGTGATAATTTCCTGGTACTCATCCTTAAGCGGATAAAGTATAATTTGATTAGCGCTATCCCGAACTGGCTCATCGTAGAGGTAGCGGGTAAGGTGATGAATCTTAAATCTTGACATGTCGGCTTTTTTTTAGGTGTAAGCGAAATAGAGTTGATTTAGTGATTGCCCGATCGAATGCAGCTCGTCATGTGTTTCTTTCAAATAGGTATGCAGTCCTGCTCTGGCGACTGACTGGACATTTGAATACTTCACCCTGCTGTATAATTTACCAATCATGAATTGAACCTGGTTAAAATGATCGGTGCTTGTATTGGACTTTAGCCGGTCGAAGTTACGTTGAAGCAAAGCCATACTGTATGCGAGGGATCTTGGAAAGTCCACGTTAAATAATATTTGATCGACGACATTCTTGGCTTCAAATCCCGATCGATAACTTTTCAAATAAAGTGCGTATCCGGAAATAGAGAGCAACAGATATTTCCAATACGTCGTATCTGTCGGTTTTTCGAGATCGTAAGATAAATCGCTGAATTTGACGTCAAGGATGTCGGTCGATTGAAGCGAGCGCTCAAGGTATTTCCCGAGATTCATAAAGGATAAGCCTTCACCCCTGAACATGGTGTAGTCCACAATTCCGTAATACAGCATACCCTGTTTGATTAAGGCGTCCAAAACGCCAACGGGATCATTGCTTCGTAAGGAACGTTCAATCCAGGGTTCACGAACAAGGTGATAATAATCGTTGAGACATTGCCATAACTCTATCGTAACGTTGTCCTGAACGGAGCGAGCATTTTCCCGCGCCTGAACAACAATGTTATAAACAGAGTTTGGATTCTCACGGTTCGTGACGATGTGACAAAGTACATCACGACCTTTTCTTTCCATGGAGGCGGCTTCATCTCCCTCAAGGTAAGTGAAGATTTTCAGGACAGTTCCCCATGTGAAATTGTTTACGTCGTCCTGAGAAGACGCATAATTAACTTTCAGCATACGCAGCATGCTGTCAGTGCGCTCCATATAACGCGACATCCAGTAAAGAGAATCCGCAACACGGCTCAGCATACGACCTTCAATTTGTGTTTATGTATGGGTCTACTCATTTAATTTTAATCTTACTAACGAATCATTTCAATTAGAAACGACCCAGGTATCTTTACTTCCGCCCCCCTGCGAGGAATTTACAACCATAGAACCTTCTCGCAAAGCAACGCGAGTAAGTCCTCCCGGAACAATCTCGATACCACCCGGGCCGCAGAGCGCAAACGGCCGTAGGTCCACCCTGCGGGGCTGTAATCTTCCATCAATGAAGCAAGGAGTAGTCGAGAGATTTATGATTGGCTGCGCGATAAATTGTCTGGGGTCTTCTAATATTTTGTGCTTGTAATCCTTAATATCTTTCTCCGAAGCAGTATTTCCCATGAGCATTCCATACCCACCCGATTCATTCGTTCGCTTTATGACCATCTGATCAATATTTTTCAATACATGCTCGCGTTCGTCAATATCTGTGAGATGATAGGTGGGGACGTTTTTTAAAATGGGCTCTTCGTTCAGATAATACCTGATCATGTCTGGGACATAGGTGTAGATGGCTTTATCGTCCGCCACTCCATTACCAAGTGAATTGACGATTGCTACATTACCTTTTCGATACGCGGAGAATATGCCGGATACTCCCAACATGCTTTCGGGGTTAAAGATCAGAGGATCAAGGAAGTTGTCATCGACACGGCGATAAATAACATCGACAGGCTTGAGACCAGCCGTGGTCTTCATAAAAACATGATGATTTTCCACGACAAGATCGCGCCCCTCAACCAGTTCGATACCCATTAGCCGCGCCAATGTTGTATGTTCGAAGTAAGCGGAGTTATAAATTCCTGGCGTGAGCAAGACAACGGACGGGTTTGGTACTTGTCGTGGAGAGAGCGATACAAGATTTTTATGAAGGATGTGCGGATAATGCGTGACGGGTAACACATTGTTCTGCGGAATCAGATCTGGAAAAATCCGTTTGGTTATCTCCCGGTTTTCAATCATGTATGAAACACCGGATGGGGTACGCAGATTGTCCTCCAGCACATAAAAGGTGCCATCTGTATCCCGAATAAGGTCGATACCGGAAATATGCACATAGATATCATACGGCACCTTTACATTTTGCATTTCACGCAAGTAGTGCGGACAAGAGTAGATCATTTCAAAAGGAACGATATTGTCTTTTAAAATGAACTGACTTGAATAGACATCTTTCAGAAATAGATTCAGGGCCTGGAGCCGTTGTTTGATCCCGCTCTCAATTTGTTTCCAATCACTGCTCGTGATGATCCGGGGAATGATATCGAAGGGAAATATTTTTTCAATACCCTCTCCACTCGCGTATACCGTAAAAGTAATCCCCTGGCTCATAAACAGGCGCTTTGCCAGTTCCTCCTGCCGGTTTAGTTCTTCCAGTGATGTGTTGCGCAGAAATTCATAGACTGCTCTGTAAGGAGATCGGACGTCATTGTCATCATACATTTCATCCCATGTGCGGGCGGGTGCAGCATAATTTTCAATCAATTCGGTTAGCGGCATAGGCTGCGATGTGAGGTTATGTGAAAGGCCTACAGATGTTTTCTAAAATACGATAACATCGCAACTTTTTATTACGTCAAATCATTTCTTTTTACGCAAACGGATGAAATAGTCTCGATTCTGCGTTCATCCAATGAATTTTAAAAATGATGAACGCTTGAAAACAAAACACCCTGACGATTGCCAGGGTGTTTTGAAAATTTCTGAATTGTAACTGAGCTTATTCAGCTACCACCTTAACTTTAATTTCATGCTTCACTTCTTTGTGAAGGTCAAGTAATGCAGTATACGTGCCCAGTTGTTTGGGCTGCTCCTTAAACGATATTCTCTTACGGTCAATATCAAAGCCCTTAGCTCTCAGCGCATCAGAAACCTGAAGGGCTGTGACGGCGCCAAAAATTTTGCCACTTTCACCAGCCTTGGTTCCCAGCTCAAGTGTGAGATCGCCGATCCGCGCCACAATCGCCTCGGCATCCTGCTTTACCTTAGCTGCCTTGTGTGCCGCCTGACGAATATTTTCCTCTACCAGTTTCTTGTTTGATGCATTAGCGATCAATGCGAATCCGTTAGGAATAAGGTAGTTCCGGCCGTAGCCAGCTTTTACCTTGACGACATCGTTCTTATAGCCAAGGCCAAGCACGTCCTGTTTTAATATGAGTTCCATTTCTTTCTTTGCATTAAAGGGTTCACCATTACTTTAACGAATCACCAACATAGGGAAGCAAGGCAAGATGACGCGCACGCTTAACAGCCTGCGCCACCTTTTTCTG
>DASUGQ010000155.1:0-7418 GCA_036273935.1 Cyclobacteriaceae bacterium | reverse complement strand
GCAAAGCGTTCGCAGCGAATGCGGAATATTAAATTCCATTATGGCGATCATGAACAACTGTTAATGAAATATCTGGACAAAAATCCGACGATAACGGTAAAAGAATTTATGCACATCGGTAAGCTAAATCGCTTTTATGCTTCCAGGAAATTAATTCTTCTTGTGCTGGCCAATGTACTTCATGTTACTCCACACGAGAAAGGTGATCTGTTTTCATTGACCACCTAATTCACAGTTAATAAAAAAATATTGCTGAATATTCTTTTCGTTTGATCAGGTTTCATTACATTTCGCAAACCAAGTTCTTTGTGCAGTATGTCTAAAACCAAGAAGGAGAAGAAGATCTTCGTACTCGACACTTCTGTTATCATCTATGAACACAACTCCATCCTCAACTTCGACGAACACGACATTGGAATTCCGATAACCGTCCTGGAAGAACTCGATAATTTCAAGAAGGGAAACGATACAAAAAATTTTGAAGCCCGCGAATTTATCCGGTTGATTGACAAGCTGGCAAACGGTCAGATGTTGCATCAATGGAATCCCATCAATGGAAAGGGTAAGGGAAACTTTAAAGTGCTGATGGATACAAACAGCGCTGTTGATGCCAATAAGATCTTTAATGAAGATAAGCCGGACCATCGCATACTTAATTCGGCGCTGCAACTTCAACGTGAGTCCAGAAGTAAAAAGGTAATTCTTGTTTCGAAAGACATAAATCTGCGTCTCAAGGCAAAGGCGCTTGGTTTGCTTTCAGAAGATTATACAACGGGGAAAGTTCAAAATATATCATCCCTTTATTCGGGAAAAACGACAGTCGAGAATGTTGATCCTGATATGATCAATCTCCTGTATGAAAAAGGATATTGTCCACCCGAAGAAATTCTTGGAAAACTCTTTCCTCACAAAAATCATTATTACATTCTAAGAAGTGGTAACAAGAAATCAGCGCTCGCATATTTCAACCCTCTGAACGGAATGGTGGAGCACGTGGAGAAACGTTCTGTATATGGTATCAAACCAAGAAATGCAGAACAGACCTTCGCCATGCATGCTCTTCTTAAACCCGAGGTGAGACTCGTCTCCGTTCAGGGCGTAGCCGGAACAGGAAAAACATTAATTGCTCTTGCAGCCGCGCTTGAGCAAAAACGCGAATACAAACAAATCTATCTGGCACGGCCAATTGTACCCCTGAGCAACAAGGATATCGGTTATTTACCGGGAGATATCAAGTCCAAACTCAATCCTTATATGGAACCCTTGTGGGACAATTTAAAGTTTATTCAAAATCAGTATAGTGAAACTGACAAAGAGTATAGCAAGATCAATGAAATGGTAAACCAGGAGAAACTTATGATAACACCGCTTGCATACATTCGCGGACGAAGTCTCTCCAATATTTATTTCATTGTTGACGAGGCCCAGAACCTGACACCGCATGAAGTGAAAACAATAATCACGCGCGCAGGCGAGAACACAAAAATCATTTTCACAGGAGACGTCCACCAAATCGATACACCATATTTGGACTCCCAAAGCAATGGTCTGTCTACATTAATTGACAGACTGAAAGACAATAACCTTTATGCTCACATCACCCTGGAGAAAGGTGAACGTTCTGAGTTGGCTAACCTGGCCAACGATTTATTGTAGCGCCAATTTGAATTCAGTTTCCCAAAATTGGATTACCTTCTTGGCCTAATTCAACCAATGGGCCTCCATTTGCGGTTTTTGCACTTGGCTTAATTATCGCTTTTGTATCACTACAAACGATAATACGATGTTTTTCAAGTTATTTTTTAAGAACATTTCACCGCAAAGACAGATTAACCGCCTGAAAAGTAATGGTATTCTCCTTGGCTCGCGGATCAAGAGTCAGCGCAAGGTCTACATCTATATGCTATCAAGCCTCTTTGTTGAAGTGACATTCAAGAATGACAATATTGACCAGGATCCCGAAAAAATTAAAATCCTTTCCGGCTTGAAAAACCTTAATGACTACCTGGAAAAAGAATTTAAAACAAGCTTTGGAGCTATTTAAGGATTCGAGCCATCGTCTCACCAATCTCCGCCGGAGACTCCACGACATGTATACCACAACCAGACATTATCTTCATCTTGGCAGCAGCAGTATCTTCAGCGCCGCCAATTATAGCACCAGCATGACCCATTCTTCTACCTGGAGGCGCTGTTTGTCCTGCAATGAATCCGACTACAGGTTTTTTGTTTCCGTTCTCCTTTATCCATCGTGCGGCAACCGGTTCATAGTTACCTCCGATCTCGCCGATCATCACGATGGCGTCTGTTTCAGGATCATTCATCAATAGCTCCACCGCCTCTTTTGTGGGTGTGCCGATTATAGGATCTCCGCCAATTCCAATCGCGGTAGAAACTCCCAGACCGGCCTTAACAATTTGATCAGCCGCTTCGTAAGTCAACGTCCCCGATTTTGAGACAATTCCTACCTTACCTTTCTTAAAAACGAATCCGGGCATAATGCCTACTTTGGCCTCGCCTGGAGTAATAACTCCCGGGCAATTGGGTCCTACCAACACAACATTCTTTCTGTCCTTGATATATTTTTTGGCCATCATCATATCCTTTACCGGTATACCTTCAGTGATTGTGATGATGACTTTAATGCCTGCATCAGCAGCTTCCATGATAGCATCGGCAGCAAAAGCCGGTGGCACAAAAATAATAGAAACATCTGCTCCGGTCTTTAAGACAGCTTCCTGAACCGTGTTGAACACAGGACGGCCGAGGTGTTCAGAGCCACCCTTTCCTGGTGTTACGCCTCCCACGACGTTTGTGCCATATTCAATCATTTGGCCTGCATGAAACGTCCCTTCAGAACCCGTAAAACCCTGTACAATCACTCGAGAATTTTTATTAACCAGAACACTCATATTTCAATTTATTTAGCGAAGCACAAAAATATGACAATAAAGTTTCCGGCCAAATGAACACTCACTCTAAGTCTCATCAAAAAAATAAGCCACACGTAGGTGGCTTATTTTTTTTATTTCCCTGTTTCAGGGCGTCAGTTCTTCAGTCCATTCCGGATCAAGAACTCGTCGTAATCTTCCTGGTAGGATAGAACATCAGGCGCTAATTTCACAGCTTCTTCATACGATGTGATCGCATCGATTAGAAGATTATTCTCTTCATAAAACCCTGCCAGGATAAGCTTGTTTAAGGCAGTGGGTGCACTTAATTCGCCAAGAATTTCATTGAGTGATTTCTTGATGCTCTCCTGCTGGGATGGGGTAAGTTTCTTAATCAGGTATTGCGCAGAAACACTTTTTGGATCAGTCTTGGCGCTCACCTCTACGAGTACGGCATTCTCTGCAGCCAACTTCTTGTCGCCCAGATCTAATTCGAGAACAGTTTCAGGGGTCTCGATTTGGTCGAGGACGTCATCGAACATGTTGCGGATGGTTACAACATAGGGGCCACTGGCTTTTGTTGTCCAGCGAATGATAGCCTTATCATTAAATAATCCGGAAGATTGATTGGGCGGGAGATTCAGAGTTATTGCCGATTTTTCCACCGCTCTATGCACCGCCCCGGTCGCACTTAGTCGATTCTTTTTTGCTTCAGCTGAGTTGCTGCTCAGGATGAAGTCAGTGTACTTGTTTAGAACGCTCGTGCCTCCATTCATCTTGGCCGCAAGGTCGGACACCTTGTAATTGCCAGCCTGTTTTAATTCCATCGGCTTACCGTTGGAACTTACCAATCCGATATAAGCATTTTCAGAAACCTTCAGTTCATCTGTTTCTTTAAGGCTCGCCCCCGTTTTCAAGGGCTGCCATCCCGTCGCAGATTTGAATTCATTAGCTCCTTTGTTCGCCAGCACTTTGAAGGCATAGTCCTGACTGAAGGAAATCGAGCACACTAACAAGCAGATGGCGAGAAGGGTCAATCTTCGGTAATTCATGGTATAAAAATGTTAAACTTCAACTATAGACGGTAATCACTAGTCTTTTCTGTTCGATATTTCAAATTCCACAGTACCTTCAACTACAGAAAACTAATTGAGATGTCCAATTTAATAAAAATCGGGCATCATGCGTTGAATAACGGTTTTGCTTTTTGCAACCGCTTCACAACCGTATTCTCAAGGCTTTTGTAAACATCAAAACACGGGCCAATAAGTGCCATGGCTGCAATGGTAAGGGTTAAATCCAACTTGAAATTAAACCACGCAAAAACAAACACAATAACCACTGAAACGATTAGTATCTCTATAATCTGAATGATAACCTGTAAACCATCAAACCAGATAGGAAATCTTTTGTCCACCCAATTCAACAGATAAACGTTACCGAAGCAAATGATAAAAGCAATCATGAATTGTAACCATTCTGGTATCTCATTAACGTAATCCTCATTTAATATCATGGCGACAATGTTTGCGTGAACGACCGCACCAAACATATCCGGATTTGCCCGGCCTGCGACCTTTGAATTCAACGGAGTAAAAAATTTGTCGCTCCACGACGGATCTCCAAGATAGTTCCCCAAAAACCCAATGATCACGATCTTATCTTCAAACATGACAGGCAAATACTCTCCATTAAATAGTTGTCGCCAATCCAGCGCATAACAGAGAACATGAAATTCGGCAGAACCTTCCATTTTCTCTCGTTGTGTTTTGATTTTTACATCCGGTATCTCGGCATTTCCCCGGAAATTTATGATTTCTTCGTCCTTATTTCGTCTGAAGAGCCTTAGCGCCTTAGTCGAATCATACATCAATGCAATCCTGGCGGCAAAAGCAATTTCATCTTTTCCATTAACTTCAAGTTTGGGAGTGAATGTTTTGCAAATTTTTACGTCTTCCTGATAAGTGGCTTTGTTTAAAGTCACAAGGTTTGCGAATGCGTTGACCGCATTCGAGCGAAACATCTCATCAGAATATTCAATGGAATCATACACATCAATTGTACCGGAATGTGACAATGAATCGGTTTGAAGCAACCGAGATACCAGAACCACATTCTGCGCTTCCGAAATAGCATTGCTCAGAAGCAGATTTCCTAAGGTGTCTAACAGTTGCGGACAGTTCAATGTATCTGTTAAGCCACCTTCACAATTAAAGAAGCTGTCAACTCCAATCACACGTGGG
Source organism: Cyclobacteriaceae bacterium (assembly GCA_036273935.1). Taxonomy (GTDB): domain Bacteria; phylum Bacteroidota; class Bacteroidia; order Cytophagales; family Cyclobacteriaceae; genus ZC4RG29. Next base: position 2,284 of record DASUGQ010000155.1, on the reverse strand, counting down.
TGATATTGATTGATAATCCGAATCTGTTCAGCAATGGCTCTGCGATTAGGCGCGATATTCACAATAACAATACGTTCATCAGGAGTCGGTTCAGATCTCAACTTTGAAAATACCCAATCCGTTAGTTCAAATTCAGAGAGCGCCTGCGAAATTGGGTCGAAAGCATTAAACAATTTTAAATCGGTAAGCCATGAGACTCCTTTCATAGTGGCAAAAACAAAGAAGGTAACGGCAAAACCTTTTAAGACCAATCGCTTCATTCCTGAAATTTCATCAAGTAAATTTAAAATCCAAAATTATAATGTTGAAGTCCAGGCTCAGCTTAGCAGAATATCAATCAGGAATCAGAAATGGAGACACTTTTGTTCTTGCCCAGGCCATTACCCTGGTAGAAAGTACATTGCCTCAAGATCGACAATTGGCCGACCAGCTTCTCACTACCATCCTGCCTTTCACAGGAAATTCTATTCGTCTTGGTATAACGGGAATACCCGGCGTAGGTAAAAGTACATTCATCGAAGCATTTGGCAAATACATCACTAAACTCAATAAGAAGCTGGCTGTCCTTACCGTGGATCCGAGCAGTCAGCTAACAAAAGGAAGCATTCTTGGTGATAAAACGCGAATGGAGGAGCTCTCCAGGAATAACCTTGCGTTTATCCGCCCCTCGTCCTCCGGATCGGCCATGGGGGGCGTCACCCTGACGACACGTGAAGCAATTCTGCTTTGTGAGGCGTCTGGTTATGAAGTGATCGTGGTAGAAACCGTCGGCGTCGGACAATCCGAAGTAGCAATAAAAAACATGGTTGATTTTTTCCTGCTTCTTATGTTACCCGGCGCGGGCGATGAATTACAAGGTTTGAAAAAAGGCATTATTGAAATGGCCGACGCATTGGTTATCACAAAAGCGGATGGCGAAAATATTAAAAAAGCGAGGGAAGCACAAGCCGAGTATCAACATGCCCTTCACCTACTTCCTTCATCCTCCAATGGATCGAGGATAAATGTATTGACGTGTTCAGCAGTGGCCAATGAGGGAATTGATTCCATTTGGAGCATGATCAACAGTCATATCATTACAATAAAGGAATCAGGGTTCTTTCATCAAAATCGCGAACAACAAAACATCCATTGGTTTCACGATTGTTTCAATAACCTGCTGTCTCAGGATATCTCCCTGCTTGACAGGCTGGCAAAGAGCAAAAGAACATTAGAGGACAGGGTTCGAAGAAAAGAAATTCCTGTACGCACAGCGGCACGGGAGATGCTGGACATCTATCATGAAGTTTTGAGAGGGAGTAAATCCTGAAACCAGAATGAGGATGTACAGGCCTGAACGGTTCCATCTTCATTTCTTTTGTTGAATGAATAAGATCTCTTAACGACACTCCCCAATTCAAATTCAACGCGGTTATTGAAAATGGGACCGTCATAAACGAAGGTATGGAACTCGCCGTTCTCACCACATGGATCAATTCCGGGAGGCAATGAATCCAAAAAAAAATGATCAATTGTGGTGCCCAACAGTGGTCGATCAAATAGTGCAGCGTCGGCAGAGCAAATGACAGTTTTAAAACCAGCCTGGATAAAATCCTGAAGAATTGAAGGGGAATCCAATTTCCAAAGTGGAAAAACCGGAATCATATCCGCTTGCTTAAGCAGCGTTTCTCTGAATATTTTTAAATCCTCCAGAAAGATATCTCCGAACACAATCCCCTCGATTCCTTCATTCCTGATCTGGTAATAAAAGTCGCTCATCAATTTTACATACGCATCGTGATTATCAGCAGTTTTCAGATATAATTTCGTCAATGGCAGATTTAACGCCTGGGCTTGCGCTTCGATCAACGTTTCAGGCACACCGTGAAGACTGACACGCCGTGTCTCTTCACCAATAACGGTATGCAGATTAACCACTTCATATTGTCCTGAATTTACAATCCTGCAAAGGGCAGAAGCTGAGTCTTTACCCCCGCTCCAACTCATGCTTACAGGTTGCTTGTCCTTTCGATTGAAGCCATAGGGGCAATGGCGGCAACCACTCCCGCAGCAATCTCCACGTTTAAGATGATAAGCTTTCGTAAAAACGATCAACCCATTTTCAACATAGTAATCATCATTCTCCCCAATCTGATTTTTGTCGTTCATCCGCTAGAAATCATACCGTAACCCAGCACTAAAGTTTCTTCCCCTGGTAGTGTAGCCAGGAACAGCCACAAAGTCCTCGTCAAACAAATTGTTAACAGCTCCATAGAGGGTCAGCTTCTTCTTCAGCAACCCGTAG
>DASUGQ010000154.1:0-10181 GCA_036273935.1 Cyclobacteriaceae bacterium | reverse complement strand
ATGTTGTCAGATAAAATGGCGAAGAAATATTTTGGAGATGATGAAGTGCAGGGAAAACACTTCAGGGTAAATAATCAGTTCGATCTGGAGATCACGGGTGTCTACCAATCCTTTCCCGATCAATCTCACTGGCATCCTGACTTCCTTGTTTCTTTTAGTACGCTGGAGGATGATAATGTATACGGACGTCATGGTTTAGAAACCAATTGGGGGAACAATGCATTCGGGACCTATATTTTAGTAAACGATCAATTTGATCCATCCAAAGTCCAGGCGGAGTTTCCCGCTTTTATCGATCGGCACATGGGTCAGGAGGCTGCCGCTAATAATTATCCCATGCCTTCAACGTGGACTAACCTTTTCCTTCAACCCCTCACTGATATTCACCTCCGTTCGCACCTTGACTCGGAGGTGGAAGCAAATGGCAACATCAATAATGTATACATGATGGCCGTGATTGGATTGGTCATTATTCTCATTGCCTGTTTCAATTTTGTTAACCTTTCAACCGCGCGCGCCACGAAGCGTGCCAAGGAAGTGGGGTTGAGAAAAGTGGTCGGCGCTTTTAAAAATCAATTGATCTTTCAATATCTAAGTGAGTCAATTCTCGTCGCGATCGTTTCATTGGGGCTTGCCTTCGTGCTTACGACGTTCTCCATTGGATGGCTTAATGACTTTACCGGAAAATCTCTTCAACTTAACCTTCTTACGCATGCCACTACTATTACTATTATTATTGCTGCTACTGTATTTGTTGGAGCAATAGCCGGAGTTTATCCAGCGTTTGTCATATCCGGATTTAAACCCGCCTTGATTCTTAAAGGCCAGCAGGGTTCAATCAAAGGGAAAAGAGGCATTCGACAGGTCCTTGTTGTAGCCCAATTTGCAACCTCCATTGTATTGATCATCGCCACGGTAGTGATCTTCCAACAACTTCATTATATGAACAACAGCGACCTGGGCTATGAGAAGGATCGTGTCGTAACGATGAGATACTATGGCGATGGATTGGCAAATAACTATGATGCGTTCTATAATGAACTGGTTAAAAATTCAGCCATAAAAAATGCAGGAAGATCCAGCAGAATACCCACCGGAAGACTGTTGGATTCCCAGGGTGCACAAATTCAAAAAGGTGATTCACTGGTGTCCACTGACGTCACCATCAAAAATGTGCGCGTCGATCATACGTTCTTCGACACCTATGGAATACCAATGAGCGCGGGAAGAAACTTCTCAAAGGAGATCAAGAGTAACGACTCGCTTGGATTTATACTAAATGAATCCGCCGTCAAAATGATAGGCTGGACCAATGATGAGGCTGTTGGCAAGGTCTTGCAGTATGGCGGAGTTAAAGGACAGGTCATTGGTGTAGTTAGGGATTTTCACTTTGAGTCCCTTCACGAACCGATCGTCCCTTTAGTATTTCAGATCTCTCCTAACTTCAATCGTTTTTCTGTAGCCATTGCAGGCAGCGATATGCAAGCCGGCATCGCTCATCTTGAAGAAGTATGGAAAGAGTTCTTACCCCAGCGGCCCTTTGAATACCAATTTCTAAGCGACGAGTACAAGGCGTTATATGAAAGCGAACAAAAACAAAGTCAGTTGTTTTTAATCTTCTCCGGACTTGCAATTCTTATTGCGTCCCTCGGACTGTTCGGTTTGGCAACCTTCAATACATTGCAACGCATTAAAGAAATTGGCATCCGAAAAGTGTTGGGTGCTTCAATCCCGAATATTTTAAAACTTCTTTCCACCGAAATTGTAGTACTTATTCTCATCGCCAATCTCATCGCATGGCCTGTCGCCTGGTACTTTATGAATGAATGGTTACATGGATTTGCCTATCGCGTGAATATGAACATTGGCATTTACATTCTTGCAGCGTTTATCGCTATCGCCATCGCACTGATCACCGTAAGCACACAAACCATTAAGGCTGCGATGACCAATCCGGCAAATACGCTAAGGCACGAATAAAATTTGTTTCCGGTAAGAATTTTGCAACATTCAATAATCTTTTTTTGAGCCCGTTTGTCCGAATTGACCATAACACATCGTAACTTCATTTCATTCTGATACAAGACAAGTCACCGCTATTAAGCGCAATTGAAATGTGCGGCTGATAATTGCTGTTTGACTTACCTTAAGAGAGCTTGGTCGTGAGGTTCATTCAAAGACACTTGAAACATGTTATATCCAACAAATCCAGATTAATATGAAACCGGCACTCCTCCTGCTAGCCCTATGTGGCTTTGTCGCGTCCTGCAACAGGACTTCTGAACCAAGTTCGGAAAATGAAAAGAAAAGTGTGCCTTTTACTGCTTCAGAGCTGATTGACCGATGTATTGCTTATCATGATCCCCAGGGATTATGGGCAAACTTCGCCGGTAAACTAAGATGCGTTAACGTCAGATCAAATGTGATTTATGACGAAATCCTTGAGATCAACAATACGACTGGTTACTACAAGTCGTCATTGAAAGCACCTGATGCGAAAATAATCCGGGGCATCAAGAACAACGTTGCATTCAGAAGTGTCGATGGAGACTCCACACTTACCGAAAAGGAAATGCAGGATCGCGGGTTGACCGATCCGATGATTCGCTTCTGGAATACGGTCCACATTAATCACTTCGGCCTTCCAATGGAAATAAGAAAATCTGGCATCAGCCTTTCCGACTCTGTCGAAACTGAAAAATTCGACGATCGGGAATGTTTTGTTATTAAGGGAACAGGAAAGAAAGACAGCGTGGTCAACCCCTTCTATGAGGGCGAATGGAAAATCTACATCGATAGTCAAAATTTTTCTGTACGAGGCATCGAAGTCAAAAGCGCTATGTTCAATACTACCTACATCATCGCATTTGAGGGGACGCTGAATCTTAACGGAATCATCCTGCCCAAAGTGAAAATTGGAAGTGACAAAAATGACCCATGGCTTGTTTCAACGGATGTATTTACGGCAGTTGCAAACTGATCAGTTGAATTGAACCGGATCAAAAATCAAAGGAAAAAACTTTCCCTCCATTTTCTCACCTTTCTTCACGGGAGGGACTCCTTTTAATAATTCATCATTTGAGTTCGATATTGTCCCGTCAGCAAAAACGTTGATGACGAAAGCACGTCGTGAACGCGCTGATTTATTTTCATAGGATCCATGGACTAATAAGGGATGATGAAAAGACGCGTAACCTTTCTTCATTTCGATGGGAACACGTTTTGCAAATTGCTGTTTCTGTTCTTCCGTTAAATAGTTAGTTAGACCGTTCATATCACCGGCCAGTTCAGGCTTATCCAGTAGTCCCCAGGTATGACTTTTAGGAATATAATACAAACAGCCGTTTTCCGTTGTGGAGTCATCCAATGCGGTCCAGCACGTAAGGTGTTGAATGGGCGATGTCCTTGTCCAGTAACTATAATCCTGGTGCCAGGCTACCACTCCACCGTGATGCGCGGGTTTACAAAATAGCTGATCATGCCAGAACCTTACTCCTTTGTTGCCCAATAATTGAGAAGCCGGGATGACAAAAGCCGGATTCCACAATACATCATGAAATCCTGGTGTTATTCGCCAATGACCCAAAGAGTGAAACAAAACCGAGTCAGGGTCGCTTGATTCGTTGGTATGAAATTCATAAAACAATTGGTGCTGAGGATGATCCGGGTCTGCAATCTCAGCAAGTTCATTATTTAATTGTTCCACTTGCTTGTCATCCAATACTTTTATGTTGGCCAGGTAGCCATTCTCATTGAAGAAAGCGATCTGATCATTTGAAAGTTTATACTTTTCCCAATCCGCCTTGTTAATTTCGCGAAACATTTCACCCACCAATTGATGATGTTCAGCCAGGTCATTACCACTTTTCATACTACTTTGCTTTGGTTATATTGAATTTAAAATTTAGGGTTTAATTCATAAAGAAACAACCAATTAAAACATCACCAATTCATTTGCCCATCAACCATTACCCAGACTATGCCATACAACGAAAAACTTGCCGACAGAATCAGAGAAGCACTCAGCGACCAACGCAAAGTTGAAGAAAAGAAAATGTTCCGGGGCATGTGCTTCATGGTGAACGGCAAAATGTGCGTGTGTGTAAGCGCTGATGAAATGATGTGTCGCATCGACCCCGAACTATATGAGTCACTAATGGAAAAAAATGGAGTACGCCCCATGATTCACAATGGAAAGACCATGAGGGGCTTTATTTACGTCAGTGAAGAAGCTATGAAATCAAAGAAAGAATTTGACTTCTGGATCGGTCTTTCGCTTGAGTATAATAAGAAAGCAAAGGCATCGAAAAAGCCAGACAAGAAAACTGTTAAAAAGAAAAAATAGCGTTCAAAAATTACGGTAGTGCCTGGTCAACATCTTCATTTGAAACACCAAATATTTCTTTCATGATTTTTCCTAATGCAGACTCATCTCCAGTCAAGTGAATGACCATATGCTGATGCGAAAGTGACTCGCCGGGTTTCAGGAAGGCTGCCGGTGATACACTTTCAATTTCATAAAAAGGTCCCATGATACTTCCATCATCCAATGGTCCGTCATTGTAAGCATTCACCGCATCCCCACTGAATGGAGGTTTTTTTGTGTTCCATTCCTGGTTAAGATATTTTCCGGAAGGATCTACATCAAAAAGTGTCACCGTGAGTACGTGATTTTGGGCATCATAACTCCCTGCGACAGATTTTGCACGTAATGGATTGATACCGAGTTTGCTTCTCTTGTTGCCATCTGCCTTAAAAAACAACACCCCATCCTTATAACGGATACGGTCAGGTGGAATCTCACCGAAATAATCCGTAGTCGCTATCTTCCCGGCCGGATTAATTCCTTCTGTGTTGTAGGGAATGATGATCGTTGTTGCCGGTGATGGCTTGAACATATCGAGCATCCATATGCAGGGCATTCCCGTTTTTTCTGTCCATGTATTTTCACCTCTGTTGGTGATCGTGTTATCCGTAACATAACCAACGGATTTTACAGCGCTATCGAGTGGCAATCCCAATCTATCAGTAATGGCGGCGCGGTCAAGAATAGAAATTTTCCGATCCACGCTTAATGTGAGTTTCGCGCCGGTATAGTTCGCAAGATCCATGTCCTTTTTCAGCACAACGGATTGATCATCATGGGTCACAACGCTCCACTGCTCGGTGTCGATAGGTGAAGGTGTCTTCCAATTCTCAAACACCATGTCAGTTCCTTTTTCAAAGAACAGTGAAAACACGCCTCCTTCCGGTCCAAGCCAAAACCTGTTCTCACCTCCATAAGCATTCATGTGTGGATCGATGGGCGCAGAGAAAGCTTTGTAATTTATCCATCCAAAACTCTGACCAGCATTACCGCCTGTCGTGGAAGTAAAAACTTTTCCCTGGTACTTAGGTGAAATGATCAAACGGGAATCGCCCTCACCTTGCAGCAACAAAATCGCGCTGTCGTAACCCCGGAGGAAATCTAAGTCATAGCCAAAGGTTCCCGCCCCAAATGTTTCATGAATATTTTTCTCTTCCACTTTTTGATTTGATTTATTGCATGATGAGAGTAAGATCATCACGATAACTAAATATCTCTTCTTTAATAAGATCATATCACATTTGAGTTTTATTGCAGCGTCAATGGTCATTAGTCGCCAGGCGTACACTACCAGGACCAATCACCAGTCACAAATGACTGGCACTATCAGTTCACTTCCAACTTCTCTCTCTCAGGCAACTTCGGAAACCCTGCATGCGGTTCACGCTGGTACCAGTATGCGACGGTAATAATGTCTGACTGCTGAGCAAGGTATTTGCCACCATGCCGCCAGCCTAGATCCTGAATAGTGATTTTCAATTCATTATCAAACCGCACCGGATCAAGAATATGCCAGCGATACATGCCAAACCGTTGTTGTGATTTGTATAATCCATTCGGTCTGATCACCTGGTGAAGGCCCGTGTAGGCTGTTGAAAATTCCTGGTACTGATGTGTAACCTGGTTTTCGAAATTATAGGAACCGCAGAAGTAATCTTCCGTCCCCGTCCCGACAATCGTTGCGAAATCTTTATCCCCGTCCATGAAAAATTTTATTTCTCCTTCACCCCACCAGCCATTGTTATTTACTCCGACGGCCATGTACGTTCCAACATATTGTCCTTTACCTTTCACCCCGTCCAATATAGTATGAAGTGAACCCGAAGTTGGATTGGACCTTCTATATTGCGCGTGAAAATACCCTTCATCTTCTCCCACTTCAGTCAACGTGTAATCGACCTGGTAGTACAAGCGCATGGCTTCCGTTGGATTAATATTTTCTACAGTAATTTTACATTTCTTCCTGAATGGCATTTTCCAGTAACAGTTAAAGGCGCTTCCCGGATTGACCGCCACAGCCAACGAATTCAGGTGAGCAAATTCGTTCCAACCCATTGCAAAAAATGCCCCGATGGGCGCCTCAATAGATGGGGTCTTTTCATCATCCCAATAAAAGCGGATGATGGAAAACTGCCAGTTGCCAGTCGGTGTCATCCATATGTGCTGAATAGCCCCGGGCCCTTCCATCTCCGCTATCGTGAAGGTCTCGCCGGAATTAATAATGATAAATGGGTTCACTTTCCAACCTATACCTAAATCGGAAGCCTGATCGGCTGCGTTGGCAACATTTCGCTGACCTTTGTTCTTCGCCGGGTCGGCCATTCCTCCTTTGCTACGCTCTCCTGTAAAATTTTCAGGACTGATAGATCGCGTTTTTGCATCCGACAGCCGGGAAAGATTTCCCATGTTCATATGCAGTCCGTCGAACTTTGATTGAGCAGCCGTTGATAACGAAGTAAGCGCAAAAATTATTAGTATGAATTTTTTCATGGGAAGATTGAATTGTTAGGTGATTATAACATATTTGCCAGGGCAGTCAATTTAAGTAATGTCATGCAATTTCCTAACGGCAGCTTATACGGAGTTAAGTTTATCATGACCGCTGGATCCATTCAACATCATAGCACGTGAGCAAAGAACAAACAAAAGACCTGTTAAAATTTCTCAAACCCTTTCCACAGGAAATCCATGAGGTTGTACTTTGGTTAAGAGAATTTGTATGGGACCTATATCCAACCTCCAACGAACTCATTTACGACAACTACAATGCGCTCGCTTTTGGATGGTCGCCAACAGACAAGGTTGGTCACGTCTTCTGTTCCATTGCTGTCGGACGAACAAGCTACAATATTCATTTTGGTTTCTATTGGGGCTCACAAATCAAAGATCCTAAGAAAATTTTGTTGGGTGGGGGAAAACAGTATCGATACATACTTGTGAAATCCATCGCTGACTTTCCGCAGATATACATTAAAAAACTAATGAAAGACGCTTACGCGAATTCTTTGTTGAAAGTGAAAGATCAGAAACAACTCGTACAGGGTAAGACCATTACCAAGTCCATCTCCCAACTAAAAAGGACGAAGAAAAAAACGATCGCGAAAAAGAAAAGATGATCCATGCTTCGTGAGATCGACAACTATTTTCTTCAGCAAGAGGAACCAATAAAGAGTTATCTGCAAGCTTTGCGTGGATTTATTCTCCATTTTGACAAAAACGTCAACGAGGCCTGGAAATATAGAATGCCCTTCTATTGTTATAACACCCGGATGTTTTGTTACATCTGGATTCATAAGAAATTGAAGCAACCCTATATCGGAATTGTTGAAGGCAAAAAAATCAATCATCCGCAACTCGTTATTGAAAAACGCGCCAGGATGAAAATTCTCCTCCTCGATCCGGAGAAAGATATTCCCGTGAGAACAATTACAAAGATTTTGAATGATGTGATAAAACTTTATAGGTAAAACATCCTAACTTGGTTGACATCACGACCATTTACTTCAATGAAAAAATCCACATACGTTTCAGCCGTTGCCGTTTTATTTTTTCAGATGGCAACAGCACAACATATGCACGGAACTTCCCCCGAGCAATTGCCCCTGATCGAAAACGTTGAAGCTCAACCTTTGCTCGCTCAATCCATACGATTGGAAGAAGCGCTTTCATTTTTAGGGAGTTCTCTTTCAAAACAGGATGCCGATCACCTGCAAATGCTGAAAGACGCACCACTCGCCCCCGAAACAACCATGCACATTCAGCACATCCTGGACCCATATTGTCTCTTTATGGTGGAGATCAACCCGGAAGCCAGGGTGAAAGTACTTCGTGGGCCAGCAACACCAACATTGATGCAGGGTGGTTGGAAAAGTTTTCTCGTAAAAGTTTACAATCAGGCCCGGGTGCCCGCCAGGCTTGAAGTGCAGAGCCCAAATGCCGAAGCGCCTTTCTTCAAGTCGTCATCCCAGCCCAAAATGAAAAAGGAAAATGAATTAACACCGGGACAAGTACAAAACCGGTTTCTTGATATAAGCCTGTATCGCAACCGTCCACTCCAGTCAAATTTGTCAGGACTGCTTTTGGAATATGCAGTTGTACAGATTTTCTGCAAGGATGCCGGTCAGCGACAGGCAGAGATCGGCTTTAACATCGGGCAGGGCTCGCAGGATATTGGCTTTCGAAATTCAATCGACATACTTTTCAATGTCAAACCGTCCGTCAAGGTAACATTGGGTGTGAAAGATGATGATGGATCACCAACGATGGCGTCCTTCCTCATCACGGATGAAATCGAGCGCAGAATACCCGATACCCTTCAGAACAAGGCTTTTAGTCAATGGGGCTTAAGTGCCGCCAACCTGGATTACGCTATAGCGAATGTTGAGTTTGGCGTTTTCTCCAAAGAGTTGCAAGGCGTCTACCCATTGCCTTCACGAAGGGTGGCGTCGTTCGATCGTTACCCTGACTTCTTCTTTCAGCCCCAGGTATATCGTACCGATGGCGAAGACGTTGCTCTGCCCCCAGGAAAGTATAGCGTAACATGTTCTCGTGGTCCGGAGTACATTCCTCAAAAAACCTCTCTTGTCGTTCCCGATGGAGTGGAATCCCTCCATGTCGATTTTAGTTTAAAACGATGGATCAACATGGCAAAATTAGGATGGTACAGTGGTGATCATCATGTGCATGCTGCGGGTTGCAGCCATTACGAGAGCCCCGAAGAAGGCGTTCCTCCACTGGACATGCTCCGGCAATCTCAGGGCGAGGATCTCAACATGGCCACTGTTCTAACGTGGGGCCCAAGCTGGTATCATCAAAAAAATTATTTCACTGGTGACATTGATACCTTATCTACTGAAAGTAATATTATGCGATATGATGTTGAGGTCTCAGGATTTCCCTCATCACATTCGGGGCACGTCGTACTCCTGAAACTCAACGAGGATGATTATCCCGGTACGACGACAATCGAAGAATGGCCAAGCTGGACGCTTCCCGTTCTGCAGTGGGCAAAATCACAAGGTGCCCTAACCGGCTACGCACACTCGGGTTGGGGATTGGAGCCCATTACTCAAACGGCGGCGCTTCCAAATTACGTCACCCCAAAGATGGATGGCATCGGGGCGAACGAATATGTTGTCACCGTAACGCATAATGCCGTTGATTTTTATAGTGCAGGCGACACGCCATTGGATTGGGAGTTGAACATGTGGTATCACACTTTAAACTGCGGATACAGAACACGGCTTAGCGGCGAAACGGATTTCCCCTGCATTTTCGATGAACGGGTTGGCATGGCACGCTCCTACTTTCAACAGGATGGCAAGCTGGACTACAGCGGCTATGTTGATGCTATTAAAAATGGACGGAGTTATGTTTCCGATGGATATTCACATATCATTGATTTTTCAGTTGATGATTCAAAGATGGGTGTTGGAAAAAGTGAGTTATTGCTGAAGGTATCAAAGACCGTAAATGTCAAAGCCAGGGTTTCGGGATATCTTCCGGAACAACAAACTGAAACAGGTGTGTCTATAGCAAAACGAAAACTTTTTGAACAGCCTTATTGGAACATTGAAAGGGCGCGCATTGGACAAACCCGGAAAATTCCCGTGGAGTTAATTATGAACGGCGAAGTGGTTGGCAAAAAAGAAATTATTGCTGATGGAAACTGGAATGATGTGAACTTTAGCCTTCCCGTGAAAAGATCTGGCTGGATTGCATTACGCGTTCCCGCAAGTTCTCATACAAATCCCGTCTTCGTCATTTTAAACGGCAAGCCAATCTATTTAAAGCAAAGTGCCGAATGGTGCAGAAA
>DASUGQ010000153.1:0-13979 GCA_036273935.1 Cyclobacteriaceae bacterium | reverse complement strand
TTTAGGAAAAACGGGATTGACCCAATTATTGCGATCTATACGAGTACCGGAAGAGGTGAATGTCTAAAGCTGAGTTATGACAATGGCCGCACCTTTTCCGAATATGAGGGCAACCCGATATTGAAACACAGTGGCCGCGATCCAAAAGTATTTTGGTATGAGCCAGGTAAGCATTGGGTAATGGTGGTGTGGGATAATGGCGATAAAAAAAAATTGAGCCTGGGCCAGGAGGCGGTCATCAATCAACATCTTATCTACACTTCAACCGATCTAAAAAATTGGACGCGTCGATCTGGGGTTGAGGGCTTTTTTGAATGCCCCGAACTTTTTGAATTACCCGTTGAAGGACAGCAGGGCGTTTCCAAGTGGGTGATGTATGACGCAACAGGCAGATATATTGTTGGTGATTTTGATGGAGAGAATTTTTCAATCGATCAACAATTGAAAAAATATGAACATGGTGGTGCTTATTTTTATGCATCCCAAACCTATAACAATGCACCCGATAACAGGAGAATACAAATTGGTTGGGGACGCAATATTACCCATCCAGGTATGCCGTTCAATCAACCACACCTGTTTCCCACTGAATTGAAATTGAAACAAACGTTTGACGGATTGCGATTATGCCCGGTTCCTATAAGGGAGATCACCTCATTGCATAAGAGTAGTCAGGTCGTTGAGAACAAAATACTGGAGGCTAATAAAGGAGTAAGCGTAACAGTGAGTGGCGATCCGGTTCACGTAATTGCCTATTTTGAAAAAGGCGATGCACAATTTGCGTTGAATGTGCAAGGCTTTGAAATTTCGTATAATGATTTGTTGGGGGAACTCATCACTACTATCAACAACGGTAAATCAACTGGCGCGGCCGCAAGCGGTCCATTCCCTCCACCCTCAACGGCGTTAACAACGACTAACTACATCAAACCAAACGACGAGGTGATGAAGATTGAAGTGATCGTGGACAAAAATATCATTGAGTTTTTTGTGAATGATGGCGAGGTGTACTACGCAGCGCCCTTCAATGATGAAAAAACAAATACCGTGGACGCATCAGTCAAAGGTCGCTTTGGTAATCGTAAATCCATCCTGAAGAAAATGGAGGTTTATGAACTTAAGTCAATATGGTTTGATAAATGAAAACACGACGCTTTATTGAATAGTAAGAATGTTCGGAAATAATTTAATGACGGATATGAAAATAAAAGTATCATCATTCACTTTACTGTTATTTGTTTTTGTGATTCACCAGGCTTGTGCCCAGGCAGACAAACCTCCCTACATATCACCTGTTCCAAAATCAATCTTTGGAACAACTTTAGAACAGCAGGAACAACAACTGAAAACTGATCCTTTGGTCTTGCGCTTCGATGAGTCACGAAAGAAGCAATCCAGTGATCCTTACCGTCCCATCTACCATTTTGTAAGTCCTGAGAGTACGCTAAATGATCCAAATGGACTATGTTATTGGCAAGGTAACTGGCATTTGTTTTACCAGGGATATCCGCCTGAAGACAGGCGCCAGCACTGGGGGCACGCGATCAGCAAGGATTTAATTCATTGGAGAGATCTTCCTTATGCCATTTATCCAAGTCCGGAACGCGCTGTATTTTCTGGCGGCGCACTGGTTGAGGATAATCGTGTGATTGCCATTTACCAGGGAACTGCTGTTGGAAATATGGTTGCTGTATCAAGTGATCCTCTTCTTTTGAATTGGGAGAAAGTCACCGGCAATGCTGTGATTCCGGCAAAAAGTAAAACGGGATTCACTCAGCCTTACAGCGTATTCGACCCCTCTATTTGGAAGAAAGATGGGATTTATTATTCACTCGCTGCAGGCAGAAGAGCCAGGAGTGATGGAGGACAATTCGGAACGGCATCGCTCTTCAGATCTAAAGATCTTGCAACCTGGGAATATGTCCATGAGTTTGTTGAGGGTGATCGCTTCACATTGAAGGGAGATGATTATGCCTGCCCTTATTTCTGGCCCATTGGTGATCGGTACATCATGCCCTTCTTCAGTCACATGAGCGGTGGCCAGTATATGCTTGGTGATTATGATAAAGAGAACGATAAGTTCCTCGTTAGCAGTCACGGCAAATTCAATTGGGGAGCGGTTAGTCCTGCCGGGGTGCATGCGCCGTCCGCAACGCCTGATGGGAAGGGTGGCGTAATACTAATTCTGAATGTGAACCAGGGCAAACCGACTGGTGAGTGGAACCATATCATGACCTTGCCGCGCCGATTAACATTAGTGGGCAAGGATGAAGTTCACCAGGAACCTGCCGGTGACCTTGAATCATTGCGATATAACAAACAGTCAGTAGGCGTGACAAAGCTTCCGGCAAACAAAGAAGTTGTATTAAAAAATATCAAAGGCAACGCGATGGAGATTGTTGCAGAAATTAATCCGCTAAAAGCGCAGGTAATTGAATTGAATGTGTTGCGCTCGCCGAACAAAGAAGAATACACGCGTATCATTATTTATAGGGAAAAAGGGTATTCAAAAGGTTTAGAATACAAAGCAGGTGAGGGTACAGCATACATGCCAGCCGACCTGGTAAGGTTAGTGACTGGCGAACAACCTTCACCGCGCACTCAATATCCGCGATTGAGTTTGATTTCCATCGAGTCTTCATTTTCTTCCACACTTCCGGATGTGCAAGTGCGTCCACCGGAAACTGCGCCATTCCTATTGAATCCTGATGAGCCTGTAAAGCTTCGGATTTTTATGGACAAAAGTGTACTGGAAGTATTTGTTAACGGAAAGCAGTGCGTAGCGATGCGCGTATATCCCGGAAGGGCTGATAGCATGGGAGTTTCTGTTTTGTCTCACGGGAATGACGCAGAGCTAACTTCGCTTGAGGCATGGCAAATGAAAAGCATATATAATCATTGATTCTTTAAGACTATAACTTCGTCCAAAATGAAAACCAACAGACGCAAATTTTTCAAAACAATGGGAGTGGGTGCTGGTTTAGGCCTCGCTGCCCCTTTGTCAATGTTATCGTCCGAATCACCTGCCCGGGATAATGTAAATGTGAAAGAAGACCAACAGGTTCTTTTTATCGGAGATAATGTGGCTCTGGCAGACACTGTGTACGGCAAAGTGAGAGGGTTCAGGATGAAAGACATCTACACATTCCTGGGCATTCCTTATGGAGCAAGCACCGCAGGTAAAAACCGGTTTATGCCGCCACAAAAACCAGCGGAATGGAAAGATGTTTTCCCGGCTGTTTACTGGGGCAATGCAGCACCGCAAAATTTGGAAAACTTCTACGCCAATCGTTACCTGGCTTTTACCGATGATTGGCATTATGATGATGTGAGCGAAGATTGTCTGCGCATTAACGTATGGACCCCTGGCGTAAAGGATGGAAAGAAAAGACCAGTAATGTTTTGGATTCATGGCGGTGGATTCACCAGTGGTAATGCGATTGAACATCCGGAGTACCATGGTGAAAATTTTGCAAGGTACGGAGATGTCGTCTTCTGCTCCATCAATCACAGGCTTGGTCCTTTAGGCTTTGCAAATTTTGCTGGCGTTGCCGGAGAGAGGTATGCAGCTTCAGGGAACGTCGGTATGCTTGACATCGTTGCTGCGCTGGAGTGGGTACGTGATAACGTGTCTAATTTTGGCGGAGACCCAAACAATGTAACGATCATGGGACAATCCGGAGGTGGGGCCAAAGTCTGCACACTGATGGCGATGCCTTCGGCGAAAGGATTGTTTCACAAAGCAGTGGCATTAAGCGGTTCGTCACTCAAGGCCAATGAGAAAGTCGACTCTGAAAAATTGGGTTCTTATATTTTGAGAGAAGCAAGTCTTAATGTTTCAGAAATTGACAAACTTCAAGACATTCCATGGAAAGATTTTTTAACACTTGCCAATAACGCAAACAGAAAACTGAGAGAGGACGCTGGCATTCCCTCGAATGCAAGCCCGTGGATTGGTGGCTTTCGTCCTGTTGTTGATGGAATTCATTTACCGCAGCACCCGTTTTTCCCGGAAGCCTCTCCGCATGCAGCCAATGTGCCGATGATGATCTGTACAACGTTTTATGAACGTTCTCCAAGTAGCTTTGATTCTTCCATGGAAAATATCACGAAAGAAGAAGCCAAGGAACAATTAAAAACTATTCGTGGATTCGGGAGTTCAGTGGGCGAAAATGCTTCAGCGGTTTATGATGCCTATGAACAAGCATTTCCTGACCGAAAGCCGATCGAAATCTTATCGATGGCAATCAGCAATAGAAAAAATGCAGTGGCACTTGCGGATGTAAAATCAAAGCAAGCTGCACCTGTCTATTTGGCCTGGTTCGGATGGAATCCTCCCTTATTCGATGGGCGACTTCGAGCCTTCCATACATTGGATATTTGTTTCTGGTTTTATAATACCGATCGTCAGTTGTCGCACTCCGGTGGCGGCGCAAGACCAAGAAAGCTCTCTGAAAAAATGGCTGGATCATTATTGCAGTTCATGAAAACAGGAAAACCTAACACTCCCGGATTGCCATCATGGCCGAGGTATTCGTCAACCAAAGGGGAAACAATGGTCTTAAATGATGTTTCCTCCATACAGAATGACCCCGACAGGGAAGCGAGGAAATCTTTGCCGCCTTCTTAATGATCTTTTATTATGATAATTAATTATTGAAACAGTTGAGACCAAGCCAGGTATTTGACAGTAGATTGGATGTTCCGATTGTACCTTAATCAAGATTTTTTTACATCTTGAATGATCTTGATAAACTTTAACTCTAGCGAATTGAACATAGCGCGTATTGGAATTTTTTTGTGCACGTGCTTCGCGTACAACAGCAATGCACAGCAATTACAAACGAAGTGGGCAAAGGATGTCATTGGAAATCCAGCGCCTCATCCGGAATACCCTCGCCCACAGATGGTACGGGACAATTGGTTAAACCTGAATGGAAGTTGGGACTATTCCATTACGCAAGCACCGGCCGAACAACCACAAGCCTGGCAAGGAAAGATCCTGGTGCCCTTTCCTGTTGAATCTCTTCTTTCAGGTGTAAAAAAATCGGTTGGTAGGGATCAAAGATTGTTTTACAGGAAGATCGTGCAGCTTCCCGCCAAATCAAAGAACAAAAATGTTCTGCTACACTTCGGAGCGGTTGATTGGCAATGTGATGTTTTCATCGATGGTGAAAAGGTCGGCTCACATTCCGGGGGATACGATCCGTTCTATTTCGACATCACTAGTGCTTTAAAGAATTCTGCGAATCACGAGATAGTCGTCAGTGTGTGGGATCCGGCTGATGATGGTCCGCAACCCAGGGGCAAACAGGTGAATCATCCCAAAAGCATTTGGTACACATCTGTTTCGGGGATATGGCAAACGGTATGGTTGGAGTTTGTTAATCAATCGCACATCGCGTCAATTCGCCAGGTCCCTGATATCGATAAAAAAAGTTTAAGTGTTAAGGCCAGGATCAACAATTTCAGGACAGGCGATGTAATTAGAGTCACTGCATTTGACGGAGAACAAAAAATCAATGAAGTAACCAGGAACGATACCGCTGAAATTCAAATCAATATTCCCTCACCAAAATTGTGGAGCCCCCCCTCACCACACCTTTATGATCTGAAAGTCGAGCTGTTAAGGAAGCGCAAAGTTGTGGATGAGGTGAAGTGTTACTTCGCCATGCGCAAAATTTCGATGGCGCCCGATAGGAGCGGAGTACAGCGTATGCTGCTAAACAACGAATTCGTTTTTCAATACGGCCCCCTTGATCAGGGCTGGTGGCCCGATGGCCTGTACACAGCCCCGACTGATGAAGCGTTGAGATTTGACATTCAGAAAACAAAAGACATGGGCTTTAATATGATTCGCAAACATGTTAAGGTCGAGCCTGCAAGGTGGTATTACTATTGCGATAAAATTGGAATGCTTGTGTG
Source organism: Cyclobacteriaceae bacterium (assembly GCA_036273935.1). GTDB lineage: Bacteria > Bacteroidota > Bacteroidia > Cytophagales > Cyclobacteriaceae > ZC4RG29. The sequence goes on along the minus strand of DASUGQ010000153.1, from coordinate 8,054 downwards.
GCAGGACATGCCGAGTGGCGACATGGGTAATCGCTGGGACTCAAGACCGGGAATAGTTGGTCTTGCGACAGACAAGGAGCGAACTGCCGAATCAGAAAATATTTTCAAGAAGGAATGGAAAGCAATTATAGATGCAACTATCAATTTTCCTTCGATAGTTGTATGGGTACCATTTAATGAAGCATGGGGTCAATTCAAGACCAAAGAGATCGTTGAGTGGACAATGTCATATGATCCATCACGACTTGTGAACCAGGCAAGTGGAGGAAATTTTCACAGCGTGGGCCATATCATTGACCTCCACAATTACCCGCAACCCTGTATGCCTGATCCTGCAATGTTTGGTTCAAAACAAATTATTGTTCTTGGTGAATTTGGCGGGTTGGGATTGCCTTTGGAAGACCACACCTGGCAAGCAAAGGACAATTGGGGTTATCAAACCTTTAAGAGTGAAGAAGAACTCTTTGATCGGTACAAGTTTTTTATTGATGCGATGCCAAAACTGATTGAGGATGGCTTATCAGCCGCGGTTTATACGCAAACAACTGATGTCGAAATTGAAGTGAATGGTTTAATGACGTACGACCGTGCAGTGATTAAGATGCCCGAGATAAAATTGAATGAGCTTCATCAAGCGTTATATCAGGTACGTGTTCCCATAGGGGATCATTAATAGCGGATGATATTACCAAAACATAAATTTCTGAACGCAAAAATCCGTGTATGAAGTACAGCGGTTTTAACGCCAGGGCACTGCGCCTTACGTGAACCTGATAAAGCTCTGTAAGTTGCATTTATAAATCTGCATACCAGGCTGCTAGTTTGAAAGCGGATCGGGACGTAGCTGAAACTTGAATACCTTGCTGGTGGTGCCCTTCCCGCCCTCCATATGAAAAGGCGCCCGAGTACTTATGGTTGCCCATAACCCGCGACCTTTCCAACCGGCATCGGGATCATCGATGCGTCCATCCATCCATTTGGTATAAAATCCAAGCGGATAGGGTACCCGTAATTTGATCCATTTACCGTCTTTGAGTGCGAGCAGTGCTTCTGATTCGTTGCCCGTATTGATGGGAATATTTTCGCCCAGCCCGAGTGTGTTGAACTGATCTACCCAGGTGTAGTAACTTGATTCAGCGCTTCCCGATTCACTTACCCCCTGAAGTTGTGGTAATGGTTCGGTGTAGAAGGTCCATCCCTCAGGACAATGCTGACCCGTGGCGTCGGGTCCATTGAGTGGTCCATTACACTTTCGCCTGTCGAAGCTGGCAAGATGGCCGCTGGCGAGTGCCACCCATGCAACACCCTCGCGGTCTACATCCATGCCACGAGGTGAAAAACCTTCAATAGGTTCGCCGTCATCATTTAATGGCAACTCGTAATATTCCACCAGGGCAGTCGCCGGTGGGTTTGATCCCGGGTCTAACCGGATAACCGCTCCTGGATAACCCAATGAAGATCCCCAGACAGAACCATCAGGGGCAGGAGAAACGGCGTAGAGTCCTCGTGCGATCCGCTTGTCCATCCTGGGATTGACAGGCTCGTCCGGTTCGACATAATTATCCCGTTTTCCATTACCATTGGTGTCAAGGATGAGCGCGGTCCACCCTTGTGAGGCTTCTTCATCACCGGTCTCTTCGTATTTTTTTGTGTCGAGCCATCCGATCACTTCACCCCCGCCGCTGGTCCACAGGGTGTTGTTCTCATCTTCAGCGAACATCAGGTGATGGGTGCTGAAGCATGTGCTGATATGAGTATACTTTTTGGTTTTCGGATCATAATAGCCGAGATGGCGGCTAGCCCTGTCGATGGGAAACAATTTGGCTGATGGATGGTCCGAGCCCTCCTTGCAGAAATCAGGATTGTCGGGAGGACGGACGGTAGCCGTAATCCAGACTCTGCCTTTGTGATCGATCATCGGATTATGAACATTCGTCTTGCTGTTCCAGATGGGTTCATCTCCCCAATAGGGCGATGGTTGTGGCATATTTGGTCCTGCCGCAGGTTCCGTGCTCGGGTCCCGGACGGTTAACGGAACCCGACTGGTATCGTCACTTATAGGATCGAGGACGGGGAGATAATCCGCACTCACCTCAAGGGCTCCATAGAGGGGACCATTACTATTTACAGTTGGATTTCTCCGGTCCGTTGAAACAAGATCATGGAGATACGCTTTGGGGTCGGCCCAATCCCACTGCGTGATCACTACATTGCGTTCCAATCCCGTTGGCCTCGGCGGTGCCTCGGGAATCTCGCCTTCGGCTATTCGATCCGTCCAGTCGGCAAACATTCGGAGTACTTCTTTGGCACCCGCCTGATGCACGGTGGAGGTCATAGTCCCACCGGCCTGCCCTGACTGCAGTCTCCGTTCCCAGGCTTCAACGGAAGAATTAAATTTTCCCAACGATGCCGGAAGCAGACGCGTTCCTTTGCTGCCCAGTTGATGACACGCCAGGCATGCGCCCGATTTCATTATTCGTAAGAGTTGTGCCTGGTTTTTTACTGTTGGAGAAATACCGTTACCCTCCGGTCCCGTACCAGGAAATTTAGTTTTGTCAGGCACTTCAAGCAAAGAAAACCAGTAACCTGCCGGATAATATTCCGCCGCTGCCTGGGGACTCGGTGCCTCCACTGCTTCAAGATCCACGGCCGTGCCTGGCGTGGATTTCTTTTTTGGCGAGTCCACGAGTCCGTAGCCGCGCACCCACACATCATAAGTTGCGTCGGGAAGGTCCGGAATCAAATAACGCCCTTGATCATCGGTTACCACAATCTTTGCAAACCGGGTGGGAAGATCGTGTGTTTCCGCGATCACCCAAACTCCCGCTTCGGGGCCTTTTTCTCCTGTTACTACACCTGAGATATCATCTTCGTCAATCGGTATTGTTTCCTTGGGTTTGCAGGCGTCCAGTGCTACCAGAATCACAAAACATCCTATTGCTATTGCCAAACTGGTGGGCAAAATTATTAATCGGGTTGGTTTTTCTTTCATTTTCATGTCAGGAGGCTTTGGCTATGAACAACGATAAAGAGCATGATTACGGTAAGGGTAATTCAATATAAACATTACATGCGATTCGATCAATTTTGGCTCATTTGAATTGCAATGCGGATATGCATTTGTTTAATGTTATGCTGCCCGAAGGTAAGAGGATACCTCGAATCCTTTGGCGTCATACAGGATAAGAAGGCTGAGCTCTCTGTTTACTCACGGACGTGTTATCCTCTACCGATTCGGGAACGTTCGTTTCAATAGAGAATCTGCTAATGAAGTTTTTCGCCAGGAAATACATCTTTTTCTTAAAAAAAACAATTCGCGTTGCAGCATGCTGATGATTGCGAATTTCAAATTTTGTTCTTCGCGGGTGTCTTCATTTTCACGACCGGCCTCGCACAATATCGATGAGCCGGAAGACAGCGTGGTGCTATAGATCAACTTGCGGGTTGATCTTGCAGCAGATCTCACTGAATGGGTATTTGTCAGTTGATGACCATTAAAATCGGGGCCAGGCAAGGCTGGTAATCGCGGGCCATCTTGCTTGGCTTTGGACGTGATAAAAAGCGCTCTGGCATATGACTACCATCATGACATCAAAAAACTGATAATGATATTTTGCTTAATTCAATTCTTGATAAAATAATTGCAGCAACATTTGGTTTGATACTCTTTAATTATACAACAAAGAAGGTCAGGAGGCCTGATTCTTATTTGTAGATTAAGTCAGACCACGTCATCAAATAAATATGCCTGGTAGCGTGAATCCGGTATCGGGATGTTAATGTGCATAGGGGCCTTCTGATAACACTGTCCTTGCTCATCGAATTTGTCAGGATTTCAAATCGGACAATCGAAACGTTCCGGCCTGAGGAGGGGAGGGATCAAGGATATTTGATTAATCGATGGTATTATAGCGGATGGTGTGTATGTTGTCGCTGCAACACCTGAAAGGATTTAAAAACAGGCAGAACGTTCTGCCTGTTTAATCAAAGCAACCTAAGCCAATCTAAACCAATCTAAACAAAGACCTCCGTGTCAATATCGATTTGGTTGTCAACAGCCAACACTCCCGGTGAGGACCAGGCAATTCTCTCTGCTTCTTCTTTTTCTACCCAAGACCTGACCGTTCCGCGAAGAGTAACCAGACTTCCGGATGTTTCAAGCTTTATGGAAGAAGAGTCAATGGTCGCACTTCTATGAAATGCTGCTGTTATTTTTTCTTTTATCTCTTTGACATCAATCGCACGGTTTTTGATCACGATGTTATTAGTTACTCCCTTTACACCAAATAACCTTTCCACGCTGTCCTGAACAGAAAGCTTTTGATACTGCCATTCCGCTTTGCCATCAAGGTAAACCCACCCGTTGTCAACCTTTACCTCAATTTGATCTTCATCTACGGCGCTGTTCCAACGCAAAGCATCTTTCACGGCTTCAGCAATTTGCGTATCAGTCTTTGTTCCCAGGGCATCGACTTTTATTTCGATATCAGAGGCTACTACTTTTACGCCGTGAACACTTTGTGCTGCGTGCTCAACTGAAAGCTTTTTGGCGTATGAATCCACCGACCCTGAAAGGGTGACAACTCCATCTTTTGTGGCAACACCTATTTGAGTATTTATATCTCGTAATTGCGGATTCCATTTGATTTCCGCCATTACATCTTTTTGAAGTTCCTCATTTGTTTTCATAATTGAAATAATTTCCCTGTTTAAGCCATGGAAGTCCAGACGCCACAGTAAGTCCCATATTCGTGACAATTCCAATAATTCCAGGGCTCTACATGCTAGTTGTGCATCACTTAATACTTATTTAACGGCAATTTTTTGTGCCGGCTTAACGGGAGTTTCTTTTGCTTTGGGCACATGCACCGTCAAAATCCCGTTTTCATACTTGGCATCAATGTCACCTTCCTTGACATTCTCTGGCAGCGCGAAAGAACGGCAGAAAGAATTATAGGAATATTCTTTTCTTGAATAGCCCTCATCCTCTTTTTTCTCTTCCTTCTTTTCTTCTTTTTTTGCACTTATTATCAGGGAATGATTTTCTACTTCAATGTTGAAGTCTTTACGTTCCAGCCCGGGAGCAGCCACTTCTAATGCATATTCCTTTGAGGTCTCCTTAATGTTCACAGATGGAACATTGACGCCTAATCGAACAGGAAATAATTCGGTGTCGAAAAAATCCTTGTCAAAAATAGTGTCGGGACGAAGCCAGTCAGAGAAGATTCTGTCCAGGCTTGTAGTTGGTCTTAATGTTAAGTTCATAATTCCTCCTTTTTTGTTGTTTATGATGGGAGAAAGATATTTTAGTCGATTGATTAAATCTATGATAATTATCAGTAGAGCATCTGATATCCAGTTCAAATGGAGAAAATCAACTACTGGTAGCTTGCCCTGATAAACGGATTCTTCGGTCAAACTGCTATCGAACAAATTTGCCTGCTATGTATAAAGATGGGAGCATAATCATATTGGTTGGCTTAAATGTTTTTCAGACACGTCCTGCAGAACGTCCCCATTTTTATTTTGAGTAAGTCATCAACAATAATGACTATTTTTTTCTCCTTTGGATACAAGCTCATGAACATTGCAGTTAATACCGATGCTTATTTTTGAGGGGGTTGGATTGCGAATAACGTTCGTAGATTATTCAATGCATATTTTGCAATCTTTGATATCAGTTCTTATGCCAGTATGTAGCACCTGTTCACTTTTAGCTTTATTTCGGAATATAGTTATTCCTTTCGCCTTTTGTTGCCAGGCGCTACTGTAGATGTTAGCTACAACATGTTCTGTAGCAGTTTGGGGCAGATTGATTGTCTTGGAAACGGCGTTGTCTGTGAATTTTTGAAAAGCAACTTGGTGCTTCAAATGCCACTGAGGGTCTATTTCCATTGCAGTGCGGAAAATTCGTTTCACATGTATTGGCAGATGTGTTTCATGTAATGTCCCCTTTTCAAGTACGGCATCAAGAAGTCCTTTTGAATACAAATTATGAGTGTGAAGATAATTGATCAGACCTTTATTTATGTCGACCAGTGTTTCATCTTCGAGAATATGATGACGTTCATAAGCAAGAGCAAAGAAGGGCTCAATGGAAGGGGAGGTGTCAGCCAGGATTGAAATGGTTCCTGTTGGGGCAATGGCTGTTCGGGTGGCATTTCGAATGGGCATATGAGGCGAGTAAATGCTCTCATCCCAGTTTGCAAACACGCCTCGCTGTTTGGCCAGCTCCTCGGATGCGAAATTGCTTTCTTGCTGAACGAAGGCCATTATTTTTTCTGCCAGCAACACCGCTTCGATGGAGTCATAAGGAATCTCCAATAGGCTTAACATTTCGGCCCAACCCATGATCCCGAGACCGATTTTCCTGTTTCTTTTAGATATCCATTCAATTTCCGGGATCAGATAATTGTTTACCTCTATTACATTGTCAAGGAACCGGATCGCGATGTGGATAAGCTTCTTGAGGTCAGTCCAACTGATCGTTGGGTTATCATTACTGGTTGATACGACAAACTTCGACAGATTGATGGAAGCAAGATTGCAGGCCTCGTACGGCAAGAGTGGTACTTCGCCACAAGGATTGGTGCTTTCAATTCTTCCCAGCCGAGGTGTAGGATTTGTGGCGTTAATGGCATCCAGAAAAATCAGTCCGGGATCACCAGTGAGCCAGGCATTACTTGTAATACTTTCCCAAAGGCGCTGTGCTTTTACTTTCTTCACTACTTTTTTTGTGTTCGGATGAAGAAGGCTCCAATCTTTGTGTTCAGTTATTGCCTGCATAAACAGATCGGTTATACCTATTGAGATATTGAAATTACGCAGGGCATTTTCAGATTGCTTTGAATAAATGAATTCTTCTATATCGGGATGATCAATATTAAGAATGCCCATATTGGCACCCCGTCGTTTTCCGCCCTGCTTCACATGCTCGGTAGCGACATCAAATATCTTCATGAAGGAAACGGGTCCTGAAGCGGTTCCGCCAGAGCCATGGATGAAATCATTTTTCGGACGTAGATGTGAAAAATTAAATCCCGTTCCACCTCCGCTTTGCTGAATCAGGGCAGCGTGACTAAGGGTGGCGAAAATGTCCTGAAGGTGATCTTCAACCGGGAGCACGAAACATGCACTGAGTTGGTTAGTCCGGGTACCCGCATTCATAAGAGCAGGCGAGTTGGGCAGAAAGTCAAGTCTGCTCATGGCGAGATAAAATTGTTCTTCCCATATCTCTGCCGTTCCGGGGGTGCCCCAAGTAAGTTCAGCTCGTGCCATCTCGTGTGCTACGCGACGAAACATCTCATCAGGTGTTTCTGTCACGCCTCCGTCCTTTTGCTTTTTCAGATACCGGCTCTGCAAAACTTTTATGGCATTATCAGATAGCGTGAGTTTCATTTATATAGAAAATCGACAAAAAATAAGAGTTGCATATGCTGGAATGCTTGATCCCGGTCATTTAATAAATTGATTTCTATCATTCTGAATCTACATAACAAAGAGTCATCTTAAAAAATTTCGGAGGCCCATGCCCAGAGATTCCGGTAAACCCTGTCCTTACACTCGAGGTTATTTTTTAACAAGCGCTTTACTTCATTTTAACCAATCCTTTGGGCGTTATCTTTCGCGTTAAATATTGTTCGAACCAATCCCCGGATAATTCAGCAACCTGTTCCAGGGTGCCAGGTTCTTCAAAAAGGTGTGTGGCGCCTTTAATGATTTTTAACTGTTTTATTCCAGGTAACCTCTCCATCGCCCCTCGATTGAGGAGCATCACTTCAAAATCATGCCCGCCTACAATTAGCAGTGTTGGTGCTTTGACATCAGCAAGGTGACCCATTGCCAGATCAGGCCGGCCTCCGCGAGATACAACCGCGCTGATTTTGTTGTGCAAAACTGAAGCTGAAATAAGCGCGGAAGCTGCTCCTGTGCTGGCTCCGAAATAACCGATTGGGAGATTATTAAATTGGGGTAAATTCATGAGGTGCTGCGTACACTCCGTAAGGCGTTGTGAAAGTAATTTGATGTTGAAGCGCATGTTGTAGATCATGTCT
>DASUGQ010000152.1:0-2552 GCA_036273935.1 Cyclobacteriaceae bacterium | reverse complement strand
ATTTTTCTTCCTGGCCTGGCTGTCGAAATTCTTTTCAAGCCGATTCAAGAAATCGTGCAAATTGATTTTTTGTGGTACGATTGATATCTTTTTTTGATCAATTTGATTCATATCAAGGAGATTCGAAATCAGATGCTGCATTCCATTGCATGAATCCTCTATATAACGCAAGTATTCAATGTCTTTCGCTGAATGATTTTGTTTTTCGAGTTTCAGTAGTTCAACCAGTCGTAATATACCAGCGATGGGAACCTTTAAATCGTGGGAAGCGATAGCAAGGAAATGATCTTTATCCCGATTGGCACCTTCCAACTCCTTTGTTCTCTCTATTACTTTCAATTCCAATTCGCGATTGGCTGTTTCCAATTCGCTAAGGAGTTTATCGATCGTTCTTTTTTCCTGCTTTAACTTAAAAAAAGCAAAAGTGATCGAAACCGTGACAAGAGCGAAGGATATAAATTGAATAGTGTCTTGAATCGTAGTGTTCCAATCCAGTTTTTCTCGTCGTTCCGAAAGAAGAGCTCTTTCATTCTGAATGAAACTTCCAATTAAGATGCGCAAGGTGTCCATGTGCGTCTGGCCTACCTTGTTGCTTATCCAGGCGGCCGCGCTGTCGAGCTCATGTCTATTATATATGGTGATTCCCTCCTCCATAGACCTTGACTTATTTCGAATAACCGGGACTATTTTGTTGTTGAAGAGATTCGTCTGTTGCGGGTTATCGATAACCAGGTTCCTCACACTATCCAATTCCAAAACGAGTGCCTCCCTCCCCTCCTCGTAAGATCCCAAAAAGGAACTGTCACCAGAAATTACGTAACCCCTGTGCCCGGTTTCCATATCTTTCATAAAAGAAAATAGTCGCTCTGCCGACTGAATGACTTCATATCCACGCAACACCATTCGCTGAGTGTCTTTTCTTTCATTTGAGTTGAGGTAAGTAATAAAGCCACTAATCAGCACCATAATGATTGTTGCAAAGAGTAGAATATTAAGATGGCTCGCTTTCTTCATGGCAACCAAAGATAATAAGTTGATCGATTTAACGGTCAAACGAAGACCAGGAAGGTAAGCACAAATTCTTCCCATCAATCAACAATACTTGCCGCCAATATGGGTCACACGGCTTTTAAAAAATGCCCTGTTCGCTGGATCATGCAAATTTCAAAATCCAAATTAAAATGTTCAGGGATGCAGGTGACCTTTGGGTTTAGTCGCATCAAAAGTCAAAATCGTAAGCCATGTCAGGGTTATTAGCTACAATGGCAATCACGTTTGGGATTTTATCAGCGAATGCACAATCTGCCCAATTTAAAATTAAGGTTAAGGAAACTGAAATTCCTCTTGCCGTGATTGAATCATTTAAAAAGGATTATAAAGGACATGTTGCCGGGGAGTGGTCAATCGCGCCAGCCAGGATTATAGGAGAAGAGTATGTCGTTGCCGACTTTGACAATCCGAACGGAAAGAAAACTACGATGTACACGGTCGCCATAAAAGGGAGCCTCGAGAAAGAAGAAGCAGTGTATGATGCTTCCGGGAAGTTGCTGTATTCTAAGAAAATCATAAGAGATGAGACACTTCCAACCGCCGTTCGAAAGACAATAGTGCTTAAATATCCGGATTATGCTATACATAAGGACAGCGAAATCATCAAGACCGGTAAGTCGGTTGTAACACATTACCGGGTTGTCGTTGAAAAAGGTACAGACGAAAGAGCCGTTGCCGTGAATGAATCGGGGAAAATAATTAAGGAGATAAGGTTTAGGTTGTAGTTGGGTTTGATTTGGTTTGTGGAGTAGGTTAGTGTGTTAAAAAGGTCACCTTAACGGGTGGCCTTTTTTGTATTATAACCGATGTTGCTTCGAATCAGATCAGTGCCTTTTCAATCGCGTACCTTACCATGCCGGCAGTGTTCTTGACCTGAAGTTTCTCTAAAATATTCCGACGATGAGTATCGACCGTGCGTACACTTATGAAAAGTTTTTCAGCGATTTCAGCGTTGGAGTACTCCCTGGCGATCAGACGCAATACTTCGACTTCGCGATCAGTGAGTATTGAATCATGTTTAGGCTTTGGCGGGTTGCTTTTCAATGTTGTAATCGCTTGCAATAAAGTTGCGGAAACCTGGCTGCTGAAATAACTGTTTCCACTGGCGATGGCATGAATGGCAGAAACCAATTCTTCTCTGCCAACATTTTTTAACAGGTAACCATTTGCTCCGGCCTGAAGCATTTTCAAAATACTGTCTTGCTCTTCGTGCATGGTGAGGGCCAGCAATTTGATGTCTGGATATACCTCCTTCACTTTCCTGGTCGTGTCGATACCGTTTGTACGGCCCATATCGATATCGATTAGAATGACATCAACAACATGGCTCTTTAAGAATTCAAGCACTTCATCTCCATTCTCGGCTTCTCCGATTACCGCCAGGTCAGGCTCCCTTTCCAAAATACCATGCAGTCCGACCCGTACAATTTTATGATCATCCGCAATAAGGATTTTTATCTTATCCATGAATTCAAATTTAGTGAGTTCTTTTTACACTTTGG
>DASUGQ010000151.1:0-3454 GCA_036273935.1 Cyclobacteriaceae bacterium | reverse complement strand
CTCGTGATGTCCAATAATGTATACACCCTTTTCCTTTCCATACTTGCTTAGATAATCTATGTCGTAATCAGGATAAGGTTTTGTGAAATTGAATTTTGTGCCCCCATTCGCCCAGTTTCCATCCCATCCATAATTCCAGCCTTCTACCAGTACTCCATCAAAACCATGCCTGGCAGCAAAATCAATATAACGTTTCGTATTCGCTGTATTGGCGGCATGCTTAGGCCCCTGGTGCCACGTACCAATATTAAGATGCATCTCCCACCAAACTCCGACGTACTTCCCGGGTTTTATCCAGGAGACATCTCCGATTTTATTCGGTTCATTTAAATTCAAAATCAGGTAAGAGGTAATGAGGTCCCCAGGTGTTTCTGCCAATTGAATGGTTCTCCATGGTGTAACTCTATTTGATTGTGTGACATACGTGCGTACTCCGTTTTTCCATGGAACCAGGTCGCACTTTAACTTATTATTACCCTCTCCCTGAATCACCATACTGGCGAAATCAACAAGGGCCGCTTCATGGATACTTAAATAATAACCGTTCCCTTCGATGGTCAGAGGTGTGTGCACAAATTTCAAATCACTGACAGCATCTTTGTGGGGAATAAACTCATACCTGTTTCCCTGATAAGCCGGTATCCACCATGCGCTGTCATTGTCAGCAAGATTAAACTCTGTCAACTCGTCCATGATCTTAAAGTTGGCAAGCTTATCCTGCTCAGGAAATTCGTATCGAAAACCCAGGCCATAATCAAAAGCACGAAAAACAATATTCATCCTCCGCTTCTCGCCCTGGCTCTCAATCAACTCTATTTTTAACTCATTGTGATTGTCACGGATAAAATGTTCTTCACCCCAAGGTTGTTCCCATGTTGTATCTACCGTTGTTAATGTGGAGCTTAAGATTTCAAATCCTTTTTCCAGCGAAGGAATGCTGTCCAGGATAAATCCGAGCTGTGAACTGTCTACGACAATTTTACTATTGAATGAAGCAACATATCCCGGTGCTCCTTCTGCCGTCAGGTAAAAATCAACCTTGACCTTTTTTTCAGGTGATGAGAGTTCAATGGATGTTTGCTTCGCCTCTCTTGGATTGCACGCCGAAAAGGCCACTAGAAATGCAAGCAAGTACAGTGATAACAATTTGGTTCGAATCATTTCTTCTACATTTAAATTCTACTATTCATAACGTACCTTCATTTCTCGGCCTTTAACAGAGGATTCAATATCAGCACCATTGAACTGTTTGCTTCGATCTCAATTTCATTCAGGTCGGTTATCTTTTTATTGCTGAGTAAATCAGTTGCGCTATCGTAACCTTTCAGTATTTCTTCATAGCGCGTCATATCTGGTTTCAATGATTTACTATTGTTGTTGATGAGAACTACCACCGATTCATCAGGTGATTTTTGATTATACACATATAAATTATCAAAGGGAATAAAGTGAGTAAGGTGGCCATTCTTGAATACGTCGCTGGACTTTCTCCACTTCAATAGCTTTTGAATATGTTTGAACGCTTCATTTTCGGCGTCGGTCCTGCCACTCTCTGTGAAGGCGTTGCGTGAATCGCCAGTCCAGCCGCCCGGAAAGTCCTCCCTTATAATTCCATGTTCGCCGTGGCCCTTCATCAGGATTTCTGTGCCATAATAGAGTTGTGGAATACCGCGAGTTGTGAACAGGAATGTCGTTGCAAGTTTGAATTTGTCTAAGTCCTCACCAAGCACGGCAAATATTCTGTCCATATCATGGTTGTCGGCAAATGTTTTGTTCAATCCGGCATCATAGTATAAGAAATCCTGACTCAGGACCCGATACAGGTCCATTACGTTCCCCTCCTTTTTAAATGCCTTGTGTATTGAGAAACAAAGTGGAAAATCCGTCATGCTATTCATATTCGTATTGAAGTCTCCTTTATAGTCAGGTCCCCTGTAAGACCACCGCGCTTCGAGGGATTCATTCTCAACCCAGGTTTCTCCAACAAGATAGAAAGTCGGATACTCCTCGTGAATTTTCTGTGCCCATCTGGACATAAACTCCTTCTTGTTGTATGGATAAGTATCCATTCGAATACCGTCCAATCCTGCGTATTCGATCCACCAGATGCTGTTCTGGATTAAATACGTTGCCAGAAAGGCGTTATCGTGATTCAGGTCAGGCATCTGCGGGACAAACCAGCCTCTCTCCATTTGCTTTTGGTCTGCGCCGGCGGCATGGGGATCCGAAAGGGAACTGATTGAGTAATTTGTAATCTTGTAATCGGGATAGTCATGAACCCAGTCAGGAAAGGGCATGTCTTTCATCCACCAATGCTCCAGACCGCAATGGTTGAAGACCATGTCCATGATGATCTTCATATCTTTGGCATGAAGTTCATCGGCAAGCTTCTTATACAATTCATTCGTTCCATAGCGCGGATCCACTTTATAGTAGTCGGTAATCGCATATCCGTGATACGAATATTCTTTCATGTCATTCTCGATAACGGGGTTTAGCCAAAGGGCTGTTATGCCAAGGTCTTCCATGTAATTGATTTTCGAAATCACCCCCTGAAGGTCCCCACCGTGACGGCCGCCCGCAAACGCCCGGTTCTTACCTTCCTTGAGACCAGCAACCTCATCGTTGTTGGTATCTCCGTTGGCGAAGCGGTCGGGCGTTACCAAATAGATTATATCATTTTGATCGATTACTCGCGCCTGACGGTTTTTCTCCCGTTCATTTAGTCTAAAGTCATAGGTGAGTTTTTTCTTTTTTCCATAGTTAAAATTGATCATCACGCTACCCGGCTGGGCATCTTCCTTAATCATAAGATCAATGAATAAAAAGTTCTTATTTTCAGCAGGATGAATTTTCATTACCTCAACGCCAGGATAGTCGATGGTGACCGTCGTTGATGAAATATTTTGTCCATACACCATCAGTTGCACATTTGGGTCCTTCATTCCAATCCACCACGACAATGGTTCTACTCGCTGAAGAGTGGGCGTCACCTTTTGTCCGTACGATGATGTGTAAATACTTATGACAAGTAGCAGTCCGATAAATTTTTTCATAAACCCAAGGTTCTGGTTAATTCTTCAATAGTTTCACGCGATAATTTTTTCTGGTTGTTTTGATCTCAGCAATGTATAGCCCTGCTGCAACGTTGCTCACATCCCATTCCACGTCTGATAAGCGTTTCGGCGAGAGGGCAACCCCTTGTAAGGTGATTAGATTCAGCGAAACAACGGGTTCGTATTCAGAGTCAATGTGAAGGGTCTCCTGGACCGGATTGGGATAAAATTTAAGCCTTCTCACGATCTCCTCTTCTGTGCCCGTAACCAATGGATTTTCAATCTGCACATCTGTAAATAATTTGTATTCCCCGGCATCGAGTGAGACGACCATTGACGTGGCGGTAACTTCATAAGGTGCGCCAAATGAATAATAATCGAACCAGGTTCCAGTGTGC
>DASUGQ010000150.1:0-3547 GCA_036273935.1 Cyclobacteriaceae bacterium | reverse complement strand
CCCAACCCAAACCCTGTTATGTGAATGAGTGATAGCGTTTTGTTGCGCATCAGGTTGCGGACGGAAAGTTTAAGGTAGTTGATGAGCATGATTGAACCCTATATTTTATTCGTACTTCAAAGCCTCCACCGGATTATTCTTTGCGGCCTTAAATAAGACCGACGCGATGGTCAGGAACAGGATCACTACCAAAAGCAATAATGGCAATACGAAATGCCACCATTGCAGCGTGATTTTCTCCGAGAATTTTTCCAGGTAAAGTTGAGTGAGGTAGTAGGCCACTGGAATTCCGATAATCGTGGCAATTACTATTTGCTTCACGGTGCTGTCCAATAATAGTCGGAGAATCTGATAAAGGCGAGCCCCCAATACTTTGCGTATTCCAATCTCTTTGGTTTTCTCTACGGCTTTATTGGAGATCATCCCCAGCAAGCCGATGCTGGCAATCAATAAAGCCAGCCCGGTAAATAATACGATCTGATTGCGTGCCACTTTTTCGTGGGCATACACTTCGTTCATCTTATCGTCCAGAAAATACCACGTGAATGCAGCGGAAGGAAATTCGCGTTTGAATAAGATTTCAATAGCGTGTATTGTTTCCCCAAATTGTTTCGAAGAAGCTCTGACGGATATATTCTCTGGTTCAGAATCGATGTCCTTAAATATTCGATCCTTGTAGAGTAACACCGCGCCTCTTCCCGTATTTGCCTCTGTACTGCTTTCGCTCATGTTAAGGAAGGAAGTGTTCCGAAAATTTTCAATTACTCCGATCACCTCTGCTTCTTTCCAATCAGTATTGATGACCGTTCGCACATTTATTTTTGAACCAACAGCATCTTCCGGTGATTTGAAGCCCAATCGCGCTGCTGCATAACGGCTGATAATTACGCCGTCTGTTTTGTCATCTTTTATAAATTCCCTGCCGGCTATGAGTTTCAGACCATAGAAATGAATGAAGTCTTCATCAACAAAGTTATTATCCATTCCGAAAGCCAGGTCAGACCCAATGCGCTTTGCATCAAAACCACCGCCATTTACAATCTGTACCAAAAATCGGCTGCAGGTAACGGACACAACACTGGAATTATCTGAAATCGATTTTTTTAACGAGCCAATGGCCGTTGAATAATTCGTCGGTTTAATGACAGGTGCTTCGATGATAATCACCTGATCTGTTTTTATACCTGTGTCCATATTTAGAATATGGTTGAGTTGTGTTGATACGGTAAACCCCAACAGGATAAAGATGATCGCCGCCGCAAGCTGACTGATCGTAAGCATGAATGGGATGAACTGTTTGCCTGAGGCAGGTGAGCTCATGTTGAACAATGCTCGCGGCTGGTAGGCCATGGATATTACTGCTGGATACAGCGCCGAGACCAAAATGCCAGCAACAATTATTGATACGAATATGGCGATCGAATCAAACCGTAGCGAAGAAAATGCTGCAATCTGGATATTGAAAAGAGCAGCCACTGGTGTGCGCACAATCTGAATCAATGTGAATGCGAGCGCAAGTGCCAGCGCGTTTGTAACCAACGCTTCCGTTACAAACTGAATGATCATGTCAGACGCGACGGCGCCTGAAACCTTTCTGGTAGCTATTTCTTTAAATCTCCGGGTAGTTCGCGTTACCGAAAGATTGATATAATTCACCCACGCCATAGCGAGAACAGATAGCGCGATAAAAGCCAGGGTGAATAGGAAGGGCTTTGACTTAGGGTGAAAGTTGTCGCCAACAAAATTCTCACTGAAGGGTATTTCTTCAAGTGGTTGAACAAACATATCAAGTTTTGTATTTACCCGTTGACGTAATACTTCTCCCCAATATTTCTCTATTTGTTGATTTAGTTTAGCCTCAAAATCTTTATAATCGGTACTATTTAATTTGACGTAGCAATTGAGTGCATCAAAAGTCGATGTGTTCCATCTGTTCAACACACTTGCATTTGAGATTACTAATTCAAAATTGAGGTGAGAGTAGTGCGGAAGGTCCTCATACACTCCGGAAACCTTCAAAGTAATGGTGTCATTTAATTTCAGCAGTTTGCCGGTTGGGTCTTTCTCGCCAAAATATTTGCGGGCAGTTGAGTGCGAGAGCATCACATTATTGGCTTCCTTTAGCACATCCTGAGCCTGCCCATAAATCAATGGAATGGAAAAGAAATCAAACAGGTTAGGGTCCGCATAGGCCACTTTATCCTCTTTAAAGATCCGCTGAGTTCCATTCTGATCATCGATCGAGATAGTGATCTTATCGCCGTGATTAAGCACTTCCTGAGTAAAAAACTCCTGTGGCATGATCCTTAACGTGCTTTCCACTTCAGGAAAATCATCCTTGACTTGTGGGGAGAGTGCTGATCGTGCAAACCCAAAAACAAGGTGGCCCCAGCTTTCTCCCCCATCATCGGTCCAGCGCCAGTTAACACCAATCCTGGCAATACGGTCAGCGTCTTTGTGATACCGATCGGCCTTTAAGTCAGCCGTGGAATACTCCCATAGCGCATAAAAAGATGCAAACCCAATGGCAAGCCCCACCACGTTGATTACAGTGAAAAACGGATTCCTTCCTAGCAGGCGGAACGAAAGTTTAAGGTAGTTGAGGAGCATGGTTTTTGGTTCATGATTATCTATTGCCGACTCAATCACCACTACCAACACCTCCGCAAATCAATCTATCATCAGGCCAAAGAAATTTCCCTGACAATTATCAAAAATCAAAAGGTTTTAAAAAACCGTTGTTCTGGAATGAAACAGTCAGGCATTTCATTTTGGAGCAATTGGTTAATTCATACTAAACGCGCCGGGGTTGTCGCCTAAAATTCAGGAGGGTAGTTCTTTCCAGTTTTGTCAGGATTCCATTTGGGTTGCCTGACTGATATCTCCACCATAGATCGCCCTGCTTTTTATTTTATTTCCGCTCAGCTTCTCCAGGTATGTAGTACAAATTTGCATTGTAAGTGCAAATTCGTACTGAAATATTCCCTTAGAGTATCGGATTCCCTGCCTGATCGCACAGGTAGTTTTGGCCATCCATGATTTTTTCTTCACCAGTTATTTCCAGGTGAGAGCCAGTTATGAGTTTGAGCTGGCCTGCCAATCGTTTGAGCTATAAATTTCCACCATTAAGAATCAATTGCAGGGCGAAGTTCTTATGAGATTGTCCAGTACAGAAGTCGTGTCGAATAACCTTAGCCAGGGTTTAAAATATTTGGAGGCCTATCCCGATGTTAAAAATCCTGGGTACTTCGATGTTCTGCGGGACCTGGAGTACGGCCGGCTGGACAGCGATAAACACGTATACCTTGATTTTACCGGTGGCAATCTTTACGCCGTATCCCAGGTGAACAGGCATCTGGAATTTTTGAACAAAAACGTTTTTGGAAATCCCCATTCTGTCAATCCCACCTCACTTGCCTCAACCACGGTAGTTGAAAGCGCGCGGCATGCGGTACTTGATTTTTTTAATGCCAGGAAGGACTACTATTGTATTTTCACCGCCAATGCTTCGGGTGCATTGCATATTGTTGGCGAGTGCTATCCATTC
>DASUGQ010000149.1:0-6451 GCA_036273935.1 Cyclobacteriaceae bacterium | reverse complement strand
TTAACCATTCAAATTTACCATCGATTACACAATACACCCGGAAGCAATTGGCCGAGGAGACGACAAAGGAATCCAGTTGAATGGTACTGTTTTTCGTCAGGGCAAATTCCATAACGTGGGGAAACAATTCCAGCTCCTTTGAATATCCTTGTTGTAATGTAAACTGGCTCTGTGGCATTGCTAAATCAATTGCATTTCGTCACCCGTGGTTTTTGAAGTGGTTGTTCAAACGACAACGGTACTTTTATATCGACAATCATTTTCGCATGGGCCACGCAGGACCTCCATTATCAGTCGACATATACGACACTCTAATCATCAAAACCGACTGTGTCGCTATTTCAGTTCTCAATATCCATATCATCTTTTCCTCCCGTTGAGCTTAGTGGCTTTACATTACCATTAAGATCGAAATCAAAAGAATCTACTTTTTTATTGTAATCTTATGCTTAATGTTAAATGGCATCACGATGAGATATTTATTATCACTTAGTACTTATTCGAATAACCGTTAACGACATCGCTGGTGTTGCGTAGTCAAACGTTTTGCCCACCTTGAATGCAGATTTAGCAGGTTGAATATTTTGTGGATTTTCTAACGTGTTCTCCGCCTCTGCACTCCCGGTCAGCACCGTTCGTTCCGCCATCGAAGCAATTTTCTTAAACCCTGTTAGTTTGACCTTCATCGTTTTTGATTCCTTTCCAGCATTAACCAGTTTCAGAATGACATCACCTGTCTTGCTATCCTGAACACATGAGGACGCAAGGGTGGAGTCATTGGGATTCGTCTGAATTACATTTGCGAAATAGGTATCACCATAATTGGTTGAAAACATTTTCTGAACATAGTAATTCGGAGTAAGGCAGATGCGGGTATTATCAAAAAAGATCATGTCGGTTTTCCACTGGGTGTGATTCTTTTTTGCCAATAAAGGCGCGTAAGAAGCCATCGCAACAACGTCACCATTGCGTTCAAGGTTAGTCAGATACCCAGCTTCTGTAATCGCATTCTGCATCTTATTTCCCCAGGAGGCATATTCACCAATATATACCTGTGCCTGTCTTCGGTCATAAGAATCATATCGATGCTGGTTATTAATAAACCACTCAGGGTTTTTATAGTAATGTTCGTCCACCATAGGCAACTTATTGTTCTTTGCATACGTCCAGCCTTTCGTGAAATCGTCCCCATTCTCCCCTGGGCCGACCGTTCCAATTACAATAATTTCAGGATGCTTAGCTCTTACGGCATCGTATATCCTGCTGAACCGCGCTTCAAATTCTGGCGTGATCTTATCTTCATTACCAATCCCAATGTATTCAAGATTAAATGGAGCGGGATGCCCTGCGGCAACACGCTTCGCTCCCCAGGGAGAACCAGCAGGTCCATTTGCCCACTCAATCAAGTCTAATACTTCCTGAATGTATTCATCCATTTCTTCACTTGGTAAAGCCTTCTGTCCGGTGCCTCCAATGCGCCATGTACCACCTGAATTCTGACAACTGACTGCGGCCGGCAATACGGGCAGCGGCTTGGCCCCGATATCTTCGCAGAATTGGAAATACTCAAAGTAACCCAGGCCCGTCGTTTGGTGATATCCCCAGATATTTTTTTGCTCTATACGTTGCTCAATCGGGCCGATTGTATTCTTCCAACGGTACATATTTCCAAGTCCATCGCCGTGCACCAGGCAACCGCCAGGGAAGCGAATAAATTTCGGTTTTATATCGGCAAGCACCTGGGCTAAATCTTCCCGAAGGCCGTTCGGGCGATTCTTAAAAGTCTTCTCCGGGAAAAGAGAGATCACATCCAATGCAAGTTTTCCCTTACTTATGGCCAGTATGACCAAAGATGCGCTGTCGCTGTTTGCAGTAGTTTTAAGCTTTGCGGTATACTTCCTCCAATCCGGAGATGTTGTTGAAATCTTCTCTTCCGCTAAGACCTGTCCCTTTGGATTTTGCAGACTAACCGACAATGAGACAGGAGCATCTGAAAGTTGACGGGCGAAGAGTGAAAGGTTGTAAACGTTCCCTTCCCGCACCACCATTCCATCAAAACCAGGGTTCTTAATTCCAACGCCAGCCTCACCTTTATACTCTGCCTCCTTGCCCACATGCTCAACATTAAGAACGATATAATGAGGGTTATTTGCGTGAAGCGGAGAATTGGTTTCGACATTAATTTGCCCGTAAGAAAAGCCAGGCGTGACATACTCCCAAAACGAAAAGGGATTCCATTCTCTCCTATCGGTCGGGCTGTATTCAAACGACCGGTTTTGCACGAGCTCGGCGTAGAGCCCGCCATCAGCCGAATAGTTAATGTCCTCGAAAAACAATCCAAACAAATCCGGACTGATCTTCTTGCCACCCCCCTTTGTCTGCGCTTGAACCATTTGCACGCATGCCGTGCCCGTTATTAGCAAAAATATAAGACATAGCCGCGCGGCTTGGGATAAGGGGGCATTACTTTCTTGAGCAAAATAGTCGTTGCAAGCTCTCATTATTTTTTGGGCAATCATTTTATATTCACGTAAACTTTATACACTAGAGTACATTTCCATTTTGGTTGAATCGTGTCGTATTTATCAAAGTCATTTTTATTTCGCCCATGCCTTTCCTTCTGGTGTACGTCTCCATTCATAGTAAGCATCCAAAACTTTCAGGGATTCAGCACTGGGTACTACTCCGATGTGTGGTGTTTGACTGAAGTACATTACCTCCGGTGTAGCTTCACTAAACGTTGGCCATGCCGGAACTCCCTCACCGTTAGGGTCGCCTGCCTTCGCAAAGTTTGTCCAATAGGTGCTCATGGCATCAGAAATCTCCTGATCTGTATTGGAGGCGTTGGGATCTGAAGGATTAAGATGCTGGAAAACGAAGGCTACGTCTTGTCCATGTGGCGAACCATAACCAAATCGCGGTGAGTCTTTGGGATAGTCGGGATGCTGATCAAAGTAGTAGTAAAACACTTTCGATTTCCCAGTCTTCGACTGAAGCCTTGCCCAACTCCATGTATGCCAACCGAATGCTGCGTCGCGGGCCAGGTCACGCGCCGTTTTAGGAATTGAGTTGGCATCTACCGGATACGCTTTAAGAAGGTCTTCGGCAAACTTACCGTAACGCTCCTTTACACCGGCAATGTATTCTTCCGGAATTTTGGTGCGGGTGAAACTCGCTCCCTCATCTGAGTTGTAACCCACGAGAATTGGAACATCATTGTACTTGCCTACTTCGTAGAGATTGTGTTGGTCATCAGGAATCACATATCCGTCAATGATGGGCCATGACATTCCCAGTCCGCGACCACCCGGAAGTTTATCGGCCGGTATTTTTCTTAGTTCAGCAAGAGAAGAAACTCCCGCCGTTTTTGCATATTCTACTCCGGCAAGCTCGGCATCCTTCAGGTATTTCTGATTTTCACCCGGATAAGTAGTAACTCTTGGAGGCCCAAACGATCCACCACTTTGCGAAATAGCACCATGAAATAATCCTTTGGCCAGGGGCGAAGCGCATAACATACTCACAGCAATGCCACCAGCGGATTCGCCGAAGATGGTAACCTTATCGGGGTCACCACCAAACTTTGCAATATTTTTTCGTATCCATTTTAGTCCGGCAATCATATCGAGCAGGCCATAATTTCCTGAAACATGATTCGGGCTTTCGGCGCTCAATTCAGGATGCGCCAAAAAGCCAAGCTGTCCGACGCGATAAGCGACACTCACGAGTACCACACCCTTCCTGGCCAACTTCTCACCGCTATAAACTGTTTCGGATGTAGAGCCCGCACTAAATCCACCGCCATAGATCCATACAAGAACCGGAATTTTGTCTTTGGCTGATTTTGCCGGGGTCCAGACGTTCAGGTAGAGGCAATCTTCGCTTTTTCCTGAAGGTGGATTGCCTCCTTGCACGGGGCCCGGCGCAAACTTATCGGCTATGCGCACACCATCCCATTTCGCAAGAGGTTGCGGGGCTTTCCACCTCAGGTCGCCAACTGGCGGCGCCGCGAAAGGAATACCCTTGTAAACGGTTAAGCCATCTTCCGTTATACCCTGCAATGATCCCCCATCAACTTTAATCGGCTTAGGCTGCTGTGCCAGAACGGCGCCAGTGAAAAAGATGAAAGCCACCAGGACTATTATTCGTAGACGAATCACTTCTTTCATAAATGTTATTTAAAATTCAATTCTTCTTTGTGACCTTAGTAATTATCCGTTCTGAACGGAGAAGCCGGAAGCCCTTCCTTGTTGTACAGGTTAGCGCCTTCCGGATCATCAGCCCATGCATAGCGTACCGCCACCGGTTTGGCAACCTTATCATTCCATACAATTATTTTGTTGTTCCTAATCTCAGCCGTTGCCCAAACGAATTTTTTGTCCTCACCGGCTATGGCAAAGTATTTTAACTCCTTAGAACCCTTGGCAATTAAACCTCCACCCGTTTGTTTGAATGAGAGGGTAACTTTGTTCCCTTTAATTTTCATTGATTCATACATCGGGCCGGAATACACAACGTCCTTCTCGCCATAGGCCACTTTTTGAGCAGCCAACGAAAGACGGTAGCCAAGGTCCTTTTTATTTAAAGGATGAATGTCGTTCCATTCACCGATATCAATTGCTACAGCCATGCCTGTATTGGGTACCGCCAGCGCAGCCGTTTGAGTTTCCCTGAATCGGGCCCAGCCTCCGTCGGATGGTTCTTTTTGCGGTTCGTTGAAATTGGGCAACTGTACAAAAAGAAATGGAAAGTCGCCCTGATTCCATTTCTCTCTCCAGTTATGAATCAATGCCGGGAACAGGCTGCGATGTTGTTCTGCTCTGCTGACGTTGGATTCGCCCTGATACCAAATCACACCTTTGATCGTATAGGGCAACAGTGGTGCAATCATGCCGTTATACAGACCGGTGGCCCTCCACATGATGAACGAAGATCCAACAAGGTTTTCCATTTTACATCCCAACCTATATTTCCATGTGCCGGAAAGATCAATGATCTCCTTATTTAATATTATCGCATATTGTTTTTCAGGAACAAACCCTCCTCGTCCGGAAGGACAAACTACCCGTACGGTGATGGAGTTTTTACCATCCTTTAACAACTCTGCTGGAATATCATAGTTGCGCGGGATGTATTGGGATGGCCGTCCACCTACAAATTTGCCATTGATAAAAACGGAATCAGCCTCTACAATATTTCCAAAACTGAGCCTGGCAGCTTTTCCTGCAAACGATGAAGGGAGTTCAAATTCCTTCCTGAACCACACTACACCATTTATCGGTCCCAGCGAACTGCTTGCCCAGAATGCGGGCATTTTTATTTCATCCCATTGGCTGGCATCGTAATCGGCCTTGTACCATGGGCCAGCAGGGTCTGCGTAAGACGCATCTGTATCTTTAGCGCGCATGTGCCATTCCGCTATCCGTTTCCTGTCTTCCGTCTCTGTTTGAATGATCACCGTGCTGTCCTGATATTTTAAGGCTTCGTCATGAAGGGTTGGGAAAGGTTTTAATGCATCTTCGCTCATCCACGATTCAGTCCTCGAACCACCCAACGTAGCATTGATCAATCCGATAGGTACTTTGTATTTTTGATATAGATTCTTCGCGAAGTAATATCCGGCAGCTGTAAATCTGAGTACACTGGTGGAGTCGGCACTTATCCACGACCCTGCTGAAATGTCTTCCATCGGTTTCGAAAAGATATGTCTGCGGGGCACGGCAAATTGCCTGATGAATTTATTCTCCGATGCAGCAATGTCTTCAGGATACCTCACTCTAAGGCTCATCATCGACATTTCCATGTTTGACTGACCTGAGCACACCCACACATCCCCTACCAGAATGTTATGGATGATAATGCTGTTCGTAGCAGTGATCTGCATTTCATGCGGGCCACCGGCCTTTAACCTGGGAAGTAAAATATTCCAATCGCCTTGTTTGTCAGCGGTGGTATTGTAAGTTGAGCCAAGGAAAGTCACTGTAACTTTTTCTCCTGCAGCAGCCCAACCCCAGATTCTTACATTCGCTTCACGTTGCAGTATCATTCCGTCACTCACGAGTTTTGGCAACCGAACCTGACCAAATGATGAGAGTGTCAGGAAGAGTGTTAAGAAAGTCAGGGTGCATACTTTTTCAGTCACGCTCTTCGCGATGCATTTCTTTTTCAAATCAGGGACGAACATCATTTTCGGTTAATTATTAAAGCGCTGTCAAATCATTATTTCGCTTCAACCACTTTCTTCCCCTTTGCTATTCCGTTTTCGTTAAATGCATCAATGGTGAAGTAATATTTCTGGAGACTGTTCAGGCTATTAATGGTGACAGAATCCGTTCCCAGCACCTGATACGTGTGGTATAACTTATCCTTTGCTGTACCGTATCTAACATTGTAGCCAGTGGCACCAGTTGATTTTGTCCAGTGTAGTTTTCCCACACAACGATCATTCTCT
>DASUGQ010000148.1:0-14983 GCA_036273935.1 Cyclobacteriaceae bacterium | reverse complement strand
GACTTTGACATCTTTTGGTCCGATGCGGGACCAAATCAGATTTGGCTTCAGAACCCAGTTGGAACGTTTACAGCAAGCGCAAAGCCTGTGATCCCAGGCACACCAGACATTGACGGATGTGCTTGTGGTGATGTCGACCTTGATGGTGACACCGATCTGTTCCTGGGGAATAATTCGGGGAATAGCTATCTGTTTATCAATACAACATCGATCCAAAATGATATCAGCGCCTTAAGTTTTGCGCAGATGGATATTCCTGTTAATGCTGACGCTGAGGGTGTGAACATGATCGATTATGATGGTGATGGTGATTATGATTTGTACGTAAACGTGAATAACGGACCTAATCAAATATGGGAGAGCGATAAGTGTGATGGTGGCTGCAACTTTTTGAACATTGTGATGAACGATTGTATTGACGGAACGATGGTGACTAGGCCGGTCGTTGGCGCAACGGTTGTGTTAAAAGATACGAATGGTAACATCGTGAGTGCTAAAGTTGATGGAAGCACAGCCAGTGGTCATGGCGCTCAAAATCCCCTTGCGCTACTGATAGCAATACCAAATCCAAACCAGGACTACATTGTGGATATAACTTTCCCAGTGAAAGGTAATAACCCCCCGGAAACACATTCCTACCAATTTAACCTTTCCCAACTTACAACTCCGAATACATTGGAATTAGTGGCAGCGAATGGAAATAACGGATCATTCTGTTCCTTTTCAATACTTCCAGTGGAACTACTCTATTTTACGGCTGAAAATAACAATGAAGGAGTTTTGTTAAAATGGACAACCGCGACAGAGCTAAATAATGATCACTTCATTATTGAAAGATCTCACAACGGCAAAATTTTTGAAGAACTTGCGCAGGTTCAGGGCAACGGAACGACCCAGACCAAAAATGCATACTCTTATTTGGACCCTTACCCTTATGATGGATTTAATTACTATCGACTTGCTCAATATGACTATGACGGGAGGGCTACAAAACACAGAATCATTCGTGTTAAAGTTGAATCAAAACGAGGGGATGGAATCGGTATCTATCCAAATCCGGTGCGAGATCAATTGACAATTAATTTCAGTGAACAATGGCAGGGATCGAGAACGTCGGTGACGATAAATGATTTGCAAGGCAACAAAATCTTTGAACAGGAAGTTGCCCCCCTCACAAACAAAATCAATATTCCCTGGAGCCAAAGTGTTGAAGGTTTTTATTGGGTCAAGATCAGCAATCAACAGCAAACCGTAATTAAGAAATTGGTAAAGGTCTCGCCCTAACTTTTAGTCTTTCGCGAGAATTTTGTTAAATTGATTTCTCATTTTGGTTTACCCAGAACCGTGATTACCCGCGTGATCATATTGTCCGTTTTCGTGCTGTCAGGTTGTCAAACGGGCCTGATTCATTGCCCTAAAGCGCGAGGTCCAAAAGCTAAACAGACGATCATCAACACGAAAAGCTTGAGGATGGAAGATCTTTACGTCTCCACCATGCCCACAAAGGATATCCATCAGGGCAGATCCCTTGAAAAGTTGAAGGAACAAAAGCAAAATCTTAAAGATCCTGCCACTGTAGAAGAATGGGATTGCCCGCGTCCCGGCGAGCAAAAAAATAAGAAAATTGTAAAGAACAACATCCGCCGAATGGAGAAAAAAATGCACACTGACATGAAGAAAAGGCAGGTGATGGATTCTTTGAATGCGGTGAAGTCTCAGTCCCTCCCATTGCCAAACCACGAAAAGTAATCGCGCTGTGGGCGCCTGTTAGGTCTTTTGTTTCTTTTTCTTTGCTGAAGGAAAAAGCACATTGTTTAGAATTAGCCGGTAGCCTGGTGAGTTTGGATGAAGACCAAGATTGCGCCTAACACCCCTTCCTGGCCAGCCTTCCGGATCATGCCCACTGTAGAATGTCCAGTGCCCCTGACCACATTCGCTGTAAATATAGCGTACAGAATTTTCTTCCTGATTCTCACCCAATATGGTGACCGTTGGTTTGATGTGAGATTTATTGAAAACAGTAGTCTGCCCGATAAATTCCTTCAAAAGATATTCGTGATTTTGATTAAGTATCGAAGGGATAATGTCCCATTTTGCCGAAAATTCAAATAAGGTAAAATATCCATTGCTGCCCTCATAAAAATAATTGTCGGCCGAAATGGCGTTAATAGATGAGAATTTCCTGGATTCACCCGGTATGAGAACAAAATTTTCAAATGCGAATGACTTACTAAAGTCAAGTTTGCTTTGGGCATCCGGGTCGGCAGCATCACCGTCATAAATACTTTCGCAGATATCAAGTCCTTCGGCTGCCAGCGCAATGTCAATTGTCTCAGCTGCAGAACACATGGCAAAGAGATAGCCTCCGCCCAGGCAGAATAATTTTATTTTTTTTGCCACCTCAAGTTTCATTTGGGAAACCTTTGCATAACCGAACTGCCTTGCTGTGGCCTCCTGAATTTTGGCTTCCAGCAAACTGTTTTGTCGATGAAGAAATCTCCCATATTGTCCCGTGAAATCTTCGTGATGGAGGTGGAGCCAGTCGTATTTGGAAAGCTGATCGGTTAAAATCTCTGTATCATAGATAATATCAAATGGAATTTCTGCGTAGGTTAAAACCCCCAACACCGCATCTGTTTCATCCTGGATGAGATCGTCTTTCGGGGAATAAACGGCGATCCTCGGGGCCTTCTCCATTCTTACAATATTCATGTTAACATGTGGGTCTGCAATTTCATTGAGAATTAGATTGGTGGTGACATCAGAAATCATTTCATAGGAGATCCCACGGACGTTACATTCTCCAATGACATCATTATTGAACTCAATAAGGAAACTCCCACCCCGGTAGTTAAGAAGCCAGTCAACGGTTATGCCTTCTTCAAGACAATAATAGGCTAAACCGTACGCTTTAAGATGATTTTTCTGGGTCTCATCCATCGGTACAAGGATAGAGGTGGCACGGCTGACAGTTACCGCAACTAACATACACACTGTTATCCAATACCTCATAAATTGTTTAAGTCAGAAGTTACCCATTTGTTTTTTTGCGCACTGAAACTTTATGAGGGTGGCTTAAGTATTTTATTGCAACCGTTTGCATTGATTGCAATATTGCATGACATAACTTGGAATTATTAATATTTTATTCCAATTTTAAACAAAATTCCCATTTTGAAGTTACAAAATCTTTACTTTTTGCATTTTTAGCCATTCACTGGTATTTTTTTGATTGGCATTGTTTTGAAAGTATTGTTCAACATTACATGATGAAACCATGAATTATATGTCTGTTTTCGCAAAGCTTTACTTTCTTATGGTCAACATTGACAATAAAATCAATGAGAAGGAATTGTCACTGGGTAGGCAAATGATTTCTGCCGAGGGTTTTTCGGAAACCGCTTTTCATAATCAGCTTGATAAACTTAGAGGGACTGATTCGACAGCCATATACAACGAGTGTATAAAGGATATAAAGAAGCTCACGTATAAACTCCAGGTAAGGTGCATCGCGTGGATGTGTGTAATTGCAAACTCAGATGGCTTTATGGATCGTTCGGAATGGCAGTTCATTTACAAACTTTATCATAAAGAACTTAATATTCCCCTGGACGAAATTATGAAGGTTCAGAATGAGTTAATCAGAATAACACACCCTGGTGCTCAGGCCGTCCAACGACAAGCATCGGCATAATTCCTTTTTTTTCGATTATTTCTACGTTCCATCAAATCACGATTTTTGGTTATTTGAGTAAGCAGTCTGGCGCACGGCATCCTCGGATTAAGTCAGAGCGGGTTACATATTTTTGGAGTAAGCCTCAGGAATTGGCCCTGAAACGTGGGGGGCCATTTGCGGCACTAGTCTGAAAACAAAACAGGCCGTTAATTAACGACCCGTTCTGATCAGAATTAATTATCAGTTTTTACTTTTCTTTTTCGCCATTGGTAATCACGGCGTTTGGTCCTGATGATTCCATCACAAACCCGGAGTAAGCGGTGTTACCATGCTCACCGAGGTCCAGACCTTCTAGTTGTTCTGCATCACTTACGCGAAGGCCGATAACCGCCTTAATTAACGAGAACACAATGAGCATTGCAGCAAACACATATACAAAGACAGATCCAACGCCAATAAGTTGAACGCCAAGTTGATCAAAACCTCCTCCAAAAAACAATCCGTCTTTAATTGCAGTTTCCTCAGACCAGTACGCGGCATCAATGGAATGCTGTCCAAACAGCCCGACCGCAATGGTTCCCCATGCGCCACAAATTCCATGTACACTGACGGCGCCTACCGGGTCGTCGATTTTCAGTTTTCTTTCGAAGAATAAGCAAGAATAGAATACCAATACGCCGGCAACCAGGCCAATAATTGCTGCACTTGAGGTACTAACGGATGCGCAAGGTGCCGTAATACCAACCAGACCGGCCAATGTTCCATTCAAGGTCATGGATAAGTCTGGTTTGCCAAACGAAACCCACGAAATGATCAGGGCTCCTATAGCTCCCGTGGCAGCCGCTAACGTAGTGGTCACAGCAACGTGGGAAACTCCGCCGATCGCTAAGAGAGTAGACCCAGGGTTAAATCCGTACCAGCCAAACCAGAGTATGAAAACACCTAATGTTGCCAGGGGCATATTATGACCAGGAATTGCATTTACTTTCCCATCCTTCGTATACTTTCCTAAGCGCGGACCGACTAAAATCGCACCAGCCAGGGCCGCCCAGCCTCCTACAGAGTGTACAACCGTAGATCCGGCAAAGTCACGCATCCCCATATCACTCAACCATCCACCACCCCAAATCCAGTGTCCGCTTATTGGATACACCACAGCTGAAAGAACGCACGAGTAAAAGATATAGGAAATTAGCTTGGTTCGTTCAGCCATAGCTCCCGAAACAATTGTCGCTGCCGTGGCAGCAAAAACAACCTGAAATAACCAGGCCGCGCTTAATGCGTAACCGCCATTCTCGGTTGGTGCATTGGCGGAATTGAGAAACGCAAGTGCTCCGTCGAAGCCAAAGAAATCCGAATCTCCGCTACTATACATGATGGCATAACCAATAGCCCAAAACAAAACTGCACCAAATGAAAAATCCAAAAGGTTTTTCATCATGATATTTACGGAGTTCTTTGCCCGTGTAAGTCCCGTTTCGACAAGCGCAAATCCCGCTTGCATGAAGAACACCAGGAACCCGGTAAGGCAAAGCCAGATAATATTTGCTACATCTTGAGGTAAACCGGGAACAGCTTCGTCTACGGGGGCCGCTTCAACAGCGGCTTCTTCGACAATGGCAGCAGCAGCCGCCACGGTGTCGGTCGCTGTTGCTAAAGAATCCTGCGCGATAGAAAGGGTCGGAAGTGCTACCAACACTAAGGTGAAGACTGTGAGGACACTTATAAGAGTGATTTTTTTAAATGATTGTAGAAGCAAAATCATTTTGCTCCAATCGGGTTTATTAAGGATAGGTTTTGTTTGCATACTTGTAGGTTTTAGGATGGTTACAATGATTCTGGGGCTAAAGAGCATCTTCCCCTTTTTCCTTCGTTCGGATACGATAGGCTTGTTCAATGTCGTAGACGAAGATCTTCCCGTCCCCGATCTTGCCGGTGTAGGCCGTCTTCAACAAGCAATCAATTAATTGCTCCAGCTTGTCGTTAGGCACAATAATTTCCAGCCGTGTTCGCGGTATAAATCCGACGTCGTATGCGGCCCCTCTATATCGTTGCTGGGCCGCATGCTCCGTACCGATACCTTTAACTTCCGAATAGGTAAAGAATCCAATACCTATTTTCGAAAGTTCAGCGTGGACTTCCTCGTACTTTGAAGTCCGGATAATAGCTTCTACTTTTTTCATAGTGTGGTTTTGTTTTGGTAAGGACTAGAATTTAAGGTAATAACATTTTAGTCTTTATTGAATGATCTGCACCGCAATTTCTATGCATACGATTACGGTTACGTTTTCAGCTCTTGTTATTTCAGTGTGACCGGCAGATTATGAATGGATAAAGTTTATGAGCGACTTGGAATGTCTTTCATCGAGCGCAGGATTTGACGATTTGATTTTGTTCTATTGACAATTTCTGCAAAGGGTCCCACACCAATCACTCATGCAGAGAAATTCGTGGAATATATTTAAATCACAATTGAATAGATCGCCAGCAAATTAAGATATGTTCTCTCTACCATAGACCAAGGATTTTAAAGTTCGCTGTATGAAAAAGGTTAGCAATTCTTGTTTCTCCACAAGTGTAAATGCTTAAGAAATATTCTCATGAGTGAACACTGCACTAACCGCGAATACAAGTGAACCTGACAGCATGATCAATCGAATATAAAAATAGAAATGGATCAACCGGTTGAGACAGTTGATCCATTTAATGAATCAGATAACTAATTATTTGTTACTCAAAGAACGGTATACCCGGTGCTGCATATTTTTTCAAACCTTCTTCATTAATATCAACACCTATGCCTGGTTTATCCAGTACTTTGATGAATCCTTTTTCAACGAAATTTTCACCATCGAACTTAACAATCTCTTTCCACATCGGATCTTTATGATAGTATATCTGCCATTCTAAAATCATGAAGTTGGGTACCGATGCGCAAACATGGGCGGATGCCATGGCCCCAAGGTACGAGGCGACCATGTGTGGTGCGAACGGCACGTAGTATAAGTTCGCAAGGTTCGCGATACGTTGTGCCTCACCGAGCCCGCCCGCCTTTTGCAAATCGGGCATGATAATGTCGACAGCACCTTTCTCTAACAATGGTCTGAAGCCAAAAGCCAAATAATGATTCTCGCCGGCGCAGATTGGTGTGCTTGTGGATTTTGTGATCTCGGCATAGGAATCAACATTTTCAGCTGGGATTGGCTCCTCCAACCACATAAGGTTTAGCGGTTCGAGTACTTTAGCGGCCCGACGACCGGTAGGCAAATCATATCGGCCGTGCATGTCCGCGCAGATATCGATGTTTGGTCCAACGGCTTTTCTTGCAGCAGCCATCTGGTCATACATTCTCTGAATTTCAGCCGGGCTGGCAGTCCAGTTATACCTGTCGTACTTGTTGGGATCATTTGCCTGATCCAGGTCAAACTTAATGGCAGTGAAACCGAGATCTATGCCTTCCTTGGCCGCCTTTGCAAAATCTTCTGGTGTGGGGAGTTGGTTCTGATATAACGCAGTGTCCAGATAAACCCTCACGCTATCCCGGAACTTGCCGCCCAATAGTTGATAAACGGGTACACCTAGCGCTTTACCGGTTAAATCCCAAAGAGCTGTTTCAATAGCTGTCAACACGGCTACATACATGCCCGCCTGGGCGCCACTAAATACACCGCCTTTTCTGATTTGCTCAAATAGCCGGTGCACATTCAACGGACTTTGATCTTTTAATGAAAACGCAAACCGTTTGGCCAGATAATATGCACCCCCTACTGCATCCACTCCTTCTCCGACGCCATAGATGTCCTGGTTGGTGAGTATTTTAACGAACATCCTACCGCCCCCTCTCAGATAAGCAACTTTTACGTCGGTGATCTTCAAATCAGACGGTGCAGATAATTTAGGATTGTTGTCGACTGCTTGGGTGTATCCTTTGCCAAAGGTTTGGGAAAGTCCGGCAAAGCCAAGAGCTCCTGCCAATGCGCTCTTAGTCAAAAAGGAACGCCTCGAAAATGGTTTTTTCATGATTTTGGTTTATGATTTATTAGTTACTCAATTACCAGGTCCTTGTTTTAAGGAGCTCTTCAACTCTCTCCGGAGAAACAGGAAGCGCAGTTTTATTATCCTTCAACCACTGGGAGAAGTCTTTTTCAATTTCGTCGGACCACCGGCTGTCAATCTGGCCCGCGGTATATTTTTTTTCACGTAATCTTTGGTGTCCAAACATATCTCTCAGGCGAACGATCTCAGAGGTTTCCACAACTTTCTGTGCTAAGTGAGGAGGAATGAACAAAACACCACCATCTCTTGCCAGGACAACATCGCCTGGCATTACAGTAGCACCGCCGATGCGTGTGGGTGTATTAATGCCAACCAATGTGGTATTTAAACGTACGGGTCCACCACCGCTCATGCTGCCGAAATGATGCGATGGATGATAAGATTTGAAATATGAAGTAAAACCCTTAATCTGTTTTAATCCATTGATGTCACGTAGTGGCCCGTCATATATTATTCCGTTTCCAGATCGGGCATAGATCGAATTCCCAAGGTTATCGCCGATGGTTGGTCCGTCAATCAGGGCTCCATGCTGATCAACTACATAGACGTCTCCAGGTTGGAGCATGTCTATTGCCCAGGAGTTTGGACCCAGTATCCTGCCGTCTTTATGACCCTTGTCCTCAATAACTTTATGAATGTCCGGCCTTCCGGGGAAAAAAGTGGCGGTCACAGCTCTTCCTACTAATACACCTTCCGGATTAATTTGCATCCAGTCTCCTTCATATTGATAGTTGTAGCCGGCACCGCGGCAAGTAGCCCAGGCTTCCTCTAACGTAACTAATTTCATCCTTTCAAGGATGTCGTCCGGAACTTTAGGGCGGCCATCCGGAAAGCGTTCACCTTTCCATTCGGGTGTAAGGAAAATAAGCTCGTCCTTTGAAATTTGTTGAGCGTTCAGTCTTGGGCACAGCAATACGAGGACTCCTATTGCCAGCAGATGTTTTAAAGTTGACATAAGTTGCGTGAAGTTGATTTGGTAAGTTGATCATTTAATCATTTCAAACGATTTAATTTACAAAAGAAGATTTGAGGCTGATAATGATTTTTATTTAAGTGGTTCATTTGATGAATATTTCATTTTTTATGATTAACACTAGAAATGCCATTCTATCGTTACGAACCTCATGAGATGTTGCGTCATTTGGTTGAATGTTATTGGATTATAGAGGACAATAACCCCAATCCCATTCAGCAAAAGATTGTACCCGATGGATTTCCCGAAATAATTTTTCATTACGGAGATGCGTACCGGATAAAGCTTCACGACACCTGGAAGACTCAGGCGAAAGCGCTTCTCGCCGGACAATTGACAAAATATTTTTTCCTCGAGAACACCGGCCGATCGAAGGTCCTGGGGATAAAATTCAAACCGACCGCCATTGCCCACCTCTTTGGCATTTCGATGTATGAGTTAACCGATAACGTGATTGAGTTGGACGCAGGAATATCGGATCAATTGAATCCTTTGCCTGGGATTTCATCAGAAGCCTTCAAACATCACGAAGCGATCGAGGTTCTGAATTCCCGACTATTATTACTGAGTAATTATTTTAGACCAGCCCAGACAGAAAGAGCAATTGACCTTGTCTTCGATACAAATGGATCAATAAATATCCATGAATTGTCGAAAAGAGCCGGAATCAGCCAGCGTCAACTTGAACGCTTATTCAAAAAATATGTAGGCCTTTCTCCTAAGTTTTATTGCCGGGTGATTCGCTTCGCATACATTTTTAAAATGGTAGAAGAGAAAAAAACCAACTGGGCAGATCTCGGTTTGCAGGCCGGCTTTTATGATCAGCCGCATTTCATTCGCAACTTTAAAGGTTTTACTGGAGAAGATCCATCAGCCTATCTGTTTGACCAAGCTTCACTCGCCAATTTCTTCATGAAAAAATGATTTGGAAATGTCGGATTTGTACAATACTCCATGTGACGTTGGTCGTATACTTACTTGAAATTAAGAAACCAAAATGAAAGCATTCATCCTATTCATTTTCGCTTCTGCTGGTTTGACTGCCTGTGCCCAGCAGAAGTCTGAACTTAGAACCCTGGATTGGTTGGTGGGAACATGGGTCCGGACGAATGCGAAACCAGGACGTTCGACCTATGAAAAATGGGAGCGGATAAATGATTATGAGTTCATTGGCTCTGGCATAAATCTTAAAGGCACTGATACGGTCTTTGTGGAAAAGCTCAGGATTATTGAAAGAAACGACACGCTCTATTATGTGGCAGACATTCCCGAAAATAAGCGACTCGTTTATTTTAGAATGACGACTCTGTCAAAGGACGGTTTTGTCTGCGAAAATCCGCTCCATGACTTCCCAAAGAAGATCGCTTATACGCATACCAACGAGTTCTTAAAAGCACAGATATCCGGAGACGGAAAGGTGATCGATTATTATTTTGAGCGGAAGAAATAAGGCTTTTTGTAGTGTCCAGCCTAATGAAAATGAATTGAATTTTTTGTTAAATTGGATGACAAAAATCACAATTTATGTCAAAGTCACAAGATGCCAAAAAGGAAACCAAGAAGAAACCCTTGAAGACCTTAAAGGAAAAAAGAGCTGAGAAGAGAGAGAAAAAATCTTCTAAGAACTAGACAATCCCTCACTGATCAGCAGGAATTGATGCGCAGGTTATTGTGAATACACCTGCGCATTAATTTTTTATTTTACCGCCGGTTTATAGTATCAATCAAAGTACCCTGAACGCGTTTAATAAATCTTACCTATGCGAAATATTGTCCCCTTTATGTTGGTGTTACTCACATTCTCCAGTTCTCTGTCCGGACAGGAAAGCAAAAAGCCCCTTCGCATAGGCGTAGCCGGATTAACCCATGGCCACGTAGGCGGGATATTAGGTTATAAAAATAAGGACATCGTTCAAATAGTCGGTATTGCTGAGCCTGACCGTAAGTTGGCTGAGCAATATGCAAAACGGTTTGGCTTTAGTATGGATATCGTATACCCGACTCTTGAAGAAATGCTGGATAAAACCAGGCCTGAAGCGGTTACCGCATTCAATTCTATTCGCGGCCATCTGGACGTAGTTCGGGCTTGCGCTCCGAAGGGAATACATGTAATGGTGGAGAAACCACTGGCGTTTCGAATGGAGGACGCAATCGAGATGGAGACCCTGGCAAAGAAAAACAACATTCAGCTATTGACTAATTATGAAACAACCTGGTATGGAAGTAACCATAGAGCGTATGCCATTGTCCATGACGATAAAGCCATTGGGCCAATACGAAAGGTGGTTGTGCACGACGGGCACCCGGGGCCAAAAGAAATTGGTGTAGGTCCGGAATTTCTATCATGGCTCACCGATCCGGAAGAAAATGGTGGCGGCGCATTAATCGACTTTGGTTGTTACGGTGCCAATCTTATTACATGGCTAATGAAGGACCAGCGTCCATTATCCGTCACAGCTGTAACGCAGCAAATCAAACCTGATGTTTATCCCCGGGTGGATGATGAGGCAACGATCATCGTTACGTATCCCCAGGCTCAGGGAATTCTTCAGGCCTCGTGGAACTGGCCGATTGGGAGAAAGGATATGGAAGTATATGGTCAAACTGGTTACGTGTTTACAACCGATGCATTGAGAATGCGCCTGCGGATAAATGATAAGGTTCAGGAGACTTCATTTCAGGCAGAGCCAACGAAAGCCCCCGGCAATGATCCGTTCGCTTATCTGGCGGCAGTTGTTCGGGGTGAAATCGAATCGACGAATGATCTCTCATCATTGAAGGTGAATATGATTGTCGTGGAAATCTTAGATGCAGCGAGGAGATCAGCGAAGGAGGGAAAGACGATTTATTTAAGAAAATAAATTGTTCTCTGGCATTGTGGTTTGTGTAAAACTTTTAGCAACGCTAAACATAGTCAATAGTGAATGGGCAGCGGTCAATGGCGCTTCCTGCCACGACCGACTGCCCACTGCTTAAATGATTTTTACTTACGAATTTTTCTTTCCGAAAGTATACTCCGTTGTTTCACCATTCGCTGTGATCGAATAAATTCTATCACATGTGCCATCGCCATAATCCACCTCAGATGTAGTCCCCCCTACAGTAAGGGAAACCGTTCCGCTGACGGGCACATCATGTTTGCCTTCACATTCATAACTGAAAAGAATATCTTTTGTGATCTCGGTGGTGAATTTATCCCCTTCCCGGGTCGTACCATTGAGGGATCCGGAAAGCGTTTTTGTGTCGTCGTTCCAATGATGTGTACCTTTGTTGTCGTACAAGTAGACAAGAGATCCACTCCAGTTTGCCGAGGTGCCGTCTTCATAAGTCAATGTAGCATCATTAATGTCAACGGCATAAGTCCCGTCTGAGGAATACGAGCTGGTGAAGAGGCCGTCCAGTTCTACTGAATCTTTTTTGTAATTCTCGAAGGTTATGACTTCTGTTGATCGCAACGGTATACTGTCATTGTAGGTGACAACCAGCCTGAATACATCGGTGATCTTTCCACTACGGACTTTGGTGGAATCTTCACAAGATGAACCATCACCAAAATCTATCGAAATAGTTCCGGAATAGACGAGGCTATCCGCCGTCTTCTTCACATCATAATTCGCGCTGATGGTTGGATAGCAATTAAAACCATGCTCACTCAATCGTCCTCCTGAAGAAGTTCGCCCATTCGAAACACCTTTTTCGAGCAAAGCGATGGACGTCACATCCAGCACTTCCTGTGTGGCAGCCAGTATTTCACTGTTGTCCTGTGCGGCGACCTCAGTTTTTGCTTTGGATTGTTCTGGCGTAAGGCTTTCATCGTTGTTGCAACCAAACATAATTGATGCGATGATCAACGCTCCAATGAAGGTATTGCGTAATCGCAATTGAAATTTTTGCATAAGGCTGATTTTAAGTTTAACATGATAACAAATCACACGCAGAGAACGGTGAGGATAAGAAAACCTTGTTGCTCAATTTTGAAAATCAGATGAACGGCCATTATTCAGCGATGAATTGGTGAGGATTGTTCTCTACACAATCGAATCGGACGACTTATGATTTGTTTTGGTGGCGAGCGAGCTGTATTTCGCTTATGAACAAAGACTGCGTTGACGTAAACCTTAAAAAAATAAACGGACGAAGCTGACCGAAATTACCTTTTGATCATCGCCGTCCAGCTATGCGCCATCAACTGTGCGCCGGCAATGGATGGATGGACGCCGTCATTGGTCCAGTAAACGCCCGGTGCCGACTTTTGTGCTTTGTCAAAAATACTTTGATAAGGAATGAAGGCGGCACCAAATGTTTCAGCCAATTGCTTCGCAGCGGCCTGGTACTCCGAAAATGCAGGGAACCATGTTTGATCCACGGCCGTTAGTCCCGCGACGGCAAATGGTTCCCCAATAATAAGTTTGACATTGGGTAATGCCTTTTTGGTGCGTTCTAACAATGCTTTGAAATCATTCCAATAGGTTTCTATCGTTCCATCGTATTTTCCATTTCGCATATGCCAGTAATCATTTACACCAATGAGAATGCTGAGCACATCTGGTTTTAGTTGCAGGCAGTCTTCATCCCAGCGTTCAGCCAACTGATATACTTTGTTTCCGCTGATTCCTTTGTTATAGGTCTTAAGGTCCAGGGCCGCGTAATTATACAGCAATTGTGACGAAGCCATAAAAGCATAACCGTTCCCCAAGGCTTTAGCACTATTTGGGGAAGCCTCATCCCGGTTTCTACCGGCGTCTGTAATTGAATCGCCCTGGAACAGGATGGTATTGCCTTTTTCAAGGATGACTTTCCCTGACGTTCCTTTGGCAATGGCGGCCGAAACAATTTCAGGTATGCTCACGGAAATGGCACTGGCGAATGCAGCTTTTTTCATGAAGGTTCTGCGGGAATGGCTCATAGACTTTTAGTTATAGTCGTTTTTCAAAAGGTAAAAAAGAATTTGTAACACTGCAATGCTGACTACCATCGTTGCGATTTTTACAGTATAACCGGAAGTTCTTTTCTCATTCCATGTCGAATGACCCTTGCAGCAACCGGAACGATTGGGTTCTACCAAGATCAGGAACGGCAATTCGCTGCATGGCTACTGAGTCGTTTCAATGGCTAGCCGTTAGTTGTGTAGCCACCTACCCACTTGTGATAAAATTGTCAATTCGTCGTGAGCAATATCATGGACTTCCAAGGCCTTTTTTTTGGAATTTAAAGGGATAATTGAGGGTTTTGATTGTAAATCAAACTCTTTGGGTGGTACACCTGTTCTTGATTTGCAGGATGAACCTCAATTAGATGAATGTCTGTTGTTGTTTAATCTAAATTATTGGTTATGAGAACGTATGATACACTGTCGGAAGCCATTAGAGATTTGAGGAAAAGAGGTTTTACAGAAGATTTCAACCTCCGGCCTCACTGCCTTCAATGCACGTCGCGTGATTTGCATGTTCACCCCGAAGATTTTACTGTAGAGGAATTTTATCGCTTTGAGGGAATGTCTGACCCGGATGACAACAGTGTGTTATTCGCGATCAGTTCAATTGAAGGATTTAAAGGCACATTAGTAGATGCCTACGGTGTGTATGCTGATAACCTCACGCCGGAAATGACGGTTCGCTTAAAGCTAAGGCACGACAATTGAATTTAAAGCTGGTATTTTTAAAAAGGGTTGGTTATTTTCTTAACTAACCTTTTTTGTTTTGGAGTTATTCACTTTTGCAAGTTCCAACGGCGACCCTTCCACTTGAGTTAGCGGTCATGAGATCCCCGATATTTCCCGCTGCCAGAATGATATCTCTTTCCGGACCAGCCGCTGCCAGGTGGACTTTAATGCAACCCGCAAATTTCTTTAACTCGTTGTACGAAATAGATGATTCATCAGCCAACATGCTGATCAACGTCGTACTTTTCCCCGTCTTGCCGTCCACAGGATTCAACTGTGCAATTATGTCCGCATTCTCGGCAGAAATATCATCTGCATGAAGATGCACCGGGTGTTGAAGATTCCCAGACGTCCCTGTCAATTCAATTTCCGCGAACGTAGTACCGTCTATTTTCTCTCTAAGGGTTATCGTCCCGCTGATCTCGTATTGTGACCCTGGACAAGGGAGTATACGATTTGATTTCCCGTAAATTGGTCCCTTGACGGCTTTTCCTTGCTGTCGCAGGAAGCGAGGGCTAACATGATCACAAACAGAAATGCAGATAAGATTCTCATAATATTCAAACGCTCGATTCTTGTTAAAAGTTAAAAAATACTTGAAAATGGAGATGCCGGA
>DASUGQ010000147.1:0-7471 GCA_036273935.1 Cyclobacteriaceae bacterium | reverse complement strand
TTGGATATCCTCAATACGATCAAAAAGTAGTAATTCTACCTGTTCACAGTTTTTTGAAAACAAACAAAAATTAACCCCCTCCGGTCTTACCGTTGGCCCTATGGGAAAACTTTGGCCGTGTTCGTCGTATGACAAAGGCATAACACAATGTATTTCCCCTTTCGAGAGAATAACATGATGAATGTCATTTTTTGAGCAGAGAATTCCAATTTATATTCGATTGTCTAAAACCAAAATCAATGACTAAGTTCGATGTCGCCTTAAAGAAATACCTCGGCATTTTCGCCGACCAGGAGATGTACTTTGTTAATGATCTCCGGAATCTGGAATTATTTGGAAATATCCCTCTAAACGTAAATGAAGAAGATGTCCGCACAAAAATCAGTGCGCTCAACGATACTGATATCCGACAGCTTTCCGTCCAGGAAGACATGATACATCACATCCTTGACCTGAAAATTGACGACCGGCTCAAGCAGGGAGATCCCTCCCTCGTGGATGACATCGCAAAACTCCTGGTAAAGGGTCAGACGCACCACCTTCTTCATTTTGCCTCGGTCTATTGCAACTTTCACAAGCCTGATGCATTCCCCATCTTTAGTGATCAACATCTGGAATTCTACAAAAAATATATCGTCAACAATAACCTTGCGCTTGACCCGGAAAAGATCGATACCTATGACGTCTTCTCCAGGGCGCTAAACGATCTGGTTGAACGACTTGGACTGACCGGTAAAATGAATTACCTGCAACTGCGGAAATTTGGATGGCTGTATGCCGAAGCTGTCGTCAAAGAATCACAGGCTTAAGTTTGATAGGTACTATTACGGTCAAATCAAAACCAAACGTGATCATTACTCACGAGAGACGTCCTGGAAACGCGCTCGCTGCCAGCCTCAAGAAACAATTTAAGACAAACCCAACATTGCCAAAGATTGGCGATGTCATAGAGATTTAACAAGGAGAATTGTAACTTGAATCGACAAATTAACCGGTTTGAAACGTGGATAAGAAAAGCTTAATAACACTTCCCATTTGCATACTAATAACTGTCAGCTGGACGTTTGCACAATGGCCAAAGGAGATCACTACAAAAGGAGGAACGTTGATTACCGTATATCAACCCCAGCCGGAATCGATGAAGGGCTCCGTCCTTGACGGAAGGGCTGCCTTCTCCGTCCAGGAAAAATCAGCTGGTGATTTAATTTTTGGTGTGTTCTGGTACACGGCAATCATGGTGACAGACCGTGACACACGATCCGTTACACTGGAAAGTATTACCGTCAACGATGTGAAACTTCCGGGCGTCGAAGACACTGTAAAAATTGAAAAACTTAAAAGTCTTCTCGAAACAGAAATTCCAAAATGGCAAATCACCGCCTCGCTGGATGACATCATTTCTACCATTGAAGAGGAGCAAGCCTATGTAAGTGATGACTTAAAAAATGATCCTCCCGAAATAAAGTATGTTTCGCTACCTACTACACTTGTACTGATTGACGGAGAACCAAAACTCCAGGATGATAAGGAGCTTAAGATGAAGCGGGTTATTAACTCAGCGTTTCTTATTGTGCAAAACCCGGAAGATAAAAGGTTCTATCTCTATGGTGGTCAGTTCTGGTATTCTTCAGCATCCATGACGGAAGGATATCAGCACACCACTTCCCTTCCAAAATCCATCACAGCTTTAGATCAGCAGTTGAAGAAGCAGCAAACGGAAAAGAAAACATCAGGGGTAACTTCACCACCTGCGATAATGGTAAGCACAACACCGGCAGAACTTATACAATCAAAGGGGCAGGCAGATTTCGCAAACATACCCGGTACAAATCTTTTATACATGTCTAATTCAGATGATGACATTTTCAGAAGTATAGATACCAGTCAATACTATGTATTGCTCTCAGGAAGGTGGTATGCCTCTCAAAAACTGGCTGGACCATGGAAATATATTTCATCCGATAAATTGCCGGGAGATTTTGCGAAAATTCCTGAAGGATCACCAAAGGACAATGTGCTGGCCAGCATAGCCGGAACACAAGCGAGCAAGGACGCTATTCGCGATGCCCAAGTTCCTCAGACTGCAAAAGTAGATCGCAAGACAGCAACCTGTACCGTTACTTATGATGGCGATCCAAAGTTTGAAAAGATTGAAGGTACATCGCTTGAGTTAGCCATGAATACCAGCAGCACTGTTCTAAAATCAGGCAAAGATTATTACTGTGTTGATAAGGGGGTATGGTTTGTTTCTTCTTCAGCGAAGGGTCCGTGGAAAGTGAGTGATGAACGTCCAAAGGATGTTGATAAAATTCCGGCCAGTTCCACCGCTTACAATGTGAAGTATGTTTACATCTATGACTCGACACCGGAGGTAGTATATGTCGGTTATACCCCAGGTTATATGGGTTGCTATGTATATGGCCCCACTGTTGTATACGGAACAGGTTATTATTATTC
The DNA here is from genome assembly GCA_036273935.1 of Cyclobacteriaceae bacterium. GTDB lineage: Bacteria > Bacteroidota > Bacteroidia > Cytophagales > Cyclobacteriaceae > ZC4RG29. The sequence continues at coordinate 5,014 of DASUGQ010000147.1, read as the reverse complement.
ACCCTGGTATGGACCCTATTACTATCCAAGACCGGCCACCTATGGTTTCAGCATGCATTACAATCCCTGGACGGGTTGGAGCATGGGGTTTCATTATAGTTCAGGATGGTTCTCCTTCAGCATGTATGGCGGTGGCGGATACTGGGGACCTCCGGTTTATCGCCCGCCGTATTATCCGCCTTATCGTGGTGGCATGTATGGGGGCCGTGGGCCGACATACATTAACGGTGATGTAAACATAAACATTGATCGGTCCAACAATATCTATAACAACAGGAAAGATGTAACAACCCGTGATGTAAAACGTGGGCAGGCTAATCAACCGGGCGTGTCAACGCGTGATCAAACCAGGCAGGGAACTCAACCGGGTGTATCAACACGAGACCAAACCAAAAATCAAACACGTCAACCATCGGCAAGTCAACAACCCGCGGCTGCTAATCGAAATAAAGGCGATGTTTACTCCGATCGAAATGGAAATGTGTATCAGCGCAACAACGATGGCAATTGGAGTCAACGCGATGGAAACCAATGGAAGCAAACGCAACAATCTTCACAAATGAACCGTGATTACGAAAACCGGCAACGCAGCACACAGCAAAATTCAAATTTTCAACAAATGAATCGTGGCGGCAATCTTGGGGGGAGCTACCGCGGTGGCGGTGGAATGGGCGGCGGCAGAAGGAGGTAATAAGATTCGAAATTCCTGACGCGTGAACAGGAACATTCGCGAACATCTGAATCGTCATTTCATTCTGCTAGCAATTCCTTTTTTATCTCATTTAACTCGGCGATTTTTTCTTTACTCACTTTGGGGTACTCAAGGTCCATACGATCCAGTGCATTGATAATGGCTGACGCGACGGCGATGCGTGCATACGGTTTCTTATCGGCTGGCACGACATACCACGGCGATTCTGCAGTTGAAGTATTCCGGATCATTTCTTCGTAAGCTTCCATATACTGATCCCAGTACTTCCGTTCGCGGGCATCGGCCGTGCTAAACTTCCAATTCTTGTCGGGATCATCAACCCTTTCGATAAATCGTTTCTTCTGTTCATCCTTGGAAACATTCAGAAAAATCTTGATTACGATGGTGCCGTTGCGGCTAAGGTATTTTTCAAAATTCCGGATGTCTTTGAATCGTTCTTTCCAAATGTCATCCGTTATCAACTCCTTTGGAAGCTTTTGATTGCTCAGGATGTTTTCATGCACACGCACGACCAGAACTTCTTCATAATACGACCGGTTGAAAATTCCAATCCGCCCGCGTTCTGGTAAGTGTTTTTGACACCGCCACAGGTAATCATGGTCGAGGTCTTCCGCACTCGGCGCTTTAAAGGATGAAACCTGGCATCCCTGCGGGTTCACTCCCGACATAACATGTTTTATTGCCCCATCTTTTCCCGCAGCATCCATTGCCTGAAAGATTACCAGCAATGACCACCGGTCCTGCGCATAAAGTATGTCTTGCATAGCAGCCAGTGCATCAACACCCAATTGCAAGGTCTGTCTTACCAGAGGCTTGTCTTCAGAACCCATATCCAAATCTGGTTCAGTATCATAATCTTTTAACCGAAATTTTTCTCCATCACCTACACAATATTTCTTCGAAAACTTTTTTGCCCGTTTAATCAATTCCTTTTTACTCAGACTGCCTAAGTCCTCGAGATTGTCGATCATCTTTTCTTTCATGGTAAATCATTTTTTGTTTCTTTCATTAGTTTTTCGCTATCAAAATTCCATCAGAAACCGACGGACAGTGTTAACAGAAAAAAAGTATCATCAGTACCAATGTTATACAGGTAAGAGGTCAGTTCCCACTGCTTTACACCTGCGCCAATCAAAAGCCCTCGTTGAATCTCCAGCTCAGTTTGATACACCCTTGTTCTTTGTCCGCTGATTCCAAACCACAGCCAATCATTTGGCAAATAGGTAAAGTCAGACCAGTTGTAAAAGAAATTTTCCAGTTCGAAATCAAACATGTATTCCGACTCGCTATATAATTCAAATCCCTTGTAGCCTAACGTCATCTCCAAACCTGTGGCGATGCCATTGGCCAGACCAGCGACACCCCCGACCATCGGTGTGAAGGCATACTCAAATGCGTTGCCCCCGTTGAGGTTATAGCCAACCCAGGCGGAAAAAGTTTCAAGATCCTCGTAGTTGTAACGAGCCTCGAGGTGCAGTTTGTTTTTATCTGCTTTAAAAACTGGTAGTATAAAAAAATCATCCGGTATAAAATAGAAATTGACGTCAGCACTAAATTCCCAATCTGAAGTTGTGTCCCTTTCTTCCTGAGCCAATACAAGGTGAAGACTCATTGCAAAAACAACACAGAAACTGAAAAAATTTTTCATCCGCCTAAAGCCATCGTCAGCGCTACCAATAAAATTCCGATAACAACATAGGCCAGGGCAGTGATAAGCCTTCTGAATCCTGCATACTTAGCCAGTATAAAACCACCGACAAACAGAAGTAAAAGAGCAACGCCATTGGAGACACGCATGGCTACCGCTACGTCGGTTAGGAAAGCAAAAGGGAGCGCAACTGGAAGGGTGCAAAGAAATACAAGGAGAAAAATTTGAGTACCAGCAAAAAAATCTCTACGGGTCAGCAGATTTCGCTTTGAGGGGACTGGCAATTTTTTAAGTCGATCACTCAATTGATCCAATTCGTCATCGCTCATCAGGCCTGAGATGACCGGTTGAATTTCTTCTTTCAGTATTTTACGCAATGACATGGCATCGTCAGTCCCGGCAATCCTGTTCAGTACGAAAAGACCGTGACCTCTTTCCAACAACACATTCATCAGGTACATAATGGCGTCCACCAGACCCCAGGCCAGATTGCAGCCCAACGCCGCCCACAAGAGTTCACGTACCTCCTGTCTCCCATCGGTAGTCACGCTGATCGTTCCTGTGAATGTCAATACCATGATCAGTCCAAAGAGCACTTCTGAAATCCGGTCTACGGGATTCAGCACCGCTCCTTCTTTAACGCGCTCTTTCCAAAAGTCCTGGCCCTTGTTCATACCGCGGGAATAAAGTATAACATCATGCCCATGATCAGGTATACCATAATTAACTGAACACCTTTGTACCAGTTGGACCTGCCGTCACCGGCAACCATCGCCGCCAGGATGACGGCAAGAAACAAAGCGACGATCAAAGGGCGGGGAAAGTTAAGATTCATTTGCCCGGAGCCGACGAATGTGCTCAACAGGACAAGTACGGGAGCAACAAACAAGGCTATTTGTATAGAACTTCCAAGGGCAATGCCAATACTGAGGTCCATTTTGTTCTTCGATGCCATGGCCACGGCTGAAATACTCTCGGCCGCGCCTCCAACAATCGCCAGAAATATCACGCCGATGAATACGCTCGACATCCCCAATACCTTTCCGGTCTCTTCTGCTGCACCTACAAGAACCTCGCTCATGAAGGCAGCTAATACCGATGCCACCAATAACGTGATCAGGGCGCGCGGAAGTGACCACCGTCCGTCATGCTCCTCTTCATGTCCTCCGGCTTCACTGCGGAAAAAGTCGGGATGCGTCTTGATCATGAAAAATAGATACAGGACATACCCAATAAGGAGAACGATAGCCAGGTCAATATTTAAGACATTCTCGTTCCCGATTGCAGCTTTCTCGGCGGTAAGAATGTGAAAACCACTGGGTATCGTCAGACTGATTACTGCAATCATCATCATTGAGCTATATACCCGGACACTGGTTGGATTATAATCCTGATTATGGAACTTTGTCCCTCCAACCAGAAATGACATGCCCGTGGCCAGCAATAAATTGGCAAGTATTGCTCCCGCTAATGAAGCCAACACCATTTCGTGCAATCCTGCCTTCAGAGCCACAATGGCAATGATTAATTCAGGGAGATTGCCAAAGGTTGCATTAAGCAAGCCCCCTACTGCATCACCAGTGTAAGTTGCCAGGTGTTCTGTGGAACTGCTGATCAATCGGGCAATGGGTACAATGGAAAGCGCGGCTGAGAAAAATATCAATGGCGCCGAGGCGTGACCATATTCTAAAGCCAATGTTATTGGAATGAATATAAATAGCCAATGAATACCAGGTTTAAGGATTTTCGACATAGTGCAGTTAATTTAACTAAAAGATAGGCTGGCAAAATAGATTTCAACATGATATTAATCAGTTCGTTTTGTTGCAGCATAGGGTGGCTTACTGGTAACTTACTTAACTATTCAACTCATCAATCACTTTATGGATGAAAAGAAGATACAAAAGCTTGACCATGCTCTCTTGCAAGCTTCAAAGAAAATAAAGGTGCTTAACGCATTATCCTGGCCGGCTGGTGAAGAGGAGAAATTTCTCAATAATTGGCACAGAGGCAATCCGCAACTTCCCGACTTCAAACCGCAGCGGCCCGATGTCAGTGCGAGCATCTTTGAGCTCGATTCAATAGCCAGCCAGTGCGATCAAAGTCACCCTGTTGAAAAATTTCTCAGTGAAACTGCACATAGCTATGCCGACGCTGGTCGTATGTTGACTGCTATGGGGACAAATGATTTCACGCGGTACTCAACACAAATCTATGGTCGTCCGGATATGGTTTACAAACTGCAGGGAATGAGCGCAGTTGACGCCGCAAAGTTTTTTCTACAGGTGACCGACGATCTTCTGGGCAACCATCATGTGCAGCCGACCGAAACGGACATCTCTGCTGCCGAATTTGCAGGCTGGCTGAAAACCGAAGTTGATGAATTCTTTGATCAGGACGCGGTCGAGGTCTTGCTCGATCAAAAGATGTCCTCCAAAGCCCTTGCCGGAGCAACCCGTATCCGGGTCCGTGAGAGTGCGGCCTTTTCTCAACTGGATAAGGATCAACTCTTGTATCATGAAGCGTTTGTTCATACTGCCACACAACTGAATGGAAAGAAGCAACCCAATTTAAAATCGCTTGGATTGGGCGCGCCGAGAACAACCCGAACACAGGAGGGAATTGCTGTATTAGCGGAACTGATTACCAATTCA